>NZ_JADWOW010000042.1:0-110987 GCF_015767455.1 Brevundimonas sp. BAL450
ACCCACCACCGGACGCCCCCGCCGCCGACGCGGTCCCCGATCCCTTGCCCGCCAGGGATCTCGCCCGCCTCATCGCCGCGCTGCAGGCCGTCACCGCCCGCGCCGAACAGACGCTCGACGCCGAAACCGCGAGACTCCCGTTGCACTCTTTTTCGCCGCCGGAGTCTCACCACCCGGGACAGGGGCCGTGACCCCATCAAACCCGTCACCCTCCGGCTTGACCGGAGGGTCCAGACGCTCCGTCAGGGCCGAGCGACCTCCGAACGTCCAGTGTTTCTGGATTCCCCGGTCAAGCCGGGGAATGACGGAGGGAGGAGCTCCGCCCTACGCCGCGCCGGCCATGTAGTCGTACAGGTCCGCCGGGCGGGTCACGGTGATGGCGATGCGGTCGTCGTTGATGGTGATCTCGCCGCGGGCCACGGGGTGGTTGTTGGCCAGGATCCACACTTCTTCGTGCTCTCCGGCGTCCAGGGGGATCACCGCGCCACGGCCCATGCGCAACAGCTGCGCCATGGGCAGCACGGAGCGACCGAGCACCACGGAGATCTCGACGTTTACGGATTCAATCTGACTCATCGGGTGTACTGACGCGGTTACTGGGGTGATCTGGTCTTGCATGGCTGCCCCCTGCCGCCACATTGGGCCGATCATGCTTTCCCAGCCGTTAAGTTCTCCGCCCGATCTGACCCGCCTGCGCCGCGACGACGGGCGGCCGGTTCAGTGGGTCACGGCCCTCGCCCCCGTCCCCTACGAGACGGCCGTGGCTTTCATGGAGGACCGGGTCGCCGCCATCCATGCGGGCGAGGCGGAGGAGATGATCTGGCTGCTGGAGCATCCGCCCCTCTACACCGGCGGGGTCTCGGCGAAGGCCGACGACCTGATCGACGCCCGCTTCCCGGTGTTCCAGACCGGGCGCGGCGGCCAGTACACCTACCATGGCCCGGGCCAGCGGGTGGCCTATGTGATGTTGGACCTGAACCGGCGTGGCCGCGACGTGCGCGCTTTCGTACGCGGGCTCGAGCAGTGGATTATCGGCGCCCTGGCCGCCTTCAACGTGGAGGCCGACGTGCGCGACGGCCGCGTCGGCGTCTGGGTCGAGCGCCGCTTCGTCGGCGACGACGGGTCGGCCCAGGCCCGCGAGGACAAGATCGCCGCCATCGGGGTCAAGGTGCGCCGCTGGGTCAGCTTCCACGGCATCAGCCTGAACGTGGAGCCGGACCTGACCCACTTCGACGGCATCGTCCCCTGCGGCATCCGCGAGCACGGCGTCACCAGCCTCGCCGACCTGGGCCTGATCGCGACCATGGACGACGCCGACGCGGCCCTGAAGGCGAGCTTCGAGCGGGTGTTCGGGCCGACGGAGAGTCAATCGACGCGGGGGGAAACCTAGTCCTTCTGACCAATGCCCTTGGGGGACGGGCCATATCGGTTGGGCCCGGGCGTGCCGTCGAGGAAGCCGAGGGTGACCAGAAGCCAAAATCCGATGATGAGGTACACCGAAGTGAAGACATGCTTGGCGATATCCAGGGTGGAGAACGGAGGCGCCATCGGCGACATCATCAAATCCGGCGCGATGAGCATGGCGATCCCATCGGCAATAGCCAAGGGCGCTGACACAAGCACCAGCCAGCCGCTCTTGTCGCGGTCATGCGCACGCCTCATCGACAATGCTGTCAAAGGCCAAAGAAAGACCAAGAGCACACCAAGACTGAGCGCGGCCTCACCTTGCGAAAGGCTCGGATCAAATGGCGACGGCCATGCGCCGAAGATCATCTTGCTGAGCAGAGCCCAAAGCGACGTCTGAATGACGGCAAGACCAATCCAGATCAACCACCAGTCCCGTCGACGTGTGCGCCCATCAAAGCTCACGAGCGCCTTCAGTGCTTTGTGTGTGGCCATCGCTACCCCCGTCTCTCGGTTGGAGGATCAATCAGGCTCGGTCAAGCTTGAGACTTCACCCCCGACGGGGCGTGAACCAGCTCGGCGCGGCGGGCGGGGCGCAGTTGCGCTGCATGCCCATGCCCTTCAGGAAGGCCCGGCGCTGCCGTCCGGCCTGGATGGCGGACTGCACCTGCTGGCTGTGCTGCTCCGCCCCGCTCAGCCGCCGCACCCAGCTGCGCAGGGGGATGAAGTCGGTGGCCGTGTCGCGGATCGCATCCAGCGTCGCCGACGCCGCCGCGTCCGCCGCGATCTCGCTGTTCAGCGAGCCGTCCTGGGGCGTGGGCTCGTCCAGGTCCGGTCCCAGGGCGTCGTCCAGCCGCCGCACCTCGGCCGCGATGGCCGGGCAGCGCTCCAGATTGCGCATGTCATAGGGCGCCGCCTGGGCCTGCAGCAGCACCGTCGGAATGGCGTCGCGGCGCAGGTTCAGGTCTTCCAGCGGGGCGGTGGCGGCATCGGCGAAGCCGTCGCGCACCGTCCCCACCCCGTCCCCCGCCGAACGGGCCGCCGTGCAGGCGTTCAGGGCCAGGGCCGACAGGCAGATCACGGAAACGCTCAAGGTTTTCATCATGGGGATGTAACGCATTTCCAAGGACTTGGTTGTGGGAATCGTCACGCCGCGCGACGCCCCGCGGCAAAGGCGTGCAGCGCCTGCTCCAGCCCCGGGAAGTCCTCGGCCACATGGACCGCTCCGGACGCCAGCACCTCGTCCGCCGTGTGGAAGCCCCAGGCCACCCCCTGCGGCCGGACCCCCGCGTTCAGGGCCATGCGCATGTCGTGGCTGGTGTCGCCGATCATCACCGTCCGCTCCGGCGCCCCGCCGCACACATCCATGGCGCAGACCAGCATGGCCGGGTCCGGCTTGCCCGGCCCGTCCTCGGCGCAGTGGCTGCTCAGGAACAGGTCCGCCCAGCCCGCTCGCGCCAGGTTCCGCTCCACCCCCCGCCGCGACTGGCCCGTGGCCAGCGACAGCCGCCACCCGTCCCGGCTCAGCCGGTCCAGCAGGTCCATGGCCCCGGCATACAGCGGCTCCTCGAACCCCGGCCGCTCATGCATGCTCCGGAACGCGCCCTGATAGGCCGCCACGAACTCGGCCAGCTCGGCGTCGGTCAGCTCAGGCGCCAGCTGGCGCAGCGCCTCGTGCAGCGACAGCCCCACGATCTGGCGCACCGCCTCATAGCCCGGCTCGGCCAGCCCCACGGTCCGCGCCGCCGTCACCGCCGCCTCAAGGATCGCCGCCCGGCTGTCCACCAGGGTCCCGTCGATGTCGAACACCGCCAGCGGCGCATCGGCTGCGGGCCTCATGCGGGGACCACGTCGAAGGCGATGGTCAGCCGGGTCTGGTCCCCCGAGAACGGCACGGTCCCATGCCACATGTAGGACGGGAACAGCGCCAGCAGCCCCGGCTCCGGCTTGATGAAATGCTGCGCCTCCAGCGACGGCGCCGTGGGAATGCCGGGCCGCCCGAACTGGATCCAGCCCTCGCGCCCCGCCCCCTCGACCGCGTCCGGCAGGGCGATATAGCAGGCCGACGACAGCCAGCCGTCAGGATGCAGATGGTCCGCATGAAACCCGTCGGGCTGCAGCTGGATCGACCAGGCTCCCTTGATGCGATAGGCGCCGGTGTTGCGGCGGCGCAGGGGATCGTCCCCCTGCCCCAGCAGCGCCATGTGCCGCCGGATGGGGCCGTCGATGGCCTTGAAGAAGGCCCGCACCGTCGGCTCCTCGCTGACCAGCAGGTCCATGCTGGTCTGGGTGCCGTGTCTCAGCGACTGGTCCAGCGGGTGGGTCTTCAGCCGATGCAGGCCCCGAAGCGTTTCGGCCAGCTCGGCCAGATAGCTGTCCAGATCCGGCCAGCCGTCCGGCGTGTCGATGCGCCAGCCCCGCACCACCGCCTCATAGTCGCACAACTCGGACAGGCGCGGATCGTCCAGCAGCCGCCAAAGGGTCGCCTGAAAGGCCAGCAGGTACTGATCCAGCGGCCGGTCGCGCAACATGGCCTCCACCATCGACGCCGCTTCCTCCGCCGCCCCCACGGCCAGCAGGGCCTCCACCAGTCCGCGCCGGGCGTCCTCCTGCTCCGGCGCCATGCCCACGGCGGTCCGTGCATGCTCAAGGGCCTTGTCCGCATCAAAGGCCACCGCCGCCCGCGACGCCGCCAGATGGCCCGCCGCATCGCTCAGCGGCCCGGCCGTCATGGCCTCATAGGCCCCGCGCGGATCGCCCGCATAGGTCAGCACCTTGGCCTTGAGCGCCCGCAGCGGACTGACGTCCGGGTGTTCGACAATCATCCGGTCGATGCGCGCGCACGCCGCCGCCGCATCCCCCGTCCGCATCCACACCAGCTGGGCCTGATCCCGCAGGGCGTCCAGGGCCAGCGGGCGCCGCGTCAGCACCTCGGCGAAGGCCGCGTCCGCCTCGTCGTAGCGAGCCTGTTTCTGCAGGGCGCGGGCCAGGGCCAGCCAGGTCTCGGGCGCGTCGCCGCCTTTGGCGAAGGCTGTGCGCGCCGCCGCCTCGGCCCGGTCCGCATGACCCATGTCCCCCAGCAGCGCCGCCAGATTGTGGTGGACCACCGGATTGTCCGGCGCCAGCCCCACCTGCCGCTCGCGCACCGCCAGGGCCTCCGCCGCCCGGTCCAGCGCCTGCAGAGCCTGGGCCCGCAAATCCAGCAAGGCCAGACGGGGGCGCTCCACCGCCGCCGCAGCCTCGGTGGCGGCCAGCAGGTCCTCATGCCGCTCCTGGGCCGCCAGCAGCCGGGCCAGATCGACCGCGGCGTGCACATGGGCGGCATTGATTGTCAGGGCGGCGCGCAGCGCCCGTTCCGCTCCTGCCGCGTCCCCCGTCCCCGCCAGCGCCGCGCCCAACAGGTGACGGATGTCCGCCTCGCCCGGCAGCGTCGAGGCCAGCGGCGCGAGCAGATCCAGGGCCTCGGCGAAACGCCGCTGGTTGAGCAGGGCCGCGGCCTGCTGCGCCCGCATGGCCTGATCCGGCGTCATCGGATGCGCTTGACCCCGGCGAAGGGATCCTGCTCCGCCTCATCCTCGGAGAAGCCGAAATGGGCGAAGCCGGCCTTCATCTCGGGACTCAAGGGGGCCTCAACGATCAGCTTGCCGCCGCCGGGGTGGTCCAGCTCGATCCGCCGCGCATGCAGCTGCAGCTTCAGCGGACCCGACAGTTCGTTCGACGCCTCGTCCCCGTATTTGGGATCGCCGAGGATGGGATGCCCCATCGCCTTCATGTGCGCCCGCAGCTGGTGGGTCCGTCCCGTGAACGGCCGCAGCGCCATCCAGCTGGCCCGGTGCGCCGCCCGGCTGATGGTGGCGAAGGCGGTCTCCGCCGGCTCTGCGCCGTGCTCCTTCGGATCGGCGGGCCGCATGATCTCGAAATCGTTGATGCCCGACTTCTTCAGCGCCAGATCGATCTGCCCGGCCCCCGGCTTGGGCGCGCCCATGACAATGGCCCAGTAGGTCTTCTTGGCCTGACGCCGGGCGAAGGCCCCCGCCAGCCGCTTGGCCGCCTCCGGCCCCTTGCCGAGCAGCAGGACGCCCGAGGTGTCCCGGTCCAGCCGGTGCACCAGACGCGGCCGCTCCAGCCCCTCGCCCCAGGCCGACAGCAGCCGGTCCACGTGCTTGGTGGTCTTGGTCCCGCCCTGCACCGCCAGCCCGGCGGGCTTGTTCAGGGCGATCACCATGTCGTCCTCGAACAGCACCAGCGAGCGGGCATAGGCCACGTCCCGGTCGCTCAGGGTCGGCCGCTCGCCCGGGGTCTTCTCCACCGGATCGGGGATCGGCGGCACCCGAACGGCGGCGCCCGCGGTCAGCCGGTCCTCCGGCTTGGCGCGCGATCCGTCCACGCGGATCTGGCCCGACCGGGCCATCTTCTGCACCTGCACATGGGACAGGTGCGGCCAGCGCCGCCGGAACCAGCGGTCCAGACGGATGCCGTCCTCGGCCTCGGCCACATACAGGGTTTTCACTTCACGGCTCATGGCCGCCTTATAGGCCGTCACGCGCGCGGCGCCATCCTGGCTACCAGAGGCGCCGGGCGATCATCAGCCCCGCGAACAGGGCCGCCACCGACAGCACCACCGACAGGCCCACATAGCCCGCCGCCAGCCCCAGCTGCCGCCGCTCGATCATCAGGGCGGTCTCCAGCGAGAAGGCGGAGAAGGTGGTGAAGCCGCCCAGCAGCCCCACCCCCAGCAGCAGGCGCAGGCGCTCGTGATCCACGCCCGACCCGGCTTTCAGCGCCAGCCATCCCGCCAGCAGCCCCATCAGCAGCCCGCCCACCACATTGGTCGTGAAGGTCCCCAGAGGCCAGGCCACGCCCGGCGCCAGCCGCGCCGCCGCCAGCCCAAGGGCGTAGCGCGCCATGGCCCCCGCCGCGCCGCCCGCCGCCACCAACAGAAATCGTGTCATGATGCCAACCTACGCTGTTTCCGACTCGCCCGTGAAGGCGCTTTCCCATGCTGGACCTGACCCTCGCCATCCTGCACCACATCCTGGTCTTCGGCCTCGTGGCCATGATCATGGGCGAACGGGTCCTGCTGCGCGCGGCGCCCCTTGATGTGGACCGGCTCGGGCATCTGGACGCCGGCGTCGGCGGCGCGGCCGCCCTGGTGCTGATCGTCGGCGTCTCCCGCGTCATCTGGGGCGGCAAGGGCTGGATGTTCTATGAGGCCAACCCCTTCTTCTGGGCCAAGCTCGCCGTGTTCGGCCTGATCGCAGCCGCCTCGATCATTCCCACGCTCCGGTTCATCGCCTGGCGCCGCGCCCGCAAGGCTGATCCCGCCTTCCAGCCGGAACCCGCCGATGTGGCCAGGGTCCGCCGCTGGCTGGGGATCGAAGCGCTCCTGCTCCTGCCCTTGCTGGCCTTCGCCGCCGCCATGGCCCGCTGGCCGTTCTGAACTTTCTCAAAGTTCATTTGCCCCCGGGCGGTTCGCCGATAGGGTTAAGCTTGGTTCGCGCCCAAGGCGAAGCTGGATGGCTCGGCCCCGACTTTCATCGTAGAACCCTTGCGGAACAAGGTTTGGGGAACAGGCATGTCGCAACAGGATTCGCATGAGCCGACGGTGGCGCCGCCTGTGCCGGAGCCGACCGTGGAGCCCATGGCCCATCCCCTGCATCAGCCTGCGCCGGTGATGGGCGCCGTGGCGACCCCGCCCCCGCCGGGGGCGGCCGACCGGCCTGACCGCGACGCGCCCGCTCCCGTTCGCGACCCCGACGCCCGCCACACCCGCTCGCGCGACGGCATCGACCGGCCGATTCAGGAAAGCGAGTATTTCTCCAACGATCCCGAGGCGATCCAGCACATCTCGGATCACATCGACGAGTATTTCAACCAGCCCCTCGACATCTTTCCCTTCTGGGAGAGCGACGGAAAGCCGGACCGTTTCCACGTCCTGTTCCATCGCCAGATCCAGGAACGTTTTCCGGTCGAGTCCGACATGCGCGGCCGCATCCACCGCTACGGGCGCTCGGTGTTCCGGCGCCTGTGCACCCATGTGGCCATCAAACGCATGAATCAGGCCCTGGCCCTGATCGCCTTCACCCTGCTGGCCACGCTGGGCCCGACCTGGTTCACCGACTGGACCGGGACGACCACCGCCGGGGTCGCCATGGCGGCCATCGCCATGGTGCTGACCGTGGCCCTGTACTGGGGCCTGAACGCCATCCTGTTCACCCAGTACCGCTTCCGGCTGGAGAACGACTCCTACGAACTGTCGCGAGAGATCGTGCAGCGGACGCGCGAGCTGCAGAACCTGTTCACCAACGCCCGCGCCGTGGCGGACCAGGCCGAGACCCAGTTCCAGACCGACGGCAAGGGCTGGGGCCAGCGCGCCATGTACCTGACCCGCCTGACCATGTGGCTGGGCGCGCGCATGGAATATCTGGAGAAGTTCGTCCAGATGGAGCTGTGGCGGGTGCGGCGCGAGCGCTACTGGATGCGCTGGTTCAGCCGCTTCATGACGCCGCTGGTGTTCCTGCTGTGGCTCTGGCTGGCCGTGCTGGAGCCCGTGCCCGGCGTGAACGAGATGGAATTCCGCATCCTGCAGGGCCTCGCCATCGTGCTGGGCGCCGGGGTGTCGTGGATGTCCTACTTCCTGTGGCAAACCCCGGTGGGCGCCATTCAGGACAAGCTCGGCATCGAAGGCTGGGTCCGCTACGCCTCGCTGGACGTGGACAACGCCGTGGCGACCAGGTCCGCCGCGACAAGGAGCGCCTGGTGGAATACCGCAACCTGACGCGGGGTAGGGTCTAGTAGCGCGCGCCCAGCGAGTCCCGCACGCTGCGGGCGTCATAGACCTCGGGACGGTCCGGGCGGGGGCCGTCGCCGGTGCGAATCTCCATCACCGTCGAGGTCGGCTGGTCGCCCGAGATGTTCAGGCCAAGGCCGACGCCGACGCCCGAGGTGCGATAGCCGCCGTAGCTGCCCGATCCGGCGCCGATGGAGACGCTGGGCCGGACGCCGCCCTGGCTGGGGCGCCCGTCGATCCATCGCTGGGTCACCTCGAACCACTCGTCGCCGTTCTGAAGCGTCAGTTCGGCCGCGCGCAGCAGGGCGTAGTCCGCGACCGGACCGGGATCGCCGACGCCGCGATAGGTGACGCGCCAGCGGTCGCTTTCGATGCGCTGCTCCGAATAGCCCTGGCCCGAGCCGCCCATCTGCGGCCCATAGGGCGACAGGCTGGCGCAGGCGGCCACCAGCAAGGCGGCGGCGGACGCGACGACGACGAACGGACGGATCATGGCGGACTCCCTCTTTCATCACAGAAAGCGAACGACGTGATCGATTGTTCCGACCCGCATTTGGGCTAGAAGGCCGTCATGAGTTTCTCAGCGATCGTGGTGGCGGCGGGCTCCGGCTCGCGCGCGGGCGGCCCCAAGCAATGGCGCGCTCTGGGCGGACGGCCGTTGCTGGCGTGGTCGGTGGGCGCGCTTCTGGATGCGGGCGCCGATGAGGTCGTGGTGGTTGTGCCGGGCGGCGCCGAGGATCAGGCCGCCGAGGCCCTGACCGGCCTGTCCGGCTGGCGCGCCGTGGCCGGCGGCGCCACGCGGGCGGAGTCCGTACAGGCGGGACTGGCCGCCCTGTCCGCGAGGGACGATACGCCCGTGCTGATCCACGACGCGGCGCGGCCCTTCCTGACGGCGGATCACGTCGCCCGCCTGCTGGACGCGCTGGACGGCGCCGACGCCGCCCTGCTGGCCCTGCCCGTCCCCGACACCCTGAAACGCGAGGGCGCCGACGGCCTCGTGGCCGCGACCGAGCCGCGCGAGGGCCTGTGGCGGGCCCAGACGCCGCAGGCGGCGCGCCTGAAGACCTTCCGCGACGCCTGGGCCGTCTGGCCGGCCGGCGAGAGCCCCACCGACGACGCGGCGGTGGTGGAGCGTGCGGGCGGAACCGTGCGCCTGGTCCCCGGCGACCCGCGCCTGATGAAGCTGACCTATCCGGAGGATTTCGCCCTGGCTGAACAGATGATCGCGCGCGAGACCCGCATCGGACAGGGTTACGACGTGCACCGCTGGGGCCCCGGCGACACCGCCTGGCTGTGCGGCGTGGCCATTCCCCATGATCATGCGCTGGTCGGCCATTCAGACGCCGACGCGGGGCTGCACGCCCTGACCGACGCCATCCTCGGCGCCATGGGCGACGGCGACATCGGCGATCACTTCCCGCCCAGCGACCCCCGATGGAAGGGCGCGGCCTCCGACCAGTTCCTGATCCACGCCCTTGAGCGCATGCGCGCGCGCGGCGGCCGCATCGTCAATGTGGACGTGACGCTGATCTGCGAACAGCCGAAGATCAAGCCGCACCGGCTGGCCATGCGCGAGCGGCTCGCGGCGCTGCTGGACGTCCCGCTGGACGCGGTCAGCGTCAAGGCCACCACCAGCGAGGGCCTGGGCTTCACCGGGCGTCAGGAAGGCCTGGCCGCCCAGGCGGTGGTCTCGATCACCCTCCCCGCTCGAACCTGATCTGCCGCGTCAGGGCGCCGACCACGTTCACATAGTCGTCGGTCCAGGCCCGCACGTCGTTGGGCGCGATGGTCTTCCAGCGCGGATCGTCGGCGAACAGGGCCAGGCCCTCTTCGGTCGGTGACAGGATCAGGGCCTCGGTCGACGCCTCCGCCATGACCGGCAGGCCCTCGCGCTCCACATAGATCTGGTGCCGGTCGTGGGCGCCCGCCAGCCGCGCGGCGTTGACCGTCGGCATGGCCAGCTCCAGATGCCGGTTGGACAGGTGCAGGACCACCACCCCGTCGTCCTTCACCACCCGCAGATAGTCGGCGATGGCCTCGCGGGTCAGCAGATGCGTCGGGATCGAGTCCGAAGAGAAGGCGTCGATCAGCAGCAGGTCGAACCGGTCGTCCGGCTGATAGGCCAGGGTCAGACGCGCGTCGCCCAGCACCGTCTCAACCGGCCCCTGGGCGCAGTCGCTGATATAGGTGAACCACGTCGGATCGCGGGCGATGCGGTCCACCATGGGATCGATCTCGAAGAAGGTCAGATCGTCCGCCGGGCGGCGATAGGCGGCCATGGCCCCCGTCCCCAGACCCACCACCCCGATGGACACAGCCGGGCGGGCGATCTGCAGCGCGTCCGTCACCTGCCCGATCGGCGTGGACGGGGCGTAGTAGAGTGAAGGCAGACACGCCTCCACCGGATCGGTCGCCTGGGCCCCGTGCAGGGTGGTGCCGTGCATCAGCATGCGCACCGGCCCGCCCATGCCCGGATCATTGAACTCGGCCACCCGCATGACGCCGAAGAAGCTGCGCTCCGAATGCTGCCAGTCGTAACGGCCCGCCACATGGTGCGCCGACAGGCTGATCATCACCAGGGCGGCGGCGAACAACGGCGCCCGGTCGCGGATCATGAACGCGCTGATGGCCGCCAGCAGGAAGGCGAACCGGGACACGGCCATGGCCGAATCCCATCCCACCGCCGCCAGCAGTTCCGGATTCAGCCTCAGCGCCAGATAGATGGCGGGCGGCGCGAGGGTCAGCGGAACCACCGCGGCCAGCCAGACCCACTCCGGGATGGTGATCCGTCCCCGCCCCCACGGCCGGAACAGGGCCGTCAGGATCAGCACCAGCGGATATTCCCGCACCACCTCGAACACCACCGGCGCGATCAGGGCGCTGAAGATCCCGCCCAGCACCCCGCCCAGCGACAGCAGCAGATAGAACTCGGTCAGCCGGTCCGGCGGCGGCCGCCGCGCCGCCAGCAGCTGGTGGCACATCAGGGCGGTGAAGAAGAACGCCGCGATGTGGACCAGGAACATGAAGGCCCACTCGCCGCTCTGGAACGGCAGCATGCCGATCAGCGAGGCCACCAGCGCCGCCTGCACCAGGAAGGTCACCGGCAGGGGAATCCATGGCCGCGCCTGGAAGGCGATGATGAAGGTCAGCAGGTACAGCGCCAGCGGGATGACCCACAGGAACGGCGCCGAGGCCACGTCTGTGGACAGGTGCGCGGTGACGCCCAGCATCAGGCTGGACGGCGCGGCCGCCAGCAGCACCCACAGCCCCTTGGTCCGCCACGGGATCGGCGCGGTCGGCGCCAGCGGCTCGGGCGGCGCGGCCTGGGTCCGGCGTCGCCAGACCACGAACGCCAGCCCCAGCACCAGCGCCGTGAACAGGCCATACCCCACGCTCCAGCTGATCCGCTGACCCGTCAGGGTCAGGATCGGCTCGATCACCACCGGATAGGACAACAGGGCCAGGAAGCTGCCCAGATTGCTGGCGGCGTACAACACATAGGGGTTCTTGCCGTCCGGCTCGTGGGCCCGCACCCGCGCGTACCAGGCCTGCATCAAGGGCGCGGTGGCCGACAGCACCGCGAACGGCGCGCCGATGGACACCGCCAGGGTCAGCAACAGCCAGGTGATGGGCGCCGACGGGTCCGGGTCCCCCAGCAGCCCGTTGATCCTCAGCGGCAGGAACAGCGCCGCGATGACCAGCAGCACCAGATGGGTGATCACCTGCCCCCGGATCGACCGGATGCGCTGCAGCACATGGGCGTAGGCGTAGCCCGCCAGCAGCGCCCCCTGGAAGAACACCATGGCCGTGTTCCACACCGCCGGCGAGCCGCCCAGCGAGGGCAGCACCAGCTTGGTCACCATGGGCTGGACCACGAACACCAGCGCCGCGCTGACGAACACCGCCAGGGCGAACAGGGCCGGAGTCAGCGGATCGTTCAGGTCGCGCAGGCGCGGACGAACGGGCTCGGCCTCGGTGGTGTTGTCGGTCATTACGCCCCCGGCTTGCGCGCCCGGATGAAACGGGGCGTTCTCTTCGACGTTACCGCGACTCGACAGCTGATGAGAACGCCATGTTTCCCGCCGACATCGAACCCCTGGCCAAGACCATCACCGACCGCGCCTCCGACGCCGGGATCATGCTGGCCACGGCCGAAAGCTGCACCGCCGGTCTGCTGGTGGCGGCCCTGACCACCGTGTCCGGCTCGGCCAAGGCGGTGGACCGCGGCTTCGTCACCTATTCCAACGCCGCCAAGGCCCAGATGCTGGGGGTGGACCCCGAGCTGATCGATCTGCACGGCGCGGTGTCCCGCTCGGTGGCCGAAGCCATGGCGAAAGGGGCGCTGGAGACGTCGGGCGCCGGACTGGCGGCCTCGGTCACCGGCATCGCCGGACCCACCGGCGGCACGGTGGAAAAGCCCGTGGGTCTGGTCCATTTCGCCGTGGCCCATCAGGACGGACGTCTGATCCACCGCGAGGAACGCTTCGGCGACATCGGCCGCGACAGCGTGCGGCTGGAATCCGTCCGCACCGCGCTCAGGATGATGGCGGAGATGCTGGCGTAGCCGGCGCAGCCGGCGTCCCCACCGTGCCCCCGATCCCCGGCAGCACCGCCAGCTGATAGTCCGGCGTCGGCGCGAACCAGCTGGCCGCCTGACGCGCCGGGGTCAGGCTCAGCACCTGGTACAGCGGCCGTCGGCGCCCGTCCGGGTGCAGTTCCAGCACGATGCCTTCCCGCGTGGCGCAAACCGACCCCGCCCGTCCCATATAGCCGGAATAGCGGAACCGCTGGCACGAGCGCCCGGCGATGTTCGACGCCCCGACGCGGGTCAGGCGCGCCGCGCCGCGCTCGATCACCAGCAGATCCAGCGGCAGGGGCGACATCTGCTCCTCGCGCGGCAGGGGGAAGACAAAGGCCACCCGGCCCTGCCCGCCCGCCGTCATCACCGTCAGCGATCCCCGCACCCGGTCGGCGATATAGGTCTGGACGAGGCCGCCCTGGGCCACCTCGATGCGCCGACGCAGGCCCGACTGGCGAATCTCCACGGGGGTTTCGAACCCGGCCACCCAGACCCGGGCGTGATAGTCCGGCGAAACGCGCGGCGTCTGGGCCTGACCGGGCGCGGCCAGGGCGCAGAGGGCGATCAGAACCGCCGGCAAACTGGACGAAAGACGCACCATGCGTCACACCCTGACCGGATTCGTCCCCTGCGGAGAGCCCGTGGTCAGTCCTGTCCCCATCATCGTCGACGCGCGCGGCCATCGCTGTCCCGTGCCGAGCCTGCGGCTGCGCAAGGCGCTGGAGATCGCGGCGCCGGGCGCGCGGCTGGTCCTGCTGGCCACCGACCCCATGGCGCGGATCGACGTCCCGCACCTGATGCAGGAGCTGGGCGGGCGGATGATCGAGGTGCGCGAGGAAGCCGGCTGGCTGGCGATTACGGTTGAGCGCGCCGCCGACTCTGAAGGCTGACGATTCGGGAATCGGTGTCCACCTCGGGCGCGTCCTCGGTCGGGGGCTCGTCCTGACGGCGCAGCACGATCTCCATCTCGGTGACGAAGCCGCCGCCGTAGAAGATGGCGTTGACGTTCCAGGACAGCCAGATCAGCAGCACCACCACCGCACCCACCGAGCCGTAGGTCGCGCCCAGCTCCACGATCTGCTCCACATAGACCACGCACAGCCAGGACACGGTGGCCGACAGAACCGTGGCCACCAGCCCGCCCGCGATGGCCGCGCGCCACGCGACCCGGCTCGAGTGCACCATGGCGTAGCGGTACAGACAGGTCAGGCCGATGAACAACCCGGCCGTGGACCAGACCCCGTCCAGCCACAGCGAACTTCCCGTCTCCGACGCATGGCTCAGGATGCGCGAGGTCACCACCGCGCCCGACACCACGGTGAACAGGGTGAAGGCGAGGATCGCCACCACCAGGGCCAGCAGGTTGAAGCGGAAGAAGCCGTGGGGGTCCGGCTCGTCGTGAATCAGGTTCAGCCCGGCCAGCAAGGCCTTGAACCCCCGGTGCGCGGCGTAGGCGCCGATGACCAGGGCGATGGCGCTCTGGGTCGAGATGGACCGGGCCGACAGCCCCGTCATGCGCTCCACCTCGCCGATGAAGATGCCCCGGGCCGCAGCCGGCAGCATCTCGGTCAGGGCGGCGGCCTGTTCGGTCGCCTGGCCGCTGGACAGAACGATCTTGTAGAAGCCGATCAGGATGGCGATGGCCGGAAACACGGCCAGAAGCGCGAAGAACGAGACGCCGCCCGTGTAGAGCATGACGTCGCGGCCCCAGCTGCGCTTGAAGGCGCGCCCCGCCAGCCGACCCCAGAAGGCCAGCGAGGTGAAGTCCGTCGATTGGGTCAAACGTGCTCCCCCGCGTCACGGTTAACTGGGTTTAGCCCAGATCGCGGCGGTGGATAAGTCCCTTGCGCTCCGATGTCCAATCCCGGGGCCGTTGCATGGCAGGGGACCGGCTCGCTATGGTCCCGGCAATTCAGGGGGGACGCGGCCGATCCGGTGCGCGAGACGGAGATTCTGAGTTTGGGACCCGATCCGCGCGTACTGGTCGTGGCGGCCGACGACGATCTGGCCGGGCCGCTGTGCGCCGGGCTGGACGCCCTCGGCTGGCGCACCCTGACGGCCCGCACGCTGGACGGCGGCGCGGCCGCCATGGAGGATCTGGCCTTCGAAGCGGCCCTGATCGCGGATGCGGCGCCGGAAGCCGCCGCCGTCCTCAAGGCGCGCGCCCTGCCCCGCATCCTGCCGGTTCTGGCCCTGTCGAAACCGGGCCGGGACGCGCCCGGCGCCGATCTGGTGATGACCGGCCCCCCTCACCCGGCCCAGCTGGCCCTGCGGCTCGAGCAGCTGGTGCGCGGCGCCGTGGCCGAGGAGGAGTTCGCCCTGCGGCAGGCCACCTTCGCGGCCGGGGGCGCGACGCTGGAGGCCCCGGATCCGTCCGAAAAACCCCTGCGCGTCCTGGCGGCGGGGGTGGCGGATCGCCGCTTTCTGGCCCTGTCCAACGCCCTGTCGGCCGGCGGCGCCGAGGCTGTAGCGGCGCCTACGCCCTACACCGCCTTCGACTACCTGCACGAAAGCGCCTTTGACGCGGCGGTCCTGTGGGGGGGCGAGGACCATGCGCCCGCCCTGTCCATCGCTGCGGGCATGAAGCGCAACACGCGCCTGTTCCACATTCCGCTGGTGCTCTATCTGCGCCACGTCGCCGACCTCAACCTGTCGGAGCTCTACAATCGCGGCTTCGCCGACGTGGCGTCCCCCGACACCCCCGAGGACGAGACCGCCGCACGCATCCTGGCCCTGGCGCGGGACTATCGCCGCCAGAAGTCCATCCGCAAGGCGCTGGAGGCCGCGCGCGGCTCGGGTCTGATGGACGCCGACACCGGCCTGTTCACCCGCGAATTGTTCGCCGCCCACCTGGCGCGCGTCGCCGAGGGCGCCCGCGAGCGGGGCCGTCCCCTGTCGGTTTGCGTGCTGCGCGTGGTCTATGGCCGCGAGGTCGCCCTGGCCCGCGAAGGCGGCTGGCTGGACCGCGCCATGCCCCAGATCGGAGCCATGGTCTCGCGTCTCGTCCGGGCCGAGGACACCGCCGCGCGCCTGGCCCCCGAGGTCTTCGCCCTGGCCCTGCCCGCCACCCGCGGCGCGGCGGCCCGCCTGACCGCCGAACGCATCGCCGCCGTCATCGGCTGCACCGCCTTCGACGCCGGGCCGGAACGCCCGCCCTTCGTGGTGGAGTTCGAGGTGGGGTCCGCCGAACTTCAGCCCGGCGAAAGCCCGGCGTCCCTGCTGGAACGCGCCTCAGCCGCGGTCGGCGCGGCCTAGCCCGCCTTGGCGAACCGTCCGCCCCTGGCGGCATAAGCCTGCGTGCCCCGCGTGAACACCTTGTCCGACGGCAGGATCGCGTCGATGGGCAGGTCCTCGGCCCCCTTCAGGTTCTCGTACACCGGACCGAAGTCCTGCAGCGTCACCTCGCGCAGCTGCTCGATGGACGGAATGACGAAATAGACCTGCTGGAAGTCGTCGATGCGGTACAGGGTCCGCATCACCCGCTCCAGATCAAAGCCCAGCCGGTTCGGCGACGGATCCTCGAGGCTGAATTTGCTCTCGGTGGACGAGGACACGATGCCGGCGCCGTAGATGCGCAGCCCCTCGGGCGTCTCCATCAGGCCGAATTCCACCGTGTACCAGTACAGCCGCGCCAGATTGGGCAGCATGCCCAGGCTGGCCGCGCGCTGGCCGCCCTTGCCGTAGGCTTCCATGTAATCGGCGAAGGTCGGGTCCGTCAGCATCGGCACATGGCCGAACACATCGTGGAAGATGTCCGGCTCCTGCAGATAATCCAGTTGATCCGGCTTGCGGATGAACTGGCCCGACGGAAAGCGGCGGTTGGCCAGGTGGTCAAAGAACACCTCGTCCGGCACCAGTCCCGGCACGCACACCACCGTCCAGCCGGTCAGGGCCTCAAGCTTCTGGTTCATCTCGCGGAAATCGGGAATGCCCGAGCCGTGCAGGTCCAGAGCCTCCAGCCCCTTCAGGAACACGTCCGCCGCCCGTCCGGGCAGGATCTTCATCTGCCGCTCGTACAGCGTCACCCAGGTCTGATGCTCGACGTCGGTGTAGGACTCCCATGCCTGGGGAATGGTCCAGTCCTCGGCCGCGCCTTCGGGCGGGGTTTCATGGACGTGGGTGAAATCAGACATGCGGCCTCCTCATGATCAGGACGAATCTAGTCCGTCCTTGGTCATGAAGGAATACGTGCGTCAGTGGATCGGTTGCGAACGCGGCGCGTGTCGGCCGTGGCGATCCGTGGTGAACCACTGGGCCTGTTCGGCGGCGCTCAGCGGCTTCAGCTCCCGATTCGCCATCAGGGCGTCCTCGGGCACATAGGCGATGAAACCGCCGTCATCGCCATAGGCGAAGACCTGATAGAACGGCTGATCCGCACGGATGTCGTCAAAGGGCACGGCGCAGACCGCGTCCACGTCCACGATCACGCCCTCGAGGGGCTGTTCGCGGTGGCGAACGATCTGGCCGAGGCCGAAACGGGCTGTGCGTTCAATGGACATGCCTCAGAGAATACGCCCCCGCACCTGAGCGGGATGCCAGCCGCCTTGTTCATCTTTGTGACAGGAAGCGCTTGGCGAGCCCGCCCGGATGCGCCTAACCTTGCGTTGAACGGGCGCCGTCACGCGCCCACGAAAGGTTGGCCATGCCAGAGGCGGACGGCGCGCGCGGCAAGCGCGGCGCCCGGTCCCCTTCAGGTCGCGAGGCGCCGCTGTACGCTGCGCTCGATCTGGGGACCAACAATTGCCGACTGCTGATCGCGCGTCCCTCGCGTGACGGCTTCCGCGTGGTGGATTCCTTCTCCCGCATCGTCCGTCTGGGCGAAGGTCTGACCCGCACCGGCCGGCTCGACCCGGGCGCCATGGATCGGGCCTATGACGCCCTCAACATCTGCGCCGAACGCATCGCCCGCCGTGAAATCAAGGGCGACCGGGTCCGCGCCGTGGCCACCCAGGCCTGTCGCTCGGCCGACAACGGGGCCGAGTTCCTGGACCGCGTCGGCAAGGGCACCGGTCTGACCCTGCGCATCATCCCGCCCGAAGAAGAGGCGAACCTGTCGGTCCAGGGCTGCCTCAACCTGTTCGACTCCGCGGCGCGCGCCATTGTGGTGGTGGACGTGGGCGGCGGCTCGACCGAGGTGTCCTGGCTTCGTCGCGTCGGCGACAACGGCCAGGCCCGCTTCGAGACCGTCAGCTGGATGTCCGCCCCGCTGGGCGTCGTCACCCTGGCCGAGCGCCATCCCGAGCCCGATCCGCCGACGCCCGAGTGGTATGAAGCCATGGTCGACGACATGAAGGCGCGTCTTGACGCCCATGACGGCGCCCGGTCGCTCCGGCCCGTCTTCGACGACGGCCACGCCCATCTGGTGGGCACCTCTGGCGCCATCACCAGCCTGGCGGGCGTGCACCTGAACCTGACCCGCTATGACCGAAACCGGGTCGACGGCCTGTGGATGACCCGCGACGACTGCACCCGCGCCGCGGACCGCTTGAGAAGCCTGACGCCGGCAGGGCGCGCGACCGAGGCCTGCATCGGCGCAGAGCGCGCGGATCTGGTGCTGGCGGGGGCCGCAATCCTTGAGGCCGTCCAGCGGGCCTGGCCCTGCGCCCGCGTCCGCGTCGCCGACCGGGGCCTGCGCGAGGGCCTGCTGCTCACCGCCATGCGCGAAGGCCGCCGCACCGGCGGCCGCCGTCGTCGCCGACGCTAGAGACGGATCGGTCTAGGCCGCGGGCTCGATCACATCCACCGGCGGCTCCAGGTCGCAGATGGAGAAGTCCGCCCCACGCGCCGCCCGCGTCCGTTCGATCATGTCCCCGAAGGCCGGGGACGCCGTGTTCAGCACCCGCGCCACCGGCCGCTGGGCGGCGGGGATGTCGGCGGCCACGCGCACCGAAGTCATGACGTCCTGGGGCGTCGCCACCGTCCCGGACGGCTCCTCGCCCGTCTTGATCGCCCGCACCACGTCCAGCCCCGAGATCACCCGGCCCCAGGCGGTGTAGCGCTTGTCCAGCGACGGATAGGCCTGCCGCATCAGGAAGAACTGGCTGTTGGCGCTGTCCTGCGCCTCGCCCCGCGCCATGCCCGCCACCCCGGGGCAATAGACCCCCCAGGCGTGCACCATGCCGTCGGCGGTGCGGGCCATCAGCTCTTGAGGCTGGGTCTGGATCGGCAGCGAGCCCACGAAGCCCACCGGCGCACCCATGGGGTCGGCCACCGGCGTGAACGGCATGTCCGCGCCCCGGCGGAAGGTCAGCTCGGCGGTCAGGTCCGGATAAGCGCTCTGCCCCTCCCCGGTGCCCAGCGGGTCGCCGGTCTGGGCCATGAACCAGTCGATCACCCGGTGCCAGACCAGACCGTCATAGAAGCCGTTGCGGGCCAGCAGACGCATGCGCTCCACATGCCCCGGCGCGGCCAGGGGCGACATCTCCACCAGGATGCGGCCCCGATTGGTGTCGATGACCAGCAGGTTCTCCGGCGCCACCGTACGCCAGTCGGACTCCGGCGGCGAAGCGGCGGCGGCCGGGGCGGGCGTCGCGTCCTGGGCCATGACGGGCGTGGCCGCGAACAGGACGGCGGCGGCGATGATCGACAGGCGCATGGGGCCTCTCCTCTGGATCAACCTTCGATGCGGACGGGCGGGACCACGTCGCAGACGGTGAGGCGGTCGCCGCGCTCGGTCACGGCGGCCTGAACGATCTCCGCCATGCGAGGCGAGCGGGCGTCCAGCACCTGGGCCCTGGGCCGTTCGCCCTCGGGCATGTCGGCGGCCAGACGCGCGTTCAGCATCCTGTCCGGATTGGTGACCACGCCGTCCTCTGCATCGGATCCGGCCTTCAGCGACTCGACCACGTCCAGCCCCTCCAGCACCCGGCCGAACGGCGTGTAGTCGCCGTTGAGGTTGGCGCGGTAGGCGGTCATCAGGAAGAACTGGCTGTTGGCGCTGTCCGGGCTCGCCGAACGTGCCATGCCCGCCACGCCGGGACAGAAATAGCCCATGCCGTCCACCCGGTTGTCGGCGGTCACGAACATCTGGGCGTCCGGCTGGGTGCGCACGGGCATGGAGCCATAAAGGCCGAACACGGCGCGGTCCGCACGGCCCGTCGGCGTCTCGATGAAGGCGGGGCGGCGGCTGCGGCGGAAGGTGAACTCGCCGGGCACGTCCGGCAGCTCGCTGTTGCCCGCGCCGGTGCCTGTGGGATCGCCGGTCTGGGCCATGAAGTTCCGGATCACCCGGTGAAAGGCGTGGTTCTGGTAGAATCCCTGCCGCGTCAGCGTCTGGATCCGCTCGACCGCGTGCGGCGCCATATCCGGCGCCAGCTCCACCAGCACGCGGCCCTTGGAGGTGTCGATGACCCACAGGTTCTCGGGCGCTATGTCGCGCCAGATCTCGGCCTCCTGGGCCACGGCGGGGGACACGGCGGTCGCCAGGACGGCGGCGGCCAGAAGGCTGGTCGGAAACTTCATGCGTGTTGGACCTTGGCCCGGACGCGCTCGGCGACCCGGGGACTGACGAAACTCTCGATCGCGCCGTCCAGCCGGGCGATCTCCTTGACCAGCCGGGACGCGATGGCCTGGTGACGCGGATCGGCCATCAGGAAGACGGTCTCGATGTCGGCGTTCAGGCGCTGGTTCATGGCCGTCATCTGGAACTCGTACTCGAAGTCCGCGACGGCGCGCAGGCCCCGCACGATGACGTTGGCGTTCAGCTGTTCGGCGAAATGCATCAACAGGGTCGAGAACGGCTCCACCACGATGTCGGCGTTCAGGGGCGCCACCTCGGCCCGCAGCAGCTCGACACGCTCCGCCGTGGTGAACAGCGGGCCCTTGTCGTCGTTCTGGGCCACGCCGATGACCAGCCGGTCCACCAGCTTCACGGCCCGGCCGATGATGTCCATGTGCCCGTTGGTCACCGGATCGAAGGTGCCCGGATACAGTCCGATGCGCATAAGGCCCTGATCTCCCCCACGTTCGCCCCGGTTTAGCATCCGCGCGCCGTCGAACCTAGAGCGGCTGACACGGGTTTGATCGCCAGGCGTTCTTCACCAGCATGGTCAGGTCCGGCCGCTCGGCATAACGCACCGCCCCGATGGCCGCGACCGGAACCCCGATCATGGCCGCATTGACGATGAAGGCGGCGTCGAAGTCCGGCAGCTCGGGCAGGCCGACCCAGCGCTGCTCGGTGGCGACGTCCACGGCCTCCAGCCCGCGCTGGATCAGGGCCTGCCCCGTCCCCGCCAACATCGGGCCCTGGGGCCAGACCACCGTGTCGCCTTTCAGAAAGCCGATGTTCCAGATGCTGCCCTCGGTGACCCGGCCGTTGTCGTCGGCGAACAGCACGTCGTCATCCCCCGCCGCCATGGCCTCGCGCCGCTCGCGGATCAGGCCGAAGGTGGCCACATGCTTCAGGTGCGGGATCTCGCGGACGTAGCGCGAGACCCTGAGTTTCAGCGCTTCCGTCGGGTCCGCGGCGGGCGGCCCGGCCATGACCATCACGTCGGGCGTCCCCCGCGCCGACGGATTGCGAACACTGATCATCCGGCTGAACAGACTGACCCGCACCGAGGCGGCGCCGGACTGATCCCGCAAGGCCTGACCGATCCAGCGGCGCACCTCGCCCTCGTCCGGCGCCTGGCCGAACAGCTCCAGCCCGCCCTCGCGCAGCCGGGCCAGATGCAGATCCAGCCCCCGCACGCCCCACACGCCGTCGGCGCCCTGCTCCGCCTGCATGGAGGTGAAAGCGCCGTAGTTCACCAGCGCCATATGCAGCAGATCGTCCTGCCCGGCCGGCGCCCCGTTGACGAGAAGGGTCAGCATTGCACCCTAGTCCGGCGTCGCGGCGGTCGGATGATCAGCGCCGCTGACCTTTCCGGCTTTCGGCTTCTTGGGTCGCCACCCTCGAAACAGCCAGAACAGAAGGGCGGGTATCGGCAGGGCCACAAGGATGATCCACGGGTCGAGAGCGCCCGGCCCCTTTGCATAACCCGCACCGAGAAGCGCGAACTGCGCGACATGAAACTCAGCGGCGCCGGTCGCCCAATTCAGGGTCAGCTGACCCACCCCGAACAGGCTGACGATCATCCAGACCCAACGCCGCCGCCACCC
Organism: Brevundimonas sp. BAL450; assembly: GCF_015767455.1. Classification (NCBI taxonomy): domain Bacteria; kingdom Pseudomonadati; phylum Pseudomonadota; class Alphaproteobacteria; order Caulobacterales; family Caulobacteraceae; genus Brevundimonas; species Brevundimonas sp. BAL450. Next base: position 21,873 of record NZ_JADWOW010000042.1, read on the forward strand.
CGCAACGACCGCCGTAAACAGGCAGAACAGTGGAGCCAGCACCGCCAGGGCAAGCACACCATAGTGCAGCGGCGTCTTCCCCTGGAGGGTGAAGGCTGTCAGCGCGGCCTCAGCCGGAGAGAAGTGGTTGATATGGACTCGCTCCACGAGCCAGGGGCCTTCACCTTGCCGAACCATCAAGGCGCTGAACTGAACAACCTTCTGCTGATGGTCGTACTCATGGACGACCTCGTAAGCGGACAGATCGCTCGTCGTATTCCACTGCCAGGACAGGACGCGAGTCTCTGACGGCGTATCCAGTGCAGCGTACTCACGCATCGACTGTAGTTGTTCATCGGTCGTGTTCGCGTTGGCCGCGTCGGTCATCGATGATCGCAGGGCGTCGAAATCGCCCAAGCGCACGTGCTCATAGACGTCTCTGGCCTGCGTATCCCGTTCCGGATCGACAGACCCCACCCCGCACGACGCCAGAGCAAGCGCGAGCAACAGCACCAATATGCGCAAGAACCCCTCCCTATCCTTGCCACCGGCCACGGCCGTGTCCGACCGTTCTATTCCTCGGCGCCGCCCTCGTCGCCGTCCTCGACGCCGTCATCACCCGACACTTCCGCCAGGCGCTCGACCGAAACGACCTTCTCGCCGTCGGCGGTGCGGAAGATGGTGACCCCCTGGCTGGACCGGCCGACGATGCGGACCTGATCGACGCGCGTGCGGATCATCTGACCGCGCGAGGTGACCATCAGCAGTTCGTCGCTGTCCTCCACCGGGAAGGCGGCGGTCAGGCGGGCGCCCGCGCGGCCGCCCAGGCCGTGGGCCGTCAGCCCCTGCCCGCCCCGACCGGTGCGGCGATACTCATAGGCCGAGGACCGCTTGCCGAAGCCGGTGTCGGTGACCGTCAGGATGAACTGCTCGGCAGCCCCCAGCTCGGCGATGCGCTCGACCGACAGCGCGGCCTCGGCCACCGTCTCGTCATCGGCGTCCGGAACGGTCGCTTCATCCTCGTCGCCCGCGGCCCGGCGCATGGCGTTGGCGTGCTTGACGTAGGCGGCCCGCTCTTCCGGCGTGGCGTCCACGCGGCCCAGCACGGCCATGGAGATGACCTCGTCCTCGTCCTGCAGACGGACGCCGCGCACGCCGGTGGAGTCCCGGCCCTTGAACACGCGCACGTCGTCGGCCTTGAAGCGGATGGCGCGGCCCAGGGCGGTGGTCAGCAGGATGTCGTCCTCGGCCGTGCACAGGGCGACGCCGACCATGTGGTCGCCGTCCTCCAGCTTCATGGCGATCTTGCCCGCGCGGTTGACCGTCGCGAAGTCCGACAGCTTGTTGCGGCGCACGTCGCCGGACTTGGTGGCGAACATGATGTCGTAGTTGGCCCAGTCCGCCTCGTCCTCGGGCAGGGGCAGCACGTTCATGATGGAGTCGCCCGGCTCGATGGGCAGCAGGTTCACGAACGCCTTGCCGCGCGAGGTCGGCCCGCCCAGGGGCAGACGCCAGGTCTTGAGCTTGTAGGCCTTGCCGTTGGTGGCGAAGAACAGCACCGGCGTGTGGGTCGAGGCCGAGAACACGCCGACCACGGCGTCGTCGTCCTTCATGGACACGCCCGAACGGCCCTTGCCGCCGCGATGCTGGGTCCGATAGGCGTTCAGGGCCACGCGCTTGACGTAGCCGCCGTGGGTGACGCTGACGACCATCTCCTCGCGCGGGATCAGGTCCTCGTCCTCCATGTCGCCTTCGCCCTCGCCGATCACGGTGCGACGGGGCACGGCGAACTCGGCCTTCACGGCCAGCAGGTCCTCGCGGATCACGGCGATGATGTTCTTGCGGTCCGACAGCAGGGTCAGGTGGCCCTGGATCACGCCCGCCAGTTCGCGCGCCTCGCCCATGATCTCGTCACGGCCCAGGCCGGTCAGGCGAGACAGGGTCAGGGCCAGGATGGCGCGGGCCTGTTCATCGGTCAGCTGCAGCTTGTCGCCGTCGATGACGACGCTGCGCGGGTCGGCGATCAGCTCGACCAGGGCGATCATGTCGCCCACCGGCCAGGGCTTGCCCTGCAGCCGTTCGCGCGCCTCGGCCGGATCGGCGGACGAGCGGATGATGTGGATGACCTCGTCGATATTGGCCACCGCCGTGGCCAGGCCGACCAGCACATGGCCCCGGTCGCGGGCCTTGGCCAGTTCGAACTTGATGCGCCGGACCACCACTTCCTCGCGGAAGTCCAGGAACGCGTCCAGCATGGCCCTGAGGCCCATCTGTATGGGCCGCCCGTGGTTCAGCGCCAGCATGTTGACGCCGAACGAGCTCTGCAGGGCGCTCCAGCGATAGAGCTGGTTCAGCACCACGTCGCCCGGCGCGTCGCGCTTCAGCTCCACAACGATGCGCATGCCCTCGCGGCTGGATTCGTCGCGAATGTCGGCGATGCCCTCCAGGCGCTTCTCGCGCACCATCTCGGCGATACGCTCGATCAGGGTCTGCTTGTTCACCTGATACGGGATCTCGGTGATGATGATGGCCTCGCGATCCTTGCGGATCTCCTCGATGGTGGCCTTGCCGCGCACCACCACGGAGCCCCGGCCGTCCAGCAGGGCGTTGCGCGCGCCGGTGCGGCCCATGATCTCGCCGCCGGTGGGGAAGTCCGGGCCCGGCACGATCTCGAGCAGCTGGTCGTGGCCGATGTCCGGGTCGTCCAGCAGCGCCACGCAGGCGTCCACGATCTCACCCAGATTGTGCGGCGGGATGTTGGTGGCCATGCCCACGGCGATGCCGCCGGCGCCGTTGACCAGCAGGTTCGGATACCGCGCCGGCAGGACGACGGGCTCCAGCTCCTTGCCGTCGTAGTTGGGCTGGAAATCGACCGTGTCCTTGTCGATGTCGGCCAGCAGCGCCATGGCCGACGCCTGCATGCGGCACTCGGTGTATCGCATGGACGCGGGCATATCCCCGTCCACCGAGCCGAAATTGCCCTGGCCGTCGACCAGCATCAGCCCCATGGAGAACGGCTGGGCCATGCGGACCAGGGCCATGTAGACCGACGCGTCCCCGTGCGGGTGCAGCCGCCCCAGCACGTCGCCGACCACCCGCGCGCACTTCATGTAGCTGCGCTCGGGCGTCATGTTCAGTTCGTGCATCGAATACAGGATGCGGCGATGCACGGGCTTGAGCCCGTCGCGCACGTCCGGCAGGGCCCGGCTGACGATCACGCTCATGGCGTAGTCGAGATAGGAACGGCGCAGTTCGTCCTCGATGGCGATCGGCGCGATATCGTCGGTGCCGCCCGTATTCGGGGCGTCGTTCTGGCTGTCGTCGGTCAAGTGAATTCAGGCTTTTCTGACGCCCCCGGGGGGCGGGAATCGGAACGTCTTCCGTGGCCGAAACATTAGCATCCAGGGGCTTGCGTGGCAAAGCACGCCGACGCATCCAGACCCCCTGCGGCAAAGCTTTTCAAAGGGAGCCGATATATGCGCGCGAACCTTCTTCTCACCACGGTCCTTGGCATCGGCGCCCTGGGCCTCGCGGCCTGCGGCGACACCGAGCCCACGACGCCCCCGGCCCCCTCGACGGCCCCGTCAGAGACGGCGTCCGCCCCCGCGGACCAGGATCTCGTTCGGGCCACGACCACCGAGACGGGGAACGCCACCCTGATGAGCAACGATGGCGAGGAGATCGGCACGGTCACCCTCACCCAGGCGCCCACGGGCCTGCTGATGCGCGTGGAGGCCGAGGGCCTGACGCCCGGCTGGCACGGCATCCACATCCACGCCGTGGGCGACTGCGGCGACGCCGCCTTCCAGAACGCGGGCAGCCACATCAATCACAACCAGGCGCCCCACGGCCTGCTGAATCCCGAGGGACCCGACGACGGCGACCTGCCCAACATCCACGCGGGCGAGAATGGTCAGGCGCGCGCGGAGCTGTTCACCACCTCGGCCCGCATCGCCGAGAACGGTCCCGGCCAGTGGCTGTGGGACGAGGACGGCTCCGCTGTCGTCATCCACGCCAGCCCGGATGATCACCGCAGCCAGCCCATCGGCGGGGCGGGCGACCGCGTGGCCTGCGCCGTCGTTTCGCGCGGCTAGAGCCTGACCTTCGCGCCGGGGGCGACCCCGGCGCGCAGTCCCCGCTCGGCCAGGGCGACGATGGTCACCCCGAGCAGGGTCAGGGCCGCGCCGGTCAGGATCTGCACGGTCAGGACGTCCCCCATGAAGCCCCAGCCGATCAGGATCGACACCACGGGCGTGAGCAGCAGATAGGGCGTCACCCGTCCCGCCTCACGCCGCTGCACCAGCCAGAAGGCCAGGCCCGTGGCGATGACCGTGGAGATCAGGGCTCCGAAGGCCACCGCGCCCCAGGCCAGGGGCGGCGCCTCCTGCATGGCCGCAACCTGCCCCGTCTCGAAGGTCATCGAGCCCAGAAGCAGGAACACGAAGGCGGTCATGGACAGCAGCCCCTGCATCTTCATGGGGGACACGGCCCGCGTCCGCCGCGCGATGACGGTGGTCAGGGCCCAGGCCACGCTGGCGCCCACGCCGATCATGATGGCGGGCAGGTCCATGAAGGCGTGGGAGTCCAGCACCATCCAGGCGATGCCGAAGAAGGCGATCAGCATGCCCAGAACCGCCGGCACCGTGATCCGCTCGCCCAGCAACAGAAAGGCGAACAGCGCCGTCATGGGAATCCACAGCTGCAGGCTGACCGACAGCGGGCTGACGTCATTGGCCATGGAGAAGCCCAGATAGATCAGGCCGAAGTGGATCGGGCCGCCCAGCACGACCAGCAGCACCAGGCTTCTCCAGTTCGGGAACGGCGGCCGCACGAACCAGGCCAGGCACACCGCCGCCAGGCCGAACCGCAGGGCGCCGGTCAGGAGGGGCGGCAGGCTCTCGGTCGCCACCTTCGCCGCGGCGTTGTTCACGCCCCAGATCACCACGATGGCGGCGATGGCGGCGATCTCGGCGACACTCAGGGCGGAACGGGACTCGGTCACAGCCTGCTCATGCCACGGGCGGCGCCCCCCCGCCCCTCACAAATCATGACCATATCTTAGGCGCCATCCTGGGGCGCTATGTTCGCGTCGCGGACGCTCACGGCTTGAGCGCAATTCAGCGCTCGTCCTTCTCCCATTGGGAGAAGGGGGACCCGCGCACCGGAGCGTAGCGGAGGTTCTGGCGCGGGGGATGAGGGTTCGGTGCCTCGCAAGACGCACCCGACCCTCACCCTGCGCGCACAGGACGGATGCTCACGCATCCGTGCGCGCAGCCCTCTCCCATAGGGAGAGGGAAGAAGCGCCCGCGCTCAAGCAGCGAGGCTCCGCGAGCCGAGCGGTAGCGCCCTAGAATGGAATATCGTCGTTGAGGTCGTAGCTTTCCTTCGGACCGGACGGCTTGTTGGCGCCGCCGCTGGAGAAGCCCGACGAATAGCCGTCGTCGTCCCGCGGGCCCGAGCCGCCGCCCTCGCTGCGGCCGCCCAGCATGGTCAGTTCGCCGCGGAATTTCTGCAGCACCACCTCGGTGGAGTATTTCTCCACGCCCTGCTGATCCGTCCACTTCCGGGTCTGCAAGGAGCCCTCGATGTAAACCGTCGAGCCCTTCTTCAGATAGTTCTCGACCACGCGCACGATGTTCTCGTTGAAGATCACCACCCGGTGCCACTCGGTCTTTTCCTTGCGCTCGCCGGTCGCCTTGTCGCGCCACTGCTCGGAGGTGGCCAGCGACAGGTTCGCGACCTTCTCGCCCGACGGAAGATTGCGGATTTCGGGGTCACGCCCCAGGTTGCCCACCAGAATGACCTTGTTGACGCTGCCCGCCATTGCTTTTTCCTTGTTCAATAAGGCCTTCCCGAAGGCGCGCGAACGCTCTCAGGAACACCATGTTCACATATTGTTCACGCCGCGTGCGTGACGTCAATCCGCCGTTTCAGGCGTCGAGGCCGGCGGGCGCTGAATGACGCCGGGAATGGCCAGACGGCCGTCCCCGGTGCGGGCCAGGGCGAAGAACCGCCCCCCCTCCAGGGTCTGGCCGAAATAGACGCCGGCCCGTTCGATGAAGATGAACTGCCCCTGATAGGAGCCCTTGATCTCGAGCACCGAGCCGCCCAGCCTCAGGAAGTTCAGCCGCATCTCCTCCAGCCGCGCGGCGCAGAACTCGATGGATTCCACATCCTCGGCCAGGACGTTGAAGCGCACCTCCTCGCCTTCCTCCACCACATGGTAGCAGACGCCCTGGTCGAACGGCGCCTCGGTGCTTGTGGAGCAGGCGGCCAGGGTCAGGCCCATCAGGGCGGCGGAAAGAAGCAGCGGTCTCATCAACGAAGCCCCGGGAACTGACAGTTGCGGTCCTGCTCGGCCAGGGTGCGGAAGCGGCTGTTGTCCTGGGACTGCTCCACCCGGCGCGGCACCAGCCGCAGGGTCAGGTCGCCCCAGCGGCCGTACTGGGCGTCTCCGGGACGCACGCAGGTGCCCGCGAACAGGGCCTGGACACAGGCGCCCTGGCTCATGCCGGCCGACAACTGACGCCACTCGCCGCCCACGTGGCGCAGACAGGGCGCGCCCGCCTGGACCGGTTGCGGCGCGGGGCCGACGGGCGAGACCTCGGGCGGAGTGATGGGCTGGGCCTCGGTCAACTCCAGCGGCGGCTCCTCGGGCGGCGGGGCGAACTGGGCGGTCGGCGCGGCGGCCAGGGCCCCGGTCTCGTCCAGACCCACGTCCAGGCCTTCGGTGGCTACGCCGTTCTGGCGGGCGCAGTCCGCCAGGGTGGCCATGCCCACGAACCGGCCGTCCACGAAACAGCGCAGCTCGCGCGTCGGTTCAAGATCGGGCGCCTCGGTCACATCCAGCTGCAGGCCCGCGCGTTCTTCCGGCGTCGTCGGCTCATCATCGCCGCCCCGCCCCATGAAGATCAGGGCGATGACCACGGCCGCCACCACGGCCAGAACGGCGCCGAGCGCCAGGATGATGCGGTTGTCGTTGGGAAACGCCATGAACCTCTCGCGGAAATCTTCCCGGCAATAACCCCCGACGCAGGCGCGCCGTCAACCAGCAAGCGAACTCCAGAGAGGGTTTTCCCCTATCCCCCCGTCAGACGGTTCAGGGCCGCCTGATAGTTGGCGATGCGGGCGGTCATATAGGCCGGCGCCTGGCCCCTCGCCTTGGTCAGGGGGTCTTCGGGTTTCAGGTCGCGATAGGCGTCGCGCACCACCTTCATGGCCGCCAGGATCGCCTCACCCGCGCGCTTCGCCGCGTCCGGGGTCGCCAGGTTCAGGGTGTTGGGCAGATCCACCCCATAGGTCGTGCGCGCGTCGTTGCCGGAGATCCGGCCGATGAAGCCGGGGCTCAGCCCCAACCCCGCCAGGGCGTCGCGCCCCGCAGCGCCCGATTTCAGGATCGCGCCCTCGCGGCCGTCACGAGCGCTGATGGACAGACGCTGCAGCCCCCCCATGGTCAGGGCGGTCTCGCCGTCCTTGCCGGTGACCTCGCCGCCTTCCGAGGCGACCGTCACCCTCAACTGCATGTTGGAGGCCTGCTCGATCTTGCGGGCCAGGGACTGCAGGGTGTCGCGCGCCTCGATGGTCACGGTCCGCGCCCGGCCGTTCGCGCCCACCACCTCGAAACGGTCACCCACACGCACCGATGTGGCGGCGGTCAGAAGCTTGGAGTCCCCCTGGGCGATCACACCGGTCGGCAGGCCAAGCCGGTCCAGCACGCTGGCGCCGCCCGCCGCCACGGCGAGCGTCGCCGGAGCCGCCTGGTTGCCCGCCCCCTGCCAGACGCGGCTCCACTCCACCGCGCCGGTCTGGGCGTCCAGACGCGCGGCGTAGGCCTCGGTCGGGTCGTCCTCCAGACCGCCCAGCGGACGGTCGTGAACGCCGGTCAGCCAGACCTTGCCGTCACGAACCTGCATGTCGGCGGCGGTGTCGTCACCCGCTCCGCCGAAGAAGGTGATGCGGTCGTTGCCGTCCGCCGTCAGACTGGGGTCCAGCGACAGGACGAAAACGTCCTTGCCGCCCGCATGGGCCGTATTCACCGTCGCCCCTGATGCCAGATCCGAGTTGTGGGTGGTCCCGGCCACCACCACCCGTCCATCCGAGACCGAAAGTCCGGCGATCTCGCCGCCCATCAGGCCCAGGTCCCGCGTCGCCGCCAGGGTCGGCGCGCCGGTCGGGTTCAGGGTGTAGCGCCTCAGCACGCCGCGCCCGTTCTCCACCCCGGCCACATAGAGGTCGTTGCCTTCCACCGTCACCGCCGCGACGGAGTCGTCCCCGGCGGTTCCGAACTGGGTGGTGAATTTCGAAGCCGCCGTGATCGGCGCGGTGGGATAGGCCTGGCTCTGGCTGAAGGCCTGAAGGTATCCGTCCCAGCCGCCGACGGCCGAGGCGCCGGTCATGGCCGATTTCGCCCGGCCCGCCACATAGACCGTTCCGTCATCGCCGAAGGTCACTGCGGTGGCCTCGTCGGCCGCCGTCGCGCCGCGACGCTGGGTCCACTGCTCCACACCGTCCAGATCATAGACCGTGACGAAGCTGTCCGAGACGGCGCGGTTGGCGCCCACATCACCGTTGACCAGCGCCCCGGTGACCGACCCGGCCACGGCCACGCGGCCGTCGTCAGAGATCGCCAGGGCGTAGCCCGACGCCTCGCTGGCCGCGCCCAGGGCCCGCGAGAACACCAGTCGTCCGGCGGAATCGAACTTCATCAGGGCGACGTCGCTGGTCCCCTTGATCGGCTGGGTGGCGCTCCCCTCGCTGAGATCGGCCACCATCCAGACATTGCCCTCGGCGTCCGTCTCGGTGGCCCGTATGGCGCTGATGCCCTCGGGCAGGCCGTTCTGGGACATGCGCCCGTCGACCCAGTGGGTCTCTCCGATCCCGGCGGCCGCGCCCACGCCTGCCCCGTCCGTGAACTTCAGCAGCTGGTTTCCCGCGCCCGATCCCTGCACCACATAGACCGCGTCGGCCGTGTCGGGCGCGGAGAACTCCACGGTCTCCACGGAGGATCCGCGCACCATCAGCGCCCAGCGCTCGGGACCGTCCGGCAGCTTCACCGTCTTGTCGCCCACCTGGATCGTGCGCTCCTCGGACGGAATCATCTCGCGGCCGATGCGGGTCTGGACCCCGGCGGTTTCCAGCTTGCCGTTGATGTGGCTGATGACGGCGCTCAGCGTGCGCGGCTGGGCGCCCATCTCGGCCAGATCGATGTCGATATCGACCGAGGTCTCCAGCTTGCCGATGGTCATACGGAACTGCACGTCGCCCTCGAAGGCGGCCACGGGATCGGCCAGCCCCCCCTCGTGGATCGGCCCGGTCAGGGATTTGGAGGTGTCGCGCACCACGCCGGCCGTGCTCTTGGACAGCGAACTGGAGGTCCCCTGCACCATGGAGAAGGCGTCAAACCCCGCCTGCGCCATCCAGCCGGTGACTTCGGACAGTCCGGCCTCGAATCGCTTGTCGGCCAGCGAAACCTGGGTCGTCGAGGCGCCGGGGCTTCCCGCCTGGTCCGCCAGGGCCGCCAGGGAGGCCAACCCCTGATAGAGCGTGAAAAGCTTGCCGTAGTCGGCCGAGGCGCCGGGCACGTCCAGCCGCGCGGCGCCCTCGTTGATCAGGCTGCGTCCGGCCAGGGCGGCGCGCAGGAGATCGCTCTGCTGCGCCTGGCGCGTCGTGTCCCACGGCGGAGTCGGCTGGGCCTTGAGCCGCTGCGTCGCGCCCGTGGAAAGACTGCTCGTGCCGGTAGTGAAACCGTATTGCCCGAACAGACCCAGAATGTAGCTGTTGTCGATCATGGACGCTCCAGCCTCCAGGATGCGCCCGACGCAGCAAACGAAGGCTTAAGCGTCAGCCCGAAATCGTGCTTAACCGCCGCGGAACAGCGACAGGATCACCTGCGGGGCCTGGTTGGCGATGGACAGGGCCTGCACGCCCAGCTGTTGCTGGACCTGCAAGGCCGTCAGCCGCGCGCTCTCCTTGGCCAGATCGGCGTCCACCAGATTGCCGATGCCCGATTCGACCGTATCCATCAGGCGCGAGACGAATCCGTTGTGCGCCTCGATCTGCTTGGCCTGCGACCCCAGGGCGCCCAGGGCCGAATTCACCTGGGAGATGGAGTTGTTCAGATCCGTCAGGGCCGCGGCTGCATCGGTCATGTTCAGCAGGTTCGAGCTGAGGGTCAGGTCGATGATGCCGCCGCCCAGGCTCAGGTCGCGGGTGCTGAGGGTGACGAAGGCGTCCGCCTCGGCGTTGGCCAGGAAGCGCACCCCGTTGGTCAGGGAGCCGTCCAGCAGATTGGCGCCGTCGAACTCGGCGTTCTGAACCGCCTGGGCGATCGATCCCAGCAAGGCCTGGAAGTCGTCGTTCAGCAGCTCCCGCGACTGCGTCTTGAGCGATTCGTCGTTGGCGGCGACGACCTTCTCCTTCAGCTGGTTCAGCAGGTCCGAGATGGTCTCTCCCGCCGAGAGGGCCACATCCGCCACCGAAGTGGCGCGATCCAGGCTCATCTGGACGGCGCTCAGGGCGCCCAGGTCCGCGCGCTGCCCCTGGGCAATGGCCCAGACCGACGCGTTGTCCTTGGCTCCCTGCACTTTCAGGCCGGTGTTCACCCGTCCCTGGACCGCTTCCAGACGTTCGTTCGTCCGGTTGAGGTTCTGAAGCGCAATCAGCGCGGATGTGTTGGTGTGAACGCTGCTGGTCATGGGTCTTCGTTCCCCGAGGATTTCTAGGGGGACGGTATCGACCGAGTCGTATGCGTATGGTTAACGCGCGCTAACCACGATATCCGCCTCGACCAGCGGTCGGGCGGTTCGGCGCTCTTGATGACCCTCGGGATTCAGGCCCGGGTGTCGATCACCGCTCCTGCGGCGTAGCCGGATTGATCTCCGATGCGGGCAACCTCATCGCGAGGCAGCTGTCGGACGACCTCTCCGGTCTCGCGGTCCAGGATCTTGTAGACGAACGCGCCCTTGGCGGCGCCCTCCTCGATCACCAGACGGTAACGCGCGAGGCGTTCGGCTTCCTCTGACGGTCCCGGATCCGCAAAATCGCCCGATGCGGACGACGATGTGGCGGGGACCACCGGAAACGAAGCGCGGCTTATCTTTGCATGTGCATCCATCCCTCATTCGCCGGTCATCAGGCCGGCGCCTCCCGATAGGCGGGAAGACGGAGGGAGCGCCCGTGGACGCTCCCTCCCCGTTCCTGGATTAGCGGAACAGTCCCAGCAGCATGGAAGTCGAGGAGTTGGCGATCGACAGCGCCTGCACACCCAGCTGTTGCTTGGTCTGCAGAGCGGTGAGTCGCGCGCTCTCCTTGGCCAGGTCAGCGTCAACCAGGTTGCCGATACCGGCTTCCAGGCTGTCCTGCAGCTTGCCCACGAAGGACAGGTGGGTGCCCAGCGCCTTGGAGCTGGTGCCCATCCGGGCCAGCGAGGCCGAGACGTTGGCGATGGAAGCGTCCACCAGAGCGAGCGAATCCGTCGCGTCGGTCGTGGTGGTGATGCTGTCCGCGGCGCCCAGGGTGACGATCGAGCCGCTGAGGCTCATGTCCTCACCAGCCACGTCGATGGTCGAGGTGCCGTCGGCCGAGGCCAGGGCCTTGTAGCCACCCGTCAGCGAGCCATCCAGCAGGTTGGCGCCGTTGAACGAGGCGTTTTCGATCACGGAGGTGATCTGGTCGCGGATCGAATCGAAATCCTCGGCCAAGGCGCTCCGCGACGCCGTCGTCAGGGTCTCGTCGGTCGCGGCCAGAGCCTTCTCTTTCAGCTGCAGCAGCAGATCGGAGATGGATTCGCCGGCGGCCATGGCCACATCGACGGTCGACTGACCGCGTTGCAGGCTTTCCTTGACGGTGTTCAGGGCGCCCATTTCGGCGCGCTGGTTCTGGGCGATGGCCCAGATGGCTCCATTGTCCTTGGCCGAATTGACCTTCTTGCCGGTGTTGATCCGGTTTTGAACGGTATTCAGCTCGGAATTGGTTTGCGAGAGGTTCTGCAGGGCGACCATAGCGCCCACGTTGGTGTTCACGCTGTTCAGCATGACGCGTCCTTTTCTTTCAAGGTGTCCGACGTCATTTTGACTGCCGGGAGCATTTTGCTCAGGCTCATTGAAGCAAGGGGCGGGCCAGTTTGAGCGCTTTGCGACAGCAATCAAACCACTGAAATCACAGCGTTATAGGTTGATTTACCACGCCCCGAACCCTGCACATTTTGCCGGTTCGCCGCCACGCCCTGCAGATTTTGCCTGCCGCCCGGCATGATTTGCCGCTCATGGGCCTGGCGCTGCGCCCATGGCCTCCAGCGTCTCCACCGCCAGCCGCCGCGCCAGGTCGCATTCCACCAGCTGGCGTCCCCGCACGATGTAGGCGGCCTCCAGGTCCGCCCAGGTCGGCGCCTCAGCCAGGGTCGCGATCGGACAGGGCCGGGTCGCCGCTTCCGGCAGGGGCGGCGGCTGGACCGGCGCAGGCGCCGGGCGCCAGTTCGCACAGGCGGCGGTCATGCTCGCGCAGGCGATCAGCGCGATCGGGATCAAGCGGTGTGGACGCATCGGGCGCGCTCCGGGCTTCATGGATGACGGGATCGGTCAGGTCTCGCAGTTCGATCACCTGACGGTGGACGGTCTCGACGCGCCGCGCCTGCGCGGTCAGCACCTCGATGTGTGCGGCCTGGGCGACGGCCTCGGCGGCCAGGCGGTCGCGCTGGTCGATCACCCGCTCCAGCCGCCGTTCGTCGGACCAGGGCAGCCAGGACCACAGCCGGTCCCACTGATGCGCGGCCAGGGCGACCGCCGCGATGATCGCCAGCACGACCGCCACGATCTTCACCCACCCGGGAATCAGCGTCCGGCCGGGAAACATCTGGATCATGGCGTCACCTCCAGCACGCTGAACGCGCCGCCGCTGATTCGCTCCCGATACGCCCGCGGCAGGACGATGCACCCGGACGATGCGTCGCCGGTCGCGTTGTCGCCGTGGATCTGGAAGGCGCTGCGTCCATGGGCGTCATGGCCGATGGGCGTCAGGTCCATGATGTGCGGGCCGGTCCGCGTGCTGGTGCGCGGCGGGCCGATGCGCCAGCGCCCGGCCGGGATGGGCCCGACGCCGCGCACCGCCTCCATGGCCGGGTTGTTCCGCCCCTCCCCGCGCCCCGAATAGCCCCGCGCCACCCAGCGTCCGTCGAAATAGAGCGCGCCTTCGGACTGGTCCCAGGACCATCCCATGGACCGGTTCAGCCTGGGCGCCGGACGGCAGCGGCGAAATCCCTCCACCAGGGCGTCGAACGCCGCCTGCGACAGCGGCCCCCAGACCCCGTCCAGATCGCCGGAGTAAAGCCCCAGGCTCCCCAGCGTCGCCTGCAGCGCGCGCGCGTCCGGGGCCCTCATGCCCGCCCCCGCCAGGCGGCCAGCCCCGCCACGATGGCCTGGGCCGAGGGCGCGACGATGTAGAGGGTCTCGCGCCAGGCGTCGCGCACGATCAGCGCCACCGCCACCCACATCAGCTCCCGCGGCGCCTCCAGCCGCCACACCAGCACCGCCAGCAGGCCCAGCCCCGCCACCGTGGCCGCATAGGTATAGGCCCGGCGGAACCGCCAATCCCCTTCGGGCTGTGGATCGCGCTCCATCAGACCACCCCCGCCTGGCCGAGGTAGGCCGCCAGCGCCCCGTGCAGCGCCGCCACCTGGCCCGCGTCCAGATCCTGGCCCAGCCAGGCCGCCGCCAGGGTTCCGTTGTGGAAATTGCCCAACCGCCGCAACAGGCCGGTCGACCCACCCGCATAGCCGGTGAAGGCGCTGGCCGGCGCCCCGATCAGCACCCCGTCGTGATAGCCGGACACATGGGTCGTGCCGGTGCGGCTGACGCAGAAATGGCCCGTCACGGCGGGCGCCGCGCCGAACACGGCCAGGGCGCCGGTCCCCACCCGCGCGCTGAAATTGCCGGTCGTCGGACTGATCGCCATGGACAGGGTCTCGTCGCCGTCCACCGGCCCCAGCGGGAACTGGCTGGTCCCCGGCGATGGATTGGCCGCCACCCAGACGCCGGCCGCGAGCCCGGTCCCGCCGTCCGCCAGCGCCGAGGCGCTCAGACCTGTGTCCACCCAGGCGTCCACGCCGTCACCGGACCAGCCGAGGTCCGCCGTGAAGGCGGGACCGTTCATGGGCGTCAGGTCGTACAGCCCCGGCGTTTTCAGATTCAGCCGCCCCGCCTGTTCGTCGTGGGCCGCCGTCACATACAGCGCGCTCAGCCGCGCCCAGACCCCGGCGGCCTCCAGCGCGCTGATCAGGTCGTCGATCAGGAAGGCCCGCACCCGCCCGGGCGGGGTTTCGAAGGCCGTCAGCACATCCTGGGTCGCGGGCCGCAGCAACGCGTCCATCACCGGAAAGCCCAGCCGCCCGGTCTGACGATCGATTCGCACAGCCTCGCGCCACACGACCCCGTCGGGCGACACCTTCAGCACCAGATCGTCGTCGCCGATCAGTCCGATCTCGGCCCGCCCGGACCAGCCCGACTGGAACAGCAGCGACAGCGTCTTCGCCTCGTCCGTCTTGTTCAGCACAGAGCGCAGGTCGCCGGTGCCGCCCTCGCCCTCGGTCCGCGCGGTCCACAGCGCGCTATTCAGCTTGGCGGCGAAGGCGTTGGTCTCGTCCGAGGCCGTGCCGACGCCCAGCCCTTGCAGATCGTCCAGCCGGTCGGGGCTCCCGCCCACCTCGATCCAGCCGTCCTCGCCAAACACCACGAGCCGCTGTTCATCCGCCACGAAGGCCCGCAGACCCGGCGGCGGCGCGATCGCTGTCCAGCCGCCCGCCTCGAACCGCGCCAGCGCGCCCGGCGTCATCGCCGACCAGGCCGCGCCGGTCGCGCCGTCGGGCAGGATATAGAGCGCGCCGTCGTCCGGCGCCGCCGGCTGTTCGCTGATGGACCGGCTGACCACCGCGCACTGGACCAGGGCGTCCAGCCGCGTCAGGGCCTCGTTCAGGGTCACATGTTTCTGCATCTGCCCGGCCTGCAGATAGGGCAGGTCCAGCCTCGCGCTGGACTGGGATTCGGCTGGGATCACGCTCGCGCCTCCATGATGGATCGTGAGCGTCAGTGTGCGGGCGCCGCGAACGCGTGCGGCGAAATCGGCCTCTCGCGAGGCCCGACCCCTTGTGCGTCAATGAAGTGGGCTCGAAAAATGCGGGATTAAGGCGCGCTGTTTCGGCCCGGCTTGACGGGCCGGGCGCCCGCGGCCCATCACTCGCGCCGTGAAAAGCCTCAGCCCAGATTTCCCCGTCCCGTCCCTCGCCGACTGGCGCGCCCTCGCCGAGAAGGGCCTGAAAGGCGCGCCGTTCGAGACCCTGATCGGCCGCACCGCCGATGGTCTGGCGATCCAGCCGCTCTACGCCGCCGACCCGGACCGCGCGGTCCTGCGCGCCCGCCCGGGCCTGTCCGGCGACCGCGACCGCCCGTGGGATCTGCGCACCCTCATCGACCACCCAGAGCCCGCGCGCGCCAACGCCCTGGCCCATGACGCCCTGACCAAAGGCGCGGCCTCGCTGCTGCTGCGGCTCGATCCGGCGGGCGAGGCCGGCGTGACCGTGGGCTCGCAGGACGATCTGGCCCGCGCCCTCGACGGCGTCCTGCTCGATCTCGCCCCTGTCGCGCTGGATGCAGGCTTCATGGGCGCCGAGGGCGCCAACTGGCTGGCCGTGCTGGCCAAGGGCGCGCCCGAGGCCCCCCTCGCCTTCCATCTGGACCCCCTGTCCGCCTTCGCCCGTGAAGGCGCCAGCGCCGGCCCCGTCGCCGCCCACGTCAACGCCGCCGCCCAGGCCGGCGCCCGCCACGCCGGGGCCTATCCCCGCGCCAGCCTGTTCCTCGCCTCGGGCCGCTTCGTGCATGAGGCGGGCGGGACCGAGGCCCAGGAGCTGGGCGTCATGGCCGCCGCCGTGGTCGCCTATCTGCGCGCGTTGGAGGCCGCCGGGATCGCGCCTGCCGAGGGGCTGAAGCGCATCGTCCTGGGCCTGTCCGCCGACGCCCGTTATCCGGTGCAGATCGCCAAGCTGCGCGCCGCCCGCGCCATCTGGGCGCGCATCGCCGAAGCCTGCGGTTCGGATGCGCCCGCCGTGATCGAGGTCCGCTCCTCCGCCCGCATGCTGGCCGACCGGGGCGTTCACAACAATCTGCTGCGCCTGACCGCCGCCGCCTTCGCCGGAGCCGTGGGCGGCGCCCAGGCCGTGGTGCTCGACTCCTTCACCGCGCCGCTGGGCGGCGACAATCCCCTGTCCCGCCGTCAGGCCCGCAACACCCAGCTGATCCTGATGGAGGAGAGCCATCTGGGGCGCGTCGCCGACCCGGCGGGCGGCGCCTTCTTCTTCGAGCAGCTGACCGACGATCTGGCCCGCGCGGGCTGGGCCGTGTTCCAGGCCATCGAAGCCGAAGGCGGTCTGGCCGCCGCCCTCCTGTCCGGCTCGCTCGCCGACGACGTGGCCGGCGCCCGCGAGGCCCTGATCGCCTCCACCCGCGACGGCTCCGCCCCGATCCTCGGCGTCAGCCTCTATCCCGCTGACGAAGACCCCGTGACCATCGACCCGCGCCCGGCCCACGCGGTCCCCGCGCCGGATGTGCGTCAGGCCGGCGCCGACGACGCCTGCACGCCCTTCGCCCCCACCCGCCTGTCCGACCATGTGGAGGCGCACCCGTGAGCCTGCCCGACTTCACCACCCTGACCTTCGACCAGACCGGCTCGGCCGCGCCCGCCCAAGGTGACGGCTGGACCACGCCCGAAAAGATCACCGTTGATCCGGCCTACGGCGCCGCTGCGCTCGAGGGGCTCGATTTCGTCCACGGCCTGCCCGGCGTCGCGCCCTATCTGCGCGGCCCCTACCCGTCCATGTACGCCACCAACCCGTGGACCATCCGCCAGTACGCGGGCTTCTCCACGGCCGAGGCGTCCAACGCCTTCTATCGCCGCAATCTGGCGGCCGGTCAGAAGGGCCTGTCCATCGCCTTCGATCTGGCCACCCACCGGGGCTATGATTCCGATCATCCGCGCGTGGCGGGCGACGTGGGCATGGCCGGGGTCGCCATCGACTCCATCCTCGACATGCAGACCCTGTTCGACGGCATCCCGCTGGATCAGATGTCGGTGTCCATGACCATGAACGGCGCCGTCCTGCCGATCATGGCGCTCTACATCATCGCCGCCGAGGAACAGGGCGTCAGCCGCGACAAGCTGACCGGGACCATCCAGAACGACATCCTCAAGGAGTTCATGGTCCGCAACACCTACGTCTATCCGCCGGCCCCCTCCATGCGGATCATCTCCGACATCTTCGCCTACACCGCGCGCGAGATGCCGAAGTTCAACTCCATCTCCATCTCCGGCTATCACATGCAGGAAGCGGGAGCGACGGCGGACCTGGAGCTGGCCTACACCCTGGCCGACGGGGTGGAATACGCCCGCGCGGGCGTGGCCGCGGGCATGGACATCGACGCCTTCGCCCCGCGCCTCAGCTTCTTCTGGGCCATCGGCATGAACCACTTCATGGAGGTGGCCAAGATGCGCGCCGGGCGCCTGCTGTGGGCCTCGCTGATCCAGCGCGAGTTCGCGCCCAAGTCGGCCAAGTCCCTGGCCCTGCGCGCCCACTGCCAGACCTCCGGCTGGAGCCTCGCGGCCCAGGACGTGTTCAACAATGTGGCCCGCACGGCGGTGGAGGCCATGGCCGCCGCCCACGGCGGAACCCAGAGCCTGCACACCAACTCGCTCGACGAAGCCCTCGCCCTGCCCACCGACTTCTCGGCCCGCATCGCCCGCAACACCCAGATCTTCCTGCAGCGCGAAACCGGCATGACCGACAGCGCCGACCTGTGGGGCGGCTCATACTATGTGGAGCGGCTGACGAACGACCTGGCCGCCCGCGCCCTGGCCCACATCGAGGAGGTGGAGACGCTGGGCGGCATGGCGAAAGCCATCGAGGCCGGCATCCCCAAGCTGCGCATCGAGGAAGCCGCCGCCCGCACCCAGGCCCGCATCGACACCGGCCAGCAGACCGTCGTCGGCGTGAACAAATATCTCTCGGATCTGGCCGACGACATTCCGGTGCTCAAGGTGGACAACGCCGACGTCCGCGCCCGCCAGATCGACAAGCTGAAGCGCCTGCGCGCCGAGCGGGACGAGGCCGCCTGCCGGGCCGCGCTGGATGCCCTGAAGGCGGGCGCCGCCGGAAACGCCAATCTGCTGGAGCTGTGCGTCGACGCCGCCCGCGCCCGCGCCACCGTGGGTGAGATGTCCGACGCCATGGAGGCCGCCTTCGGCCGCCATGTCGCCGAGGTGAAGACGGTCAAGGGCGTCTACGCCGCCGAGGCCGGGGCCGACGCGAAACTGGCCCGCGCGCGCGGCATGGTCGCCGCCTTCGTCGAGAACGACGGCGGCCCGCCCCGCATTCTGGTCGCCAAGCTGGGCCAGGACGGCCACGACCGGGGCCAGAAGGTCATCGCCTCCGCCTATGGCGACATCGGTTTCGACGTGGACGCCGGGCCCCTGTTCCAGACTCCCGCCGAGGCCGCGAAACAGGCGGTCGACAACAATGTCCATGTGGTCGGCGCCTCGTCGCTGGCGGCGGGACACCTGACTCTGGTGCCGGAACTGAAGGCCGAGCTGGAAAAGCTGGGCCGCCCCGACATCATGATCGTGGTCGGCGGCGTCATTCCGCCCGGCGACGTGCCCGCCCTGATCGAGAGTGGGGCCGCGGCGGTCTATCCCCCCGGCACGGTCATCGCCGAGTGCGCCGTCGACCTGCTGGACAAGCTCAACGCCCGCCTCGGCTACGCCCAGCCCCCCGCCGGGAAGCGCTAGATCACCGTCATCGCCGGGCCCGTCCCGGCGATCCATACGCACGGTCAGGGCGAAGGGGCCACCGGATGCGCCACCGCTTCCCGGCGCCCGATCCGTTTGTTTCCAATGGATTGGCTGCGCCGCCGTCCCTGTTTACGCCCACCCTGTTTCAGCGCCCTTATACTCCCGTCCGGCGACAGGGATCAGCGCGGGGACGTGAGACGGTGAGACTCCATTGCACTGTTTTTTTTCGCTTCAGACCGTCGCCTGCTCAACCGCACGCTCCGAACGGGATTTCGGACATTTCGGACCCTGTTTTTTCCCGGGTCTTGCACTGCAATTGCACTGTTTTTCGCGTCCAGAGTCTCATTCGGGCGGCCAGGTCAAACCTGGCCGCCCGACAAGAACGTCCGAAAAAACCGTCGCTTATTGCGGCATCACCACGGTATCGATGACGTGGATCACGCCATTGGAGGCGTCCAGGTCGGTGGCCGTCACCGTCGCCGTGCCGCCCGCCGCATCGGTCAGGATCACCGAGCCGCCTTGCAGCGACGCGGTCAGCTCGGCGCCCTGAACGGTGGTCAGGGTGACGCTGCCGCCGCCGGCTTCGATGGCGGCCAGAACGTCGGCGGCTTTCAGTTCGCCGGCGACCACGTGATAGGTCAGCACGGCGGTCAGGGTGGCGCGGTTGGCCGGCTGGACCAGGGCTTCCACGGTCCCGGCAGGCAGCTTGGCGAAGGCGTCATTGGTGGGGGCGAAAACCGTGAACGGACCCTCGCCAGACAGGGTCTCGCCCAGACCGGCGGCCTGGACTGCGGCGACCAGGGTGGTGTGGTCGGGCGAGCCGACGGCCACATCGACGATGGTCTGGCTGGAGTGCATCTGGGCGTGACCGCCGCCGTGGTGGTCAAAGGCGAAAGCAGGCGCGGCGACGCCGCCGGCGAGAAGGGCAGCGACGGCGACCTTGGTGATCAGATGTCTCATGATTTCGTCTCCTGAGTGCGACCGACTTGCTGCCGATCACATTCAGTTACGAAGCGCGTTACCTTGAAGATGCATGATCATCATCGAATTCGACAACGATTGTTCTTATGGTGAACATAAGATGATCTTGAAAAAGGGCGCGGGGAGACCGGCGGAAGGGCAGGTAAGGTCTCCCCGCGCATCGACGGGCCGAAGATGGAGCAACGGAGACGAACCAGCCTCCAGCGCCGTCGATAATCCCAGTTACGACGGCGCCGAGACCTTGGATGCAGCGATCAGAGCTGGGTGATGTCGCCCTGGGCCACCACGGGGCCGTCCGGCTGGGCCGACGGGGTGTGGCCCGGCTCCTCCATGGACACGGCCACCGAGATCGCCTGCCCGGCCACCGAGGCCAGGGTGGCGTCCAGATTGTGGGTCGCGGGCTGGGTCGGGTGGAACGCGCCCACCAGCTGCACGCCGCCGTCCGGCTTGACCAGCCACAGGTGCGGCACGCGCGGATCGCCTTCCATCACGTCGGTGGGGGCCAGGAACAGGTGCCCGGTGCCGGCATCATAGGCCAGGGTCACCGCCGCGGCGCCGTTCTCCAGCGTCAGGGTCGCCACCCGCGTCACCCCGCCCTGGGGCGCCACCGGTTCGGGAACGGCGGCGGGCTGCGCCACCATCACCGCCAGCGCAGCCACACTGGCCGCCAGCAGTCCGGTGGAGCCGATGGCCCACCGCCGCCAGAACGCCAGCCGGCCGTTGTCGTTCGCCGCCGCGACCCCGAAGGCCCCGGCCGCGATGCGCACCCACAGGGCGTCGGAAGGCCGAACCGGGGCGATCTCGTCCGCCAGCCGGGCCAGATCCTCGTTCCAGCGCGCCACGCGCCCCGCGAACGCGGCGTCTGTCTGCTCGCGGCCCCGCGCGGCGGCTTCCTCCGCCGGAGGCAGGATCCGCAGGGCCAGTTCCCCGGCCAGCACGTCGTCGGCGTCCTTGTCGATGGTGTCGGTCATTGTTCCAGACAGGCCCTCAGCTTGAGAAGCCCTCGCCGTATCCAGCTCTTCATGGTGCCCAGCGGCACATCCTGCCGCTGGGACAGTTCATCATAGGTCACGCCTTCGAAGAAGGCCGTGCGGATGGCGCCGCCGACCTTGTCGTCCAGCTCCTCCAGGCAGCCGTTCAGGCGCCGCGCCTCGTCCGCGCTCTCGATCTGCGCCGAGGCCAGGGGCGCGTCGTCCGCGACCTCGAAGGCGTCGTCCACCGGGCGGGTCTGGACCCGGGCGCCGGCCGAGCGCAGGCGGTCGATCGCGCGATTGCGCGCGATGGTCACCAGCCATGTGATGGGGCTGGCGCGGGTGGCGTCAAAGGTTTCGGCCCTGCGCCAGACTGTCAGATAGGTATCCTGCAAAACATCCTCGGCGAGCCCCCTGTCGCCCAAGATACGCAGGCATACGCCCAATAGTTTCGACGAGGTCGCCTCATACACCCTCTGGAACGCGGCCCGGTCGCCCTGCCCCGTCTTGCCAAGCTCGATGGCCAGAGCCTCGCGCGTCATCACCGCTTCCATGCGTGTCCTCGAATTGCCGGATGGATTGTGGGCGCGCGGGGCGCCCCGTCAAGGTCAGTCGTGCAGATAAACGATCCGCTTGCGTCCCGCCGCCCGCATGTCGGCCAGATGTCGCTCATGATCGCCGCTGGTCTTCGCCTCGCGTCCGTTGGCCTCGACCCAGTGTGTGGCCTCGATCTCCTTCTGCAGGGTGCGCCCGGCGAACTGATGTCCCACAAAGAAGAAGTCCACCACCGAGCCTGCCACGGGGATCTCCGTGACGGCCACATCGAACAGCAGATAGGCCGCCATCTTGGCCAGGGTCCGGGGCGAGGCCTTGGCCTGGAGGCCGCTGGCGAACAGCAGGGCTCCGGCGCCCAGGCTGTAGGCGCCCCCCACAAGAGGGATCCAGGTCAGCAGGCCATCCATGCCCACGCCCCAGGGTCCAATCTTGATCACCCGATCGGAAAGCTTGCGCACCCCCTCGACTCGGGACCAGACCTTCTCGATATCGTGGATGGTCCGTTTCGCCATGAGCCCCTCCCTCGCCTGCGCGGTTCTTCGACCGTCCCTTACAAGCCACGCTTGAATGTCCCTCAAACGTCTTCAGTTGCAAAGCTCGGTGAATTTACTGGTCCAGGCGGTCCTGACCGCCGCCGCGCTCGGCCCGCTGGTCCTCGCCCTGGCGTCCCTGTCCGGGATCGGCCATCGCTGGGTCGACATCCTGGCCCAGTTCCCCGCGCCACTCCTCCCGCTGACCCTGGCGGCGACCCTGATCGTGCTGCTGCTGCGGTTCTGGGTTCCGGCCGCCACCGGGGCGCTGGCCTGTCTGCTTCTGGCGCTGGCCATCTGGCCCCAGATCGCGCCCGGCGGTCCCGCCCCGGCCGCCGACAGCCCCCGCGTTCGGCTGTACGCCGCCAACCTCTACGCCATGAACGAGGACGTGGCGGCCATGCGCGCCTCCATCGAGGCCGCCGACGCCGACATTGTGGTCCTCGTCGAGTTCGGCGAAGCCCCCAGCGCCGCCGTCGAGACGCTCCTCGCCGGCTACCCCCACCGGGAAATCACCGAGCGCGTCGTCCGCAGCGAGGACGCGGTCCGCTCGGTCATCGCCTCCCGCTACCCCCTGTCGCGCCGCTCCACCGAAGGCAATGAACGCCAGATGATCTCCGCCGTGGCCGACACCCCGCTCGGTCCGGTCCGCGTCGTGGGCGTCCACCTGACCCGTCCGTGGCCCTTTCAGTACCAGTGGGGACAGATCATCCAGACGCAGAATCTGTTGACCCATATCGACGCCGCCCCCGAACCGGTCGTTCTGGCCGGCGACTTCAACAGCGTGGCGACGGGACGTATCGGCCGCATGCTGCGGTCAGAGGGCGGCTTGATCCATGCTCCCGGTTGGCCCGGCACATGGCCCGGACCCCTGCCCGGCCCGCTGCGCATGACCATCGATCAGGTCTATCACTCACCCGACATCGCCGTGGCGAAGCGCAGCCTCGGCGGGCCCACCGGCTCCGACCACCGCCCGGTTATCGTCGACCTGGCCCGCCCGGCCGATTAGGTCCACCAGGCTTCGCCCCGTCCGCCCGGCTCGCCCAGCGCGATGGCGATCCATTCGCAGATGTCCTGCGCCACCGCCTGCGCGCCTTCCGGCGGATTGATCAGGACCAGGGCGCAGCCGTTCATCTGCATGGGGTTGGTCAGCGGCCTCAGCCGCGCCTCGGCCACCAGCGCCCGCTTCACCCCTGCGTCGGCCAGCCGCCGCAGGAACCCGTCGAAAGTCTCCATGTCCTTGATGGGCAGCCAGATGGCGATGACCGTGTCCGGATCCCGCCGCATCAGGGCGCCAGCCGTTTCGGCGCAGCGTACATAGTCGTCCGGCCGCTCGAACGGCGGATCGATCAGCACCAGCCGCCGACGATCCCCCGCAGCGACGGCGCGCACCACCTCATAGCCGTCGGCCTGGCGCGTCTCCACGCCCTCGCGTCCCTTGAGCCGCTCGGCCAGCAGATCATGCTCCTCGGGCCGCAGTTCGCAGGCCAAATAGCGGTCGCCCTTCCTCAGGCTGTCGGCGATCAGCAAAGGCGAGCCGGGATACCAGCGCACGGTCTCGCCGCCGCCGTTGCGCGCCGCCACGGCGGCCTTCAGCTCGGCCAGCTCGGTCGGCAGTCGCGCCGCGCCCATCAGCCGGGCGATCCCCGCCTGCGCCTCCTTCGAGCGCACGGCGTCCTCGCCCAGATCGTACAGGCCCGAGCCCGCATGGGTGTCCACCACCAGCATCCGCCGCTCGTCGCGCGCCATGCGGCCCAGCAGCCACAGCAGCAGGCCGTGCTTGACCAGATCGGCGAAATTCCCGGCGTGATAGGCGTGACGATAGTTCATGGCGGCGGCTTCGCCTTCACGCCCCGCCACGTCAAGCGGAACCCTTCATCCCGTCCGCGTGTTCGCGCTTGGCTTCCACCGAGATGACCCCATGCCCGACGGCTCCGCCTTCATCGACCCGGACCAGATGCCCGAGGGGCTGACATGGTGCGCCGACGACCAGCCGGGCCTGACCCGCGTCCGGCGCGGCAAGGGATTTTCCTATCACCGGGCGGGCGGCGAGCCTGTCACCGACGCCCGTATCCTGTCGCGCATTCGCGCCCTCGCCATCCCGCCCGCATGGACCGACGTCTGGATCTGCCCGCGCGCCCGGGGCCACATCCAGGCCACCGGCCGCGACGTCAAGGGCCGCAAGCAGTACCGCTATCACGCCGACTGGTCCGAAGGCCGCTCGGAAGCCAAGTTTCACCGCCTGACCGACTTCGCCCGCGCCCTGCCCCGCCTGCGCCGCCGGGTCGAGGAAGACCTCTCCCGGCGCGGGCCCAGCCGCGAGAAGGCCGTCGCCACCACCGTGCGCCTTCTGGAGATCACCCTGATCCGTATCGGCAATCGGGAGTACGCGCGCCAGAACCGCAGCTTCGGCCTGACCACCCTGCACAAGCGCCATCTGGAGGTGGACGGCTCGGCCCTGATCTTCGCCTTTCGCGGAAAATCCGGCGTGGAGCACACCGTCACCGTCCGCGACCGGCGCCTGGCCCGCCTGCTGAAAGCCCTGCGCGACCTCCCGGGTCAGCATCTGTTCAAATACCGCGATGCGGACGGCGATCTGGTCCCGGTCAGCTCCGATGACGTCAACGCCTACATCCGCGACGTCATGGGCGAGCCTTTCTCGGCCAAGGACTTCCGCACCTGGGCCGCCACCGTCTCCGCCGCCCGGGCCCTGCGGGAATGCGAAACGCCGGCTTCGAAGGCGGAATTGAAGCGCCAGTGCAATCAGTGCCTCAAGGCCGTGGCCGGCCTTCTGGGCAACACCCCGGCCGTGTGCCGCTCTGCCTACGTGCATCCGGCGGTGTTCGACCTTCATGAATCCGGGGGCCTGGCGGACTTGCCCGGCCCGGCCGCCAAGGGGTTCGAGCCGGCGCTGATCCGGGCGCTCGACGCTCATTCTGCGCGAACCGCATAGAATCGCTCGCATGACTTGCTAAAAGGCGGGGGTCAGCGCCCGCGCCATGGAGGTATGATTTGCGCCAACTGGCGAACACGATGGATCTGGGTGCAGCCTTCGACGCCTCTCCCAACGCCTATGTGCTGCTGAACACCGACCTGGTGATCGCCGGCGCCAACACGGCCTATCTCGAGCTGGTGAACGCAAAGCGAGAGCAGATTATCGGCCGCCCCATGTTCGAGGCCTTCGACTCCGGTCCGAGCGACGAGGCGCCCGAAAACGTCCGCCAGGTCCGCGACTCCATCCTCCACGCGATCAAGACCGGCCAACGCGACCATCTGGCCATTGTCCGCTTCTCGATCCCCTTCGAGGACCCCACGGGTGCGGTGATCTACGAGGATCGCTTCTGGAGCGCCACCCACACACCCATCCGGGACGAGACGGGCAAGGTCGCCCTTGTGCTCCAGCACACCACCGACATCACAGAAATCGAGAGTCTGCGGCATCAGGTCGGCGCCGTCACTGGCGAAACCTCCACCGCGCTGGACGCGGCGCTCGGCGGCGGCGTCCTCGCCCGCGCCCAGCAGGTTCAGCAGAGCAACCGCAAGCTGGAGATCGAACGGCGAAAGTTGAACGACCTCTTCATGCAGGCGCCCGGCTTTGTCGCTGTGCTGGGCGGGCCGGATCATGTCTTCGAGCTGGCGAACTCCGCCTACGGTCAGCTGATCGGCCACCGGGAGGTGCTGGGCAAGTCCGTTCGCGAGGCCATGCCCGAGGTGGTGGATCAGGGGTTCATCGACCTGCTTGACCATGTCTACACCACCGGCGAGACCTATGAAGGCCGCGAAAGCCTGCTCCAGCTGCAGCGGCGCAGGGGCGGCGATCTGGAAGACGTCTATCTGAACTTCATCTACCAGCCGATCCTCGGCGAAGAGGGCCGCATCGTCGGCGTCTTCGTTCAGGGCCATGAGGTCACCGAAACCGTCAAGGCCGACCAGCGCCAGCGCCTGATGATCGACGAACTGAACCACCGGGTGAAGAACACCCTGGCCACGGTCCAGTCCATCGCCATGCAGACAGCCCGGACCCACGAGGACCCCGCCAGCTTCGCCGAGACCTTCCAGTCACGGCTGATGGCGCTGTCGCACACCCACAACCTTCTGACCCGCAGCCACTGGGAAGGGGCCGACCTGCGCGACGTGCTCCAGCACGAAACCCTGGCCCATGGGGCCCACCGGGTGATCCTCAATGGACCGTCCGTCGCCCTGCCCCCCGCCATGGCGGTGTCCCTGGGCATGATCTTCCACGAACTGGCCACCAACGCCGCCAAATACGGCGCCCTCAGCACCGGCGACGGACGCGTGTTCGTGGACTGGAGCGTGCAGGATCTCACCAACCGCAAGCTGGTGATCTTCTGGCGCGAACAGGGCGGCCCGTCGGTGACGGAGCCCAGCCGACGTGGATTCGGCAGTCGTCTGATCGAAAGGAATGTCCGCCACGATCTGGCGGGAGAGGCGAAACTCGTCTACGCAAGTGACGGCTTTAATGCGGAAATATCCCTTCCGCTGGATCGAGGCGATGGGCATGAGTAACGCGTTGACGGGCCGCAAGGTCCTGGTTGTGGAGGACGAGTCCCTCGTCGCCATGCTGCTTGAGACCATCCTCGAGGACATGGGGTGCATCCCCGTCGGTCCCGTCTCCACCGTGGATGAGGGTGTGCAGAAAGCCGAGAACGAGCCCGATCTGGACCTGGCCCTGCTGGACGTGAACGTGGCCGGACGGCAGGTCTTTCCGGTCGCCGAAGCCCTCGCCCGCCGCGGCATCCCCATGGTGTTCTCGACGGGCTACGGCGAGGCTGGACTGCCGCCGGAATGGCGTGGCGTGCCGGCCATCCAGAAGCCCTTCAGCGAGGCCGCCGTGCGCGACGCCATGCTGGGCGCCCTCAACGTCGCCCGCGCCTGAGGTCCTTCAGGATTTCCCGCGCCGCATTGTGCCCCGGCGCCCCGGTGACGCCGCCCCCGGGATGCGCGCCCGATCCGCACAGATAAAGCCCGGGCACCGGCATGCGGTGATCCCCGTGCCCCAGCACCGGCCGCGCGCTGAACAGCTGGTCCAGGCTCAGCCGTCCGTGGAAGATGTCCCCGCCTGGCAGGCCGAAGCGCCGCTCCAGATCCAGCGGCGTCAGCGCCAGCCGCCCCAACACCGACGCCTTGAACCCCGGCGCCAGACGGTCCACCGTGTCGATCATCAGGTCCGCCACCGCGTCGCGGTGGTCGTCCCACGAGCGCCCCCCTGACAGCACCGGCGCCACATGCTGGCAGAACAGGCTGGCCACATGGGCGCCCGGGGGCGCAAGGCTATCGTCCAGGGTCGAGGGGATCAGCATCTCCACGATCGGCGCCTTCGACCAGCCGTCCCGCCGCGCATCCATGAAGGCCCGGTCCATGTAGTCCAGGCTGGGCGCGATGATGATCCCCGCCGTCAGATGATCGCCCGGCTCCGGCAGGCAGGTGAAGCGCGGCAGCTCCGACAGGGCCACGTTCATGCGGAAGGTCCCGGACCCCGACGCATAGCCGCCGATCCGCTCTCTGAAGTCCGTCGGAACCACGGCCGGGTCCACCAGCCGCTCAAACAGCAGGCGCGGGTGCAGGTTCGAGACCACGGCCCGTCCCCGCACGGTCTCGCCGGCTTCCGTCACCGCCCCCACGGCCCGGCCCTTCTCGGTCAGAACCTCGGCCACCGGGCTGTCCAGGCGAATGTCCACGCCCTGTTCGGCGCAGGCGGCCGCCATGGCCTGGGTGATCGCTCCCATGCCGCCGATGGCGTGACCCCAGACGCCGCGCTTGCCGTTCACCTCGCCGAAGATGTGGTGCAGCAGCACATAGGCAGAGCCCGGCGTGTAGGGGCTGGCGTAGTTCCCCACCACGCTGTCGAAGCCGAACAGGGCCTTGACCGGATCGCTCTCGAACCAGCCGTCCAGCCAGTCTCCCGCTGACTTGGTGAACAGGTCCAGCAGATCGCGCCGCGCCGTGGTGTCCAGCCCCGCCATGCGCCGCCCCACCGACGCGGCCTTCAGCATTTCCGGGATCACGGCCGCCCAGCCGCCCTCCACCACATTGGGCGGGGTGGTCAGGATCAGGGCGCGCAGCACATCGGCCACCGCCTCCAGCCGCCGCTCGTAGGCCGGCAGCCGCTCCGCGTCGCGCGCCGAGAATTTCGCCGCCTCGGCCTGGGTCCGCCCCTCCCCCGCCAGCAGATACGAACTGTCATCCAGTGGCAGGAAATTGCCCACCTTGCGCTCGACCACCCGCAGGCCGCGCCCCGCCAGATCCATGTCCGCGATGATCTTCGGGTTCAGCAGGCTGACGGTGTAGCTGGCCGTGGAGTTGCGGAATCCCGGATGGAATTCCTCCGTCACCGCCGCGCCGCCGACCACGCCGCGCCGCTCCAGCACTGTCACCTTCAGACCGGCCCGCGCCAGATAGAAGGCGCAGGTCAGCCCGTTGTGCCCGCCGCCCAGAATGACGACGTCTGCCTGATCCTGATCCCGCACCGGCTTCAGTCGCAGGACGTCTGGTCGCCAGGCTCGAACGCCCAGGTCATGACGGGCTCATTCTCACCCTCAAGGCCGCGGATGGTGGCGGTCATCACGTCGCCTTCCCGCTCATAGACGATGACATTGGGCCAGTCGTTTTCACGGTTCTCGAAGACCGCCCCCTGCGGGTTCTGGTCCACCAGCATGAAGTCCACGGCGTCGCGGCCGTTCGGCATGGCCTGGTACAGGGTGACGCCGCCACGGGCGATGATCCGCAGTTGCTCCCATTCCGTCAGACGACCGCCTCTTCGCGTGGTCGAGTGGCCGAAGAGCAGGCCCTCGCTGGCGTGGGTCCAGGTCTCCACCGTTTCACGCCCGGGATGACAGGCGCGCCACACGCCTTCCATCCAGCGCAGGTCGACGGCCGATTGCGGACCAGGCGAAGGACTTGCCAGCAACACGGCGGCGATCATGGCGATCATCGTGTCTCCTCCCGAAGGCGCGGACTCTCAGTCCGGCTGTCCGTTCCTGTATCGCCCATACAGTAGCGGCGCCCCAAGCCAGTAGCAAAGCTCCGCCGGCCGATTGATGTCCCAGACCGCCAGGTCCGCCGCCTTGCCGGTCTCCAGCGTCCCGATGCGGTCCGCCATGCCCAGCGCCTTGGCGGCATGGCGCGTGGCGCCCGCCAGCACCTCTTCCGGCGTCAGGCGGAACTGCACGCAGGCCAGAGTCATGGCCGCCAGCATGGACGCCACCGGCGAGGTGCCGGGGTTGCAGTCCGTCGCCACCGCCATGCTCACCCCATGGCCGCGCAGCGTCTGGATGGGCGGCGGCGTCTCTTCCCGCAGCATAAGGAAGGCGCCGGGCAACAGCACGGCCACGACGCCCGCCTTGGCCATGGCCGCGATCCCGGCCTCGTCGGCATATTCGATGTGATCCGCCGACAGGGCGCCGTATCGCGCCGCCAGCGCCGCCCCCCCGCCGTTCGACAACTGGTCGGCGTGCAGCTTGACCGGCAGGCCCAGCGACTTCGCCTTTTCGAACAGCCGCCCCACTTCGTCGGTGGAGAAGGCGATGGGCTCGCAGTAGGCGTCCACCGCGTCCACCAGCCCCTCGGCATGGGCGGCG
Organism: Brevundimonas sp. BAL450; assembly: GCF_015767455.1. Lineage (NCBI taxonomy): Bacteria > Pseudomonadati > Pseudomonadota > Alphaproteobacteria > Caulobacterales > Caulobacteraceae > Brevundimonas > Brevundimonas sp. BAL450. Next base: position 51,312 of record NZ_JADWOW010000042.1, read on the forward strand.
GGCAGAATCTCGTCCACCGCCAGATCCACATAGGCGGCCCGATCCTCGCGGAACTCCGGCGGCACCGCGTGCAGGCCCAGATAGCTGGTCGCCACCCGCACCCCGCCCTCGGCGCCCACCCGCCGGGCGGCGCGCAGCATCTTCAGCTCGCTGTCCCGGTCCAGGCCATAGCCGGACTTGATCTCAACCGTGGTGACACCCGAAGCCTTCAGCCCGGCCAGCCGCTTCAGCGCCGAGGCGACCAGATCGTCCTCGGACGCCTCGCGGGTCATGCGCACGCTGGAGACGATGCCCCCGCCCGCCCGGGCGATCTCCTCATAGGTGGCGCCGCCCAGCCGCTGCTCGAACTCGCCGGACCGGTCGCCGCCGAACACCAGATGGGTGTGGCAGTCGATCAGCCCCGGCGTGACCCAGCGCCCGTCCAGCCGATCGACTTGGGCCGCTTCGTGCGCCGGCAGGTCCGCCCGCGCCCCGACCCAGGCGATGTCCCCGTCCCGGATCAGGATCGCCCCGTCCTCGACGGCGCCATAGGCTTCGCCGCCCTCGAGCATGGTGGCGAGGCGGCAGTCCGTGATGAGGCGGTCGGCGCGGATCATCGGGCCTGCACGCCCGCCAGAATTTCGCAGAACCAGCGGCCTGCGGTCAGGCTCCCCAGATCACCCACCTCCAGCGAGGGGTCGTATTCGGTCAGGTCCACGCCGCGCACCTTCGGATGGGCGCCGATGACCCGGGCGGCGTCGAAAAAGGCCTGCGCCGAAACCCCGCCCGGCCGGGCGCCGGGGCTGGCGGGCCACTGGCTGCGGTCGATCACGTCGATGTCGAAGTCCACGTGGATGAGGTCGCAAAGGCCGGACAGCCGCTCCAGCTCCTGCGCCACGACGGCGGCCAGTCCCTGGTCGCGGCACTGGCGGGCGGTGCGCACCGATATGCCCGCCGCCATGGCCTTTTCGTGAGCGCGGCGGGTGTTGGCGAAGGGGGCCAGACCCACCTGGCTGATGCGCCGCCCGTCCAGACCGTCGTCCAGCAGCGCCTGGATCGGATTGCCGTTGGTCAGGCCGTGGTCGGTGTCGCGCAGGTCGAAATGGGCGTCGAGGGTCAACACCCCCACCCGCTCCAGACCCAGGGCGTGGGCCGCCGGGCGGGTGATGGCGTTGTTGCCGCCGATCAGGATGGTCAGGGCCCGGTGCGCCTGCGCCGCCACGGCATCGCGCACCGGCTCGAAGGCGTCGGCGGGGGACACGGCCTTCAACGGCACGTCGCCCGCATCATGGACCCGCACGTCCAGCTCGACCTCCGTTTCCAGATCATACGCAGACAGGCGCGGCAGCACGGCGCGCAACGCCTTCGGGCCAAGGTCACACCGTCCCGGCGTCAGCGACCGCTCGTTCAGCGGCGCCCCGATCAGGGCCACGGGCGCGTCGGGGTGATCGCCCAACAGATCGGCGACCGAACGCCAGCCAAGAGCCTCGGAGCCCGTCATCCCTGATCCTTCCTCGGAGAAAACCGCGCCACCAGATCATAGGCCGCGCCGGGAAACATCTGCCAGACCCGCGTCACGCCCTGGCCGTCGCGCCAGGTGCGCCGTTCCAGCCGCAGGCAGGTCGCCCCGGCTTCCAGCCCCAGCGCCTCTGCTGTCTGTCGGTCTGCGCCGACGGCGGATATGCGATGCTCCGCCTCGGTCCACGGCGCACGCGCCAGCAGCCACCCCCCCGCCGGCTCCGCCGAGAAATCGGCGGCTTCGGCCTCCGGCGTGGCGGTCAGAGAGATCAGACGGTGCTCCATGGCGAACGGCAGGCCGTCCGCCAGGTGCAGGGTCTCCAGTTCGATCACCCGCGCGCCCAACTCTGCCTCGTCCGCCGACGCCGGACGCACGATTCGGCCCATCAGCCTGTGCGAATAGGCCAGCCCGCGCGCCTGCACCTCCGCCTGAATGTCGGGAATGGCCACCAAGGCCGAGGAGTGGACCGGCGGGTGCGCCACCACCGTACCGACCTTGCGGCGTCGCACCACCAGGCCGCGCGCCGCCAATTCCGAAACCGCTCGCGAAACGGTCATGCGGGCGCAGCCGTATTCGACCGTCAGCTCAGCCTCGGTGGGGATGCGGAAACCCGGCGCCCAGTCGCCCGAGGCGATGCGGCGTTCGATGTCGCGCGCAATGCGTCGATGCAGGGGCTCGGCGTCCATGACGCGCAGACTGCCCCTTGCACCCCATTATGTCTAGACATAACAATAGCCGCATTCGACAGGGAGATTTGAATGCCCGACGCCCCCAACACCCGCGTCATCCGAAGCCCCCGCGGGCCGGACAAGACGGCGAAGACCTGGGCCGCCGAGGCCGCCCTGCGCATGTTGATGAACAATCTGGATCCCGAGGTGGCCGAGCGGCCCGAGGACCTGGTGGTCTACGGCGGCATCGGCAAGGCGGCGCGCGACTGGCCGTCCTTCGACCGCATCGTCGACCAGCTGACGCGGCTGGAGCCGGACGAAACCCTGCTGGTGCAGTCCGGCAAGCCGGTGGGCGTGTTCCGCACCCACGAGGACGCGCCGCGCGTGCTGATCGCCAACTCCAATCTGGTGCCCAGATGGGCCACGTGGGAGCACTTCAACGCGCTCGATCGCAAGGGCCTGATGATGTACGGCCAGATGACCGCCGGGTCCTGGATCTACATCGGAACCCAGGGGATCGTTCAGGGCACCTACGAGACCTTCATGGAGGCGGGCCGCCAGCACTATGGCGGCGACTGGTCGGGCAAGTGGATCCTGACCGCGGGCCTCGGCGGCATGGGCGGGGCCCAGCCTCTGGCGGCCACCATGGCGGGCGCGTCCTGCCTGGCCATCGAGTGCCAGCCCAGCCGCATCGAGATGCGCCTGCGCACCCGCTATCTGGACGTGGCGGCCGACACGCTGGATGAGGCGCTGGAGCTTCTTAATCAATCCATCAAGGACAAAAAACCCCAATCAATCGGGTTGTTGGGCAATGCAGCTGATATTTTGCCTGAACTGATCAAGCGCGGCGTGCGGCCCGATCTGGTCACCGACCAGACCAGCGCCCACGACCCGGTCAACGGCTATCTGCCCTCCGGCTGGACGGTCGCGGAGTGGGAGGCCAAGCGTCAGACCGACCCCGCCGCCGTGGAGGCCGCCGCCCGCAAGTCCATGGCCGTTCACGTGCAGGCCATGCTGGATTTCCATGGTCAGGGCGTGCCCACCACCGACTATGGCAACAACATCCGTCAGGTGGCCTTCGACGAGGGCGTGAAGGACGCCTTCGCCTTCCCCGGCTTCGTGCCCGCCTATATCCGCCCCCTATTCTGTCGCGGGATCGGACCGTTCCGCTGGGCGGCGCTGTCCGGGAATCCGGAAGACATCAAGAAGACCGACGCGGCCATGAAGCGCCTGTTCCCCGACAACGCCGGGCTGCACCGCTGGCTGGACATGGCGGGCGAGCGCATCGCCTTCCAGGGCCTGCCCGCGCGCATCTGCTGGATCGGCCTGGGCGACCGGCACCGGGCGGGGCTGATGTTCAACGAGATGGTGGCGTCGGGCGAACTGTCCGCGCCCATCGTCATCGGACGGGACCATCTGGACTCCGGCTCGGTGGCCAGCCCCAACCGTGAGACCGAGTCAATGATTGACGGTTCTGACGCCGTGTCCGACTGGCCCCTGCTGAACGCCCTGCTGAACACGGCCTCGGGCGCGTCCTGGGTATCACTGCACCATGGCGGCGGCGTGGGCATGGGATACTCCCAGCACTCGGGCGTGGTCATCGTCGCCGACGGCACGCCGGAGGCGGGCAAGCGGCTGGAGCGCGTCCTGTGGAACGACCCGGCCACCGGCGTCATGCGCCACGCCGACGCGGGGTATGACATCGCCAAGGACGCCGCGCGCGAACATGGCCTGAACCTGCCCTCGCTGGAGGCCGCCCGATGAGCATCACCATCGGCGCCGAGCGCCTGACTCTGGATCAGCTGCGCACCCTGGCCACCGAGCACACGCCCGTCGTCATCGCCCCCGCCGCCCTCGACCTGCTGGATCAGGGCGCGGCCACGGTGGCCCGGATCGTCGAGGACGGGCGCACCGTCTACGGGGTCAACACCGGCTTCGGCCTGCTGGCCAACACCCGCATCGACGACGCGGATCTGGAGACCCTGCAGAAGAATCTGGTCCTGTCCCACGCCTGCGGCGTCGGCGCCGCGCTGGCGGACCAGACCGTGCGCCTGATCATGGCGCTGAAGATCGCGTCCCTGACGCGCGGCGTCTCGGGCGTGCGGCGCCAGACGGTTCAGCTTCTGGCCGACATGCTGAACCGGGGGCTGGTCCCCCTGATCCCGGCCAAGGGCTCGGTGGGCGCCTCGGGCGATCTGGCGCCCCTCGCCCATCTGGCCGCCGCCATGATCGGCGAACCGCGCCAGATGGTCTGGTTCGAGGACGCGTGGGAGCCGGCAAACATCGCGCTGGAGAAGGCGGGCCTGACGCCCGTCGTCCTCGCCGCCAAGGAGGGCCTGGCCCTGCTGAACGGCACCCAGTGCTCCACGGCGCTGGCGCTGGTGGGCCTGTTCCGGGCCGAAAACCTGTTCCGCTCGGCGCTGGTCACCGGGGCCATGTCCACCGACGCGCTGAAGGGTTCCGACGCCCCGTTCGACGCGCGCATCCACGAGCTGCGCGGCCAGCCGGGCCAGATCGACACGGCGGCCGCCCTGCGCACCCTGATGGCCGACAGCCCCATCCGCAACAGCCATCGCGACGACTGCCTGAAGGTTCAGGACCCCTATTCCTTCCGCTGCCAGCCCCAGGTCATGGGGGCCATTCTTGATGTCATGCGGGCCGTGGCCCGGACGCTGGTGATCGAGGCCAACGCCGCCACCGACAATCCGCTGGTCTTCCCCGACAGCGGGGACGTGCTGTCGGGCGGCAATTTCCACGCCGAGCCGGTGGCCTTCGCCGCCGACCAGCTGGCCCTGTGCATCGCCGAGATCGGCAGCATCTCCGAACGCCGCACCGCAATCCTGATCGACCCCAAGATGAGCGGCCTGCCCGCTTTCCTGACCAGCGACCCGGGCCTGAACTCGGGCTTCATGATCGCCCAGGTCACCGCCGCGGCGCTGGCCTCGGAGAACAAGATGCTGGCCCATCCGGCGGTGGTGGACACCATCCCCACCTCGGCCGGTCAGGAGGACCATGTCTCCATGGCCACCCACGGCGCGCGGCGTCTGGGCGACATGGCCGACAACGTCGCCAACATTCTGGCGGTCGAGCTGCTGGCCGCCGCCGAGGGGATCGAGCACCACCGCCCGCTGACGTCCTCGCCGCCGCTGGAGCAGGCGCTGGACCAGCTGCGCACGGTGGCCACGGCCATCCCAACCGACCGCTATTTCGCCGACCATATCCAGGCCGCCGCCGAGGTGATCGAAGGCGGCCGGCTGGCGACGCTCTGTCCGGACGACGTAGCCCTGGGCTGACCTACTCCTGCCGCTCGATGGTGATGACGTAGGCGCCGGTGGAATTGGGCGCATAGCTGTTGGCCCGCAGGGTGTACCAGCCCGCCTCGTCGAACTCGTGCTCGATCAGCGAATTGGTGTCCGACAGCCCGTCATCATCCGAGGCCAGCAGCACGAAGTCCTCCGCCAGCCCCTCGCCCAGGGCCAGGAAGGCGTCGAACGCGTTGGACACCATGGTCAGCCGCAGGCGGTCGCCCTCTTCGACCTGGAATCGATAGTCGTCGTAGTAGCTGGAATCCCCCGCAGCCATGCTGTCGTTCTCGGTCAGGCTCCCGCGCACGGTCGCGCCGATCATGATGCTGCCCGCCACAGGCGCCGGGCCGCGATCGATCAGCTCCAGCGCATAGAGGCCCCGTCCGGCTCCCCCCAGCGGCTGGGCCCGGACAATGTAGTCGCCGGTCTCCGGGATGGTGAAGTTGAGACGCGAGTTCAGCCCCTCGCCCAGACCGTCGTCGTCATAGGCAAGGGCGATGAACTCGCCCTCGGCCGCCCCGATCTCCAGATAGCTGTCGAAGTCGCCCGAGCGCATGACGATCTGCACCCGCTGGCCTTCCTGTCCCTGGAACCGATAGGCGTCGAAGCGGCCGTCCGAGGCGCTCCGGACGCTGTCGTCGCTGATCTCGCCCTGGACCGCTCGTCCGAAGACCAGCGGCATGGGTTCAGGATCCGGCTCAATCTCGCTGACGCCCAGGGTGTAGGCGCCCGTGCTCGCGCCGCCGAACGACCGGGCGCGAAGCTCATAGACGCCGGCCTCCTCAAAGGTGTGGACCAGGCGCGAGTTCAGGCCCTCGCTCCCGTCGTCGTCCGCGGCGATGGACTCGAAGCCGCCGGCGCTCGCACGACCCAGCTCGAGGTAGGTGTCGAAGTCCTCCGACTGCATGGCGAACACCACCCGCTGCCCGGCCTGCGCCGTGAAGGCGTAACCCACATAGCCGGAGCCGTAGTCATCCATGGTCGCGGTTTCATCGAGGAGCCCCGCAATCTCGTCGCCCAGCGCCAGCGGCGCCGGCGGCACGGGCTCGGGGCCGTCGCTCAGCGACAGGACGTAGGCGCCCTCGCCATCGGAGGACAGGGCGGCGGCGCGGATGACGTAGTCGCCGGTCTCGGGCGCCGTGAACAGGATGCGCGAGTTCAGCCCGTCGTCGCCGTCGTCATTGGACGCCAGTTCCTCGAAGGCGACGCCCGAACGGCGCCCCACATACAGAACCGGGTCGAAAGCGTCGCTGTTCAGCCGGATCTGGATGCGTTCGTCAGCCCGCGCCCGGAAGACATAGACGTCATACAATTCGTCATAGGTCAGTTCCGGGTCCTCGCCCCTCGTCAGCGCGCCCTGCACATCTCCGCGCGGCCGGATGCGCGTGGGAGTCGGCTCGACCGGAGCCGCAGCCCGCTCGGCCAGACTCACCTGATAGGCGCCCGTGGCCTCGGGGCTGAAACCGCGCACCCGGACCCGATAGGTCCCGGCCGTTTCCGGCGTGAAGCGCAGCAGGGCGTGCGGATAGCCGCCGCCGTCGTCATCGCTGGCCAGAGGAGTCGGGTCCGAGTGCTCCCCCTCGCGATAGATCGAGACGTAGGAGTCGAAGTCATCCGACGTCACACTGATCTCCAGCCGTTGGGTCGGCGCGGCGCGGATCAGGTAATCGTCATACAGATGGGCTTCCTCGGACCACGATCCGACCTGACCGTGGGCGTCACCCTCCTCGAGCATGCCGCTGACCGGCCGGTCCGGCATCAGCCAAGGGGTCTCCTGTGCGATGGACGGGGCAGCCATGACCAGGGCCAGGGCGCTTGCACAGGCGAGGCGGGTGCGGATGGACGACATGAGCGGATTCCCCCTTGAGTTCAGGCCGATCATAGACGCCGAACCGGCGCGGCTGTAAATCGCCCACCGCACACGATTTCTGACGAGGACGATCATGCCCGAAGCCAAACGCATCGACGGCAAGGCTTTCGCCGAGGGCCTGGTGAACCGCATCACCCGCGCCGTGGCCGAGCTTCAAGCCCGCCACGGCCTCAAGCCTGGACTGGCGGTGGTCATCGTCGGCGAGGACCCGGCCAGCCAGATCTATGTGCGCAACAAGGGCGAACGCACGGAAGCCTCCGGCATGCGCTCGGACACCCACCGCCTGCCCGCCGAAACCTCGCAGGATCAACTTCTGGACCTGATCGCGGACCTGAACGCCGATCCGGGCATCCACGGCATCCTGGTCCAGCTGCCTCTTCCCGATCACATCGATTCTTCCGCCGTGCTGGGCGCCATCGATCCGGACAAGGATGTGGACGGCTTCCATGTGGTCAATGCGGGTCGTCTGGCCGTGGGCCTGCCCGGGCTGGTCCCGTGCACCCCGCTGGGCAGCGTCATGCTGCTCAAGGACCAGATGGGCGATCTGACGGGTCTGAACGCGGTCATCGTCGGGCGCTCCAACATCGTCGGCAAGCCCATGGCCCAGCTGCTGCTGGCCGAAAGCTGCACCGTCACCGTCGCCCATTCGCGCACCCGCGACCTGCCCGCCCTCACCCGCACCGCCGATATTCTGGTGGCCGCCGTGGGCCGTCCGGAGATGATCAAGGGCGACTGGATCAAGCCGGGCGCGACGGTGATCGACGTGGGCATCAATCGCGTGCCGTCCGCCGATCCCGAGAAGGCGGCCCAGGGCAAGACCCGCGTCGTGGGCGACGTGGCCTACGCCGAGGCCGTGGCGGTCGCGGGCGCGATCACCCCGGTCCCCGGCGGCGTCGGCCCCATGACCATCGCCTGCCTGCTGATGAACACCTACACGGCCGCCTGCCGGTCCGCCGGACTCGATCCCGCCCTGCCGGACGCTTGAACAACCGTCACCGAGGGGGAATAGTCTTTCTCAGGCAGGCGGGAGATTTCATGATGACGGCAAAACGTTCCTGGGCGGGTCCGATTCTCGCCTTGGCCATGATCCCGGCGCTGGCCGGATGCGGCGTCAACGCCATCCCCACCAAGGAAGAGCGCGCCCGCGCCGCCTGGGGGGACGTGCAGAGCCAGTATCAGCGCCGCGCCGATCTGGTGCCCAATCTGGTGGCCACGGTCCAGGCGTCGGCGGTGCAGGAGCGCACGGTGCTGAACGAGGTGATCGAGGCCCGCGCCCGGGCCACGGCGGTCAACGTCAGTCCCGAGGACGCCGCCGCCATGCAGGAATTCCAGGCGTCCCAGTCCGAACTGGCCGGGGCCCTGTCGCGTCTGCTGCTGGTGGTCGAGGCCTATCCGGAGCTTCAGTCCAACCGCAACTTTCTGGAACTCCAGTCCCAGTTGGAGGGCGCCGAGAACCGCATCGCCATCGCCCGGCGCGACTACAATGAGGCCGTGCGCGACTACAACACCGAGCTGCGCACCTTCCCCGGCGTGGTCTGGGCCAGCACCGTCCACGGCGGCTCCGAACCCATGCTACCCTTCGAGGCGACCGAAGCGGCGCAGACCGCGCCCGAGGTGAACTTCAATCTCGACGCGCCGCCCGCGTCGGCCGCTCAGGCCACGCCCGACCAGTGAGAATTCGCCCGCTCCTCTGGATCATCGTTCTGACGGCCGTCTGGCTGGCGGCCGGGCATGCGACGGCCCAGACCTTCCCGGCCCTGACCGGCCGCGTGGTGGACGAGGCCCGGCTGCTGTCGCCGGACCGGGAGCGGCAGCTGAGCGAGCGGCTAGAGGCGCTGGAAGCCGAAACCACCGACCAGCTGGTTGTAGTCACGGTGAACGACCTTCAGGGCTACCCCATCGAGGACTACGGCTATCAGCTGGGCCGCGAATGGGGCATCGGCCAGGGCGAGACTGACAACGGCGTCCTGCTGATCGTGGCCCCCAATGAGCGCAAGGTGCGGATCGAGGTGGGCTACGGGCTGGAGCCGATCCTGACCGACGCTCTGTCCGCCCGCATCATTCACGAGGAGATCCTGCCCGACTTCCGCCAGGCGGGGTTCGAGAGCGGCATCACCAGGGGCGTCGACGCCATCATCAACCAGCTGACGCTGGACGAAGCCGAAGCCCTTGCCCGGGCGGCGGAGGCCGAGCGGCCCGAGTCGGTCATGGTCTGGGGGGTGCTGATCACCATCGGCGTGTTCCTGCTGCTGGGCGTCATGGGCGCGGTTTCCGCGTCCCGGGCGCCGGGACGACGGGGTCGCAGGCGCGGTGACGGCCTCACGCCGATCCTGATCTGGGCCGCGACGGAGGCGGCGCGCAGCCGTTCGAGCGGAGGGTCCGGCGGCGGGTTCGGCGGCGGGGGCGGCTTCAGCGGCGGCGGCGGCAGTTTCGGCGGCGGCGGCGCCTCGGGAGGATGGTGAGATGAAATTCGGCCGCGAGGAGCATGCCCGCATCACCGCCGCCATCCGCGAGGCGGAAAAGACCACGTCCGGCGAAATCTTCTGCGTCTTCGCCCATCGGGTGTCCCACCACGCCGATGTGGTGCTGGCCTGGGCGGCGGGGCTGGCCCTGACCGTGCCGCTGCTGCTGATCCCGTTCGGCTTCAATCCCTCCTGGCTGCCGGGCTTCTCGGCCGGATGGACCGCCGCGCACCTGGCGGCGACCGAGATCACGGTCGGCCTGACCCTGGCCGCCTACGCCGCCGTGCAGCTGTTCGTGTTCGCCCTGGTCTGCCTGATCGGCTGCATTCCGGCGGTGCGCCGCGCGATGACGCCACGCACCCTGCGGGCCGGCCGTTGCCGCCGCGCGGCCATGAACCAGTTCCTGGCCCACGGCCTGCACGTCACCGAGAACCGCACCGGCGTGCTGATCTTCGCCAGCGAGTTCGATCATCACGTGGAGATCATCGCCGATGAGGGCATCCATGGTCTGGTCGACGCCGAGGTGTGGATGGACGCGGTCGCGGTGATGGCCCGGCATCTGAAAGCCGGCCGCGCCGCGGAGGGCTATGAGGCCGCCGTCGCCCTGTGCGGCCAGGTGCTGGCCCGGCATTTTCCGCCCGCGCCGCGCGACCGGAACGAACTGCCGGACCGGCTGGTTGAAATCTGATCCCGTTCGGGCCGTTTTTCGGGCTCAAAAGCTTCATCCCATAGGCCTATAGTCCCGCGTTCATGGCCCGACTCCTCACCTACAATGTGCATCGCTGCGTCGGCGTCGACCGACAGCTGGACGTGGCCCGCATCGCTGGCGTCATCGCCGATCTGGAGCCGGACATCGTCTGCCTCCAGGAGCTGGACGTGGGCCGCGCCCGCACCGGCGGGGTGGACCAGGCCCACGCCATCGCCGAACGGCTGGACATGAGCTTCCAGTTCCACCCCGCCATGCGGGTGGAGAAGGAGCTGTACGGCGACGCCATCCTGACCCGCCTGCCCGAAACCCTGGTGCGCGCCGACGCCCTGCCGACCCTGTCCGGCCTCAAGGGTCTGGAGCCGCGCGGCGCCCTGTGGAGCCTGATCCAGGTGGACGGGGTCGAGATCAACATCATGACCACCCACCTGGGCCTGATCCCGCGCGAACAGCGTCTTCAGGCCACCGCGCTGATGGGCAAGGCCTGGATCGGGTCGCCGAAGCTGGAGGGCCCCGTGATCCTGACCGGGGACTTCAACGCCACCTCGATCACCCGCCCGTATCAGATCTTCACGAAAAAGCTGGACGACGCCCAGCGGCGTCTGAACCTGAAGCCCAGTCTCAAGACCTTCCCGTCAGGCTTCCCGGCCATCCGCATCGACCATTGCTTCGTCAGCGAGGAGATTCGGGTCACCGGCGCGCGGACGGGAACCTCGCCCTTGGCGCGCATGGCCTCTGATCACCTGCCGCTGGTGATCGATTTCGAGGTGTCGGCGGCGGGGGATTCCAGCCTCGCCTGACGGCTGCGCCGCCGTCTCAGCCAGGGCCACCAGGCGTCGTCGGAGCCGTGCGGGTCGCCGAACTGCCATTCGGCCATGAAGCGGTCAAAGCGCGTCGGCGGCTCCAGGCCCAGCTGAACCAGACGATCCCCCCCGAACGACAGGATGGTCTGGCCGACAGAGGGCGACAGCGCTTCGGCCGCGCCATAATGCTCGCCGTCCACGGCCATGAAATGGGCGATCAGCCGTTGGCGCAGCCGCCGGACGAAAGTGCGGCCTTCCTCCGTATCCGCCACGGTCGCCACGTCGCACTCGGTGTCGAGCCCCTGCGACCGGTTGTTCAGATTGGTCGAGCCGATGCGCAGGAACTCATCGTCGATGATGGTCACCTTGGAGTGGACGATGATGCGCTGGCCCTCCTCGGTGCGGGGACAGAAGGCGGTGAAGCGGTTCTCGTGATCCGCCGCCTCCAGCCGCATCAGAACCTCGGCCCGGGCGGTGTCCATGGTCAGACGGTCGAACCAGCTGGGGCTCTCGGTGGTGGAGATCAGCACGATCTCCGGCCCGCCCGGTTCGACCAGACGATCGATCAGGGCCTGGGCGATCACCGGCGAGGTGAAATACTGGTTCTCGAGATAGATCAGGCGTCTGGCCCGGCGAATGGCGTCCAGGTGCAGGGCCAGGTTCTCCTTCACCTCGGCGCGCCGCCCCCAGGCGGGCTCGGTGCGGGCCACGCCGACCTCCACGTCGGTCAGGTCCGGCTCGACGCCCTCCGGCCACGGATCCAGCCCCTCCTGCTGGATCGGCAGGACCGCTTCGCGCGTGGCCCGGAACCAGCGGCGCCGCGCCAGATCGCCCAGCGCCCTGGCGGCCGGGCCGTCCATGACGCACATCACCTCGTGCCGGGGCGGACAGATGGCGCCGGACGGCATGCACCGGCGCGGGTCCCCGTCCATGTGCTCCACCGAATCCCAGCGGTCCGTGGCGATGTCGCCGCCGCCGCAGAAGGCCACCGCGTCGTCGATCACCACCACCTTCTGATGGTGGCACGCCCCCAGGGGGCCGGGGCTGTCCAGCCGGAAATCCGCCGTGCGACGGCGGAACCACCGCTGGGCCCGCTGTGGGAAAAACCCCTGCGAGGCCGCGATCAGCAGCGGTGATTTCCAGATCAGCAGCCGGATGTCCAGATCCGGGTTCTGCTTGATCATCATGCGGATCTGATGGCCGATCTCGGCCTGGCGGTCGCCGGGCCGCGTCTCCGGATCCAGCCGGGTGCGCGGATCGAACTGCCAGCCCAGGACGACGACGGATCGCTTGGCCTTGGACAGGGCGGATTCCAGCGCCTCGAAATAGGCGGCGTTCTCAACCAGCACGGCGAACCGCCCGGCGCGTTCGACGCGCCAGCAGTTGTCGCCGGTCTTCAGCCATGTGTTCGCCTGATCCATGCCCCGCCTTGTGACGTGGTCGCGTGACGACTTTATTCACGTCCACGCATCGAAGACGCTCCACCGGGGTCGTGGTTCCGTCAAGCCAACACATTATGGCCAAGGTTGCGGCTAAGCTGGATCAGGCGCATAAGGCTTTGACGCTGGGACAGGGGAGCTAGATCGGCGATGCAGACGCTGATCCAGATGATCATCCGCTTGGTGGCCGCCATTGCTGCAGCCGCCCTGGCGCAATTCGGCGTGGACGTGAACACGCCCGAGGCCGAGCGCGAGGTCCGCCGGATGGCCGATTGCACCGAACAGGTCGCCGAACTGACCGCGCCGCCGCCCTCCCACAACTGCTGATACGCCAAATACGCCGCCTTCACCTTTGCGCGGCGACCGCGAACGGCTAGTTTCTCCGTTCGCGCGAAACCTCAAACTTGTCCGTGATGCGCGCGTCGGACCACGGGGCTCCTGTCCATGACAAAACGCAGTCGGCTGTCGACCAAAACGGAAGCCCAGGCGGACGTCCCGCCCGAGGCGGTCGACATCGCGCCGGAGGCGGCTCCGTCCGAACGCCCCATGTCCGAGCGTCAGCGCCGCCGCCTGGCCGAACAGGAACGCAAGGCGCGCGAAGCCGAGGATGAAGAACAGCGTATGGCGCGCGAGGCCGAGGAGGCCGCCGTCGCCGCGGCCATGGCCGACATCCGCGCCCAGATGAGTGATGAAGCGGCCCAGCCGCCTGCCACGCTCGATGATCTGCCCCTTCCGGCCCCGGCCGCCCTGCCCGCCCCTGCGCCCGCCGTGACGGGCGGGCGTCACGCCTATCTGATCGCCGCACTGGCCGTGGTGCTGTGGATCGGCGGCGTGGCCGCCTGGGCCGCGTTCCAGACCGGCGCCGGGCTGAGCGGCCTGGACCCGCTTCAGATCGCCATCTACAGCCTGCTGGCCCTGGCCCCGGCGGGCCTGGCCATCCTGCTGGCCCAGGCCGTGCGTCAGGGGGCCCAGCTTTCGGCCGAGACCCGCCGCGCCCGCGCCCTGGCCGACGCCATGGTGGCGCCCACGGCCCTCGCCGCCCAACACGCGGGGGGCATGGTCACCGCCCTGCGTGGGGACATCGATCAGGCGACCCTGGCGGTGGAGCGCGCGCGCAATGATCTGGCCGCCCTGCGTCAGGCCTTGGGCGAGGAGACCGAGCGTCTGACCGAGGCGGCGGAGACGGCCCAGCGCTCGGCCCGTCGCCTGTCCGAACAGCTGGGCGGCGAACGGACCAGCCTTCAGGCGCTCTCCGGCGAGCTGGAGAAACAGGCCGCCAATGTGGTGGATGTGGTCGAGCGCCAGTCCCGCATGGTGGCGGACGCCTCGGACCTGGCCCAGACCCAGCTTCGGGAGGCCGAGGCCGCCCTGGCCGCGCGCGCCGCCGACATGGCCGCCGCCGCCGGGGAGGCCCAGGACGCCGCCCGCCTGGCCGCCGACGACCTGTCGCGCCAGACGCTGCGGCTCGAGAACGCCGGATCCGGCGTGGCCGAACAGATCCAGTCGGTCGAGGAAGGGCTCAGCCAGCAGCGCGCAGCCCTCGTCACCGCCGCCTACGCCCTGCGCACCGATCAGGAGGACTTCTCGGCCCAGGTCGAGAGCCAGCGCGCCCAGCTGATCGAGACCCTGTCGGCGGCCCGCTCCGCCGGCGGCGAACTGTCCGACACCTCGTCGCGCAGCGTCGAGGTTCTGCGCGATCTGGTCGAGGCTGCGGCGGACCAGTTCCGCGCCCTCAGCGAACTCTCCAATCGCGAGGCGGAAGCCTTCGACGGCGCGACCCGCAAGGCGCTGGATCGGTTCGAGGCGTTGGCCGCGGATGCGCGCGACACCATGGCCGAGGAAGCGCGCCGGGCGCTGGAGGCCCTTAACGCCGTGGCCGCGGAATCCCGCGCCGCCGCCGCCGAGGCCGCAGACCAGGCCCAGGCCCGCGCCGACATTCTGGGAGAAGCGCTCTACGCCGCCGCCCAGAAGGCCGATCACGCCGCCGACAGCCGCATCGAGGGGGCCCGCCGCATCGTGGACGAAACCTCGTCCCTGGTGGACGAGGCCGGTCAGAAGGCCGTCGAGCGTCTGGAGCTGACCGTGGAGCGCCTGAACGCGGTCATCAGCCAGGTGGACGACGCCATGGGCGAACTGGACATCAAGGCCGCCCGCATGCCCGAGGAGGCCCGCAGCCGCATCGATGACGTGCGCGCCGCGGTGGAGGAAGGGCTCAAGGCGCTCGGTGAGGCGTCCCAGAAGGCGGCCGAGGACACCGAAGCCCTGGACGCCGCCTTCCAGGAACGGGTCAAGCGCAACTACGACATGCTGTCCGAGGCCGTGCGGCTGATGGGGGTGGTGTCCGGCGACTCGCCCGTGGCCGCCCAGCGCCGCCGCGAGGTGCTGGCGGAGAAGGCCCCCGAGACGGGCAAGGCCGCCACCGCCCGTGCCGCGCCGCCCCCGGCGGATCCCGAGCCTTCGGGCGGTTTCGGCCTTCGCGGCCGCCTGAAGCTGGAGCCCGCCGGCGCCCCGCGCGGGAAGGACAGCGACGCCGACCGCAGCCTCAGCTGGAAGGATCTGGTGGACGACGACGCCGGTCAGGATGCGCCGCTGGATCTGGAGACGCCGGTCGTCGACGACGAGGCCCTGGGCGAACGCATCACCCAGGCCATCCGCCGCATGGGCGTGGACCCCAACGCCCTGCTGCCCCGCTCACGGGTCGAGGAAGCCGCCGCCGCCTTCCAGGACGGCGAGCCGGACCGCGCGCGCCAGATCGTGCGCCGCATCGCCCCGGCGGCCGTGCGCAGCGTCTCGCGCCGGGTGCTGAGCGATGCGGAGCTGAAGGCCGACGTGGAGCGCTATGTGCGCCAGATGGCCCGCCAGCTGGCCCAGGCCGCCCGCGAGGACGGCGAGGGCTATTCGGTCCTGTCCCGCCTGGCCACCGACCCCGGCCGCGCCTTCCTGCTGCTGGACGCCGCCGTGGGCGACCTGGCCTGACCGTCGTATCGTCCCTCCATGAGAGTCAGATGTCCAAGGCCGTTTGAATTTACTGTCGCAGGACCAGACGGGCCTTACACGCTGCGTTTTGAGCCGATCGACGGGTGGGACGGATCATTCATCGTCGAAGGTCTGCGAACGCCTATGACGTGGAGCGTGTTGACGATTGACCGGAACGAGGCCGGTGAACTCATATTCGCTGGAGGGACTGACGGCAGCGAGGACGTTTGGGGCGATCATTATTGGTATGAAGCGCGACTGGAGCCCAAACCGTCCAGGATAACCCTATGGGGCGATCAGGTGATCGTGCGAGTCGACCACGGCGTCTGATGTGGTCCTCCGCTCGCCAATCGCCCTTGGACGAACTCGGGGCAGACCTTCGCTTCTCACCTCTAGCGCCCCTCCAGGTATTTGTAGGCCACAAGTCGGACGATGGACGGGACCGCAAACAGGATCCCGCCGATGAGCGCGCCACCTAGAGATATGGCTCCCACGACGAGGAAGTCTTGCAGGATCAAGCCGGCCCGCAGATCGAGCAGGGTTTTGACGATTAGCACCGCCAGCAGCGGCGCCCCGCATCTGACGAAGCCCGCGACAAATCCTCGCCAAGGGGCGTCCGGCCGCTGGATAAGGTCTCCTTGCATGCTTCCCTAGAATACCGGCTGAATGTCCGCTTCCCACCCGTCGCTGCGGTTCCGGACGCCTGCTGTGCGGCAGGCCCCCGGCATCACCCATGAGACCATCCCCTAGTCCGCGCCCAGCTCCGTCAGCAGGTGATCCATGCCGTAGATGTTGCGCAGGGCCTCGGTCACGGCCTGGGTCGTGACGATGACGCTGCGGTTGACGTTGATGTCATAGCCGTAGGCGTTGCGCTGGGTCAGGACGGTGGAGTCGAAATTGGCCCCGATGATCTCGCCCCGCGCATTGATGGCGGGCGAGCCTGACGAGCCGCCTATGGTGTCGGTGGAGACCGACATGTTCATCACCGCGTCCATGTCGATGCGGTCGCGGGCGGCGGCGATGCGCGGGGTGATGACGAAGGGATCGGCGCCGGTGGCCCGGTCGAACAGGCCCGCGAAGGTGGTCAGCGGCTCCACGGTCCGGCCGTCATAGGTCCAGCCCTCCACCTTGCCGTAGCTGAGGCGCAGGGTGCCGGTGGCGTCGGGATAGATGGCGTCGCCGTAGACGGCGAAGCGCGCGGCGGCGAGCGCCTCGGACGCGCGGGCGGTCGGGGCCTCGACCTCGGCCTCCCACTGGTCGCGCACCGGGCGGTTGATGGGCTGCATGGCGAGGGCGAAGCGGATCAGCGGATCGTCGCTGGCCTCGATGGCTTCAAGACCGCCCTCCCACAGGGCCCGGCGCACGGCCGGATCGCCCAGGGTCGATCCGGAGGCCAGCCGTTCGGCCATGCCCTCGGGGGATTCGTCGCCCAGCAGGGCGCGCACGCGCGGATCGTCCACGGTCAGGATCTCGCGGGTCTTGGACAGCCACCAGCTGAGCTGCAGCTCGTCCAGCGCCGGATAGGTGGGCAGGTCCGCAAACAGGCGCTGCTGCACCAGCGGCAGGCGGCTGTCGGCGAACTCGGGCAGGCGCTGTCCCGAGGGCTTGTCCCGCTCCTGCGCAGCGCGCACCAGGGTCTGGGCGAAGCCGAACAGACGCGAACCGCCGCCGGCGCGGCCCTCAAGCAGGCTGTAGGCCGGATAGAGCCGCGCCTGCACCGGCTGGATCTCCGCCAGCGTCGACCACGGATCGCCCGCCTCGGCCGCCAGCGCCGGATCGGCGGCGACCCGGGCGCGGAATTCCTCTTCCGCCGCCTGACGCCGCCCCATGAAGTCGCCGTCGATCAGGGCGCGCATGCGGCCCATGCCGCGCTTGTAGGTGTTCTCCACCCCCGAGAGGGCGGATGAGGCGATGAAGCGGTTCTCGTCGCTTTCCTGCGAAAAGCGGATCAGGCGCCCGCGCAGTTCGGACGCGATCAGCTGGTCCATGGGCAGGACCACGTCACGCACGGTGGCCAGCTGGTCCTGGGTCAGCAGGCGCTGGGTCGACCCCGGCGTGCCCGAGACGAACACCGCCTCGCCCGGCGTCGGCGCGTCGGCGTTCCAGGTGAAGTGGGTCTCGGTCGCGACCGGCCGGTCGTTCTCGTAGAGACGCAGGAAGGCCGCATCCAGGGCGAAGCGGGGGAAGCTGAAATTGTCCAGGTCGCCGCCGAAGGACGAGGCGCGCTCTTCCGGCGCGAAGGCCAGGCGCACGTCGGCGTATTTGCGGAAGGTGTAGAGCTTGAACTGGCCGCCGCGATACAGGCTGACCACCTGACAGCGCAGGTCGTCCCGGCCCTCGCAGGCCGCGCTCTCGATGGCGCCGGATTCGGCGTCGCGGGCGCGGGTGAAGGCCGAGCCGTCCAGCCCCTGCCCCGCCGCCTGCATGCGCTCCGTCACGTCGGAAATGTCGATCAGCACCTCGGCCTGCATGCCGGGGCAGCGACGCTCTTCTTCACGGCTGGCCGGGGTGAAGCCGGTCTCGGCGTACTGCACCTCGGGCGTCGAGATGTTCTGCACACAGGACGAGACGCAGTGATTGTTGGTCATCACCAGTCCCTCGCCCGACACGATGCCCGCCGAACAGCCGGTGGTCAGGCGCACCGACGACAGCCGCGCATGGTCCAGCCACGCCTGGTCGATGTCCGTCCCCAGCGCCGTGTTGGCGCGCTGGATCGGGAAGTTGTCATAGGTCCACATGCCCTCTTCGGCCGAAGCCGAAGACGCGGCGGCCAGGGCCAGGACGGCGGCGGAGGCGGTGAGGAACAGGCGCATGGTGGTCTCCTTCAGGCAGGGCCCCTCTCCCGATGGGAGAGGGCTGCGCGCAGCGGGATGCGAAGCAGACCGCTTCTTGAGCGCGCAGGGTGAGGGTCGGGCGAGTCCTTGCGGAACCACCGAACCCTCATCCCCCACGCAAGGACCTCCGCGCTGCGCGCTCCGGTGCGCGGGTCCCCCTTCTCCCACCGGGAGAAGGTTGGAGGCGCTTACTCCACGCCCAGTTCTTCCAGCAGGTGCGGCAGACGATAGACGTTCCGCAAGGCCTCGGTCACGGCGGCTGTGGAGACCGAGACCGTCCGGTTCAGCTCTCCGTCATAGCCGAACGCGCCGCCCAGCGAATGGATGTTGCCGTCGAAGGCCGCGCCGATCACCTCGCCCCGGGCGTTGATCACCGGCGAGCCTGAGTTGCCGCCGATGATGTCGTTGGTGGAGACGAAGTCGTAGACGGTCTCGTGGTTCACGCGACCCTCGGCCTCGGCCCAGCGCGACGCCAAGTTATAGGGCTCGGCGCCGGTGGCCCGCTCGTACAGGCCGCCGATGTAGGTCATGGGCGGAACGTCCACGCCGCGATAGCTCCAGCCCTCGACGGCGCCGTAGCTGAGCCGCAGGCTGAAGGTGGCGTCGGGATACTGGCTGTCGCCATAGACGGCGAAGCGGGCCTGGGCGATGCGCTCGGCCGCCTGGCCGGTGGGGGCCGACACGCGCTGCTCCCACTGGGCGCGGGGCTCGCGGCCCAGGCCTTCGGTGCGCAGGACGAACTGGATCATCGGATCGGTCGAAGCCTCCACCGCCGCCAGTCCGCCGTCGAACAGGGCGGTGCGCACGGCCGGATCGGTCAGGGTCGTGCCCGTGGCCAGCCGCTCGGCCAGGCCCTCGGGGCTTTCATTCCCCAGCAGGGTCTGGACCGCCGCATTGTCGGTGGTCAGGTATTCGCGGGTCTTGGACAGCCAGAAGCCCAGCAGCAGCTGATCCAGTTCGGAGGACACCGGCGTTCCGTCCGCCAGGCGGCGGCGCAGGTTGGTCAGGCCGGTTTCCGAGGCGTACTCCGGCAGGCGCTCGCCGGCCGGCTTGGCGCCTTCCCGGGCCGCGCGAACGATGGCGCGGGCGTAGCTGTAGAGGGTCGATCCGCCGCCCGCCGCCGATTCCAGCTGGCGATACGGCAGATACAGCTCCTCGACGGACGACTGCACCGTCTCAAGCTCGGTCCAGGGATCGCCGATGCGCTCGGCCAGGGCGGGGTCGGCGGCGACGGCGGCGCGAAGCTCGGCCTCCTGCTCGCGCTTGGTCCCCATGAAGTCCCCGTCGTTCAGGGCCAGCTGCTGGCCATAGAAGGCCTTGAAGCTGTTCTCCACGCCGAACAGGGTGTCCAGCGCCACGCGCTCCTGCTCCTCGCCGCGCTCGCCGAAGGCGATCAGACGGCCGCGCAGCTCCGAGCGCTGCAGCTGGCTGACGGGGATCTGCTGGTCGCGCAGGTTCTCCAGCTGGGCCACGGTCAGCAGACGCGAGGTCGAGCCCGGGTTGCCCGCCACGAACACCGGCTCGCCCTCGGTCGGCGGGGCGGGGTTCCAGGTCAGGTGGTTCGGGGTCTCGACGACCTGGCCGTTCTCGTAGAGGCGCAGGAAGGCCGCATCCAGGGCGTAGCGGGGATAGTTGAAATTGTCCGGGTCGCCGCCGAAGAAGGCCGCCTGGAACTCCGGCGCGAAGGCCAGACGGACGTCGGAATAGTTGCGGTACTCGTAGAGAGCGAAACGCCCGCCGCGATAGAAGCTGATGACCTGGCAGGTGCGGGTGTCGTCGTCGCCGCAGGCCTCTTCCTGAATGGCGCGGCTGACCGCGTTGCGGGCCTGGACGAAGGCGGCGCCCTCAAGGCCCGCACCCGCCGTCAGCACCTGATCGGTGACGTCGGTGATTTCGGTGAGGATCTGGGCCTGCACGCCGGGGCACTGGCGCTCCTGCTCGCGGGCGGCGGGCATCCAGCCGTTCTGGACATAGTCATTCTCGGCGTCCGACAGGTCCTGGACGCAGGACACCACGCAGTGGTGATTCGTCAGCACCAGCCCCTGGCCCGAGACCACCGAGGCCGAGCAGCCGCTGGACAGACGGACGGCCGCGCCGCGCACGCTGTCCAGCCACGCCTGATCGATGTCGGTGCCGTATTTCGCGTTCACCGTGGCGGTGGGAAAATTGTCGAAGGTCCACATGCCTTCGTCGGCCTGGGCGGCGGACGAGGCGAAGGCGGCCAGCGCCAGGACGGCGGCCGAAACGGTGAGGCGAAGCGACATGGGTGAAGGCTCCCTGAGCGCGCCGATCAACCGCGGCGCTTGTGGGCGAACTGACTAGCAAGGCCGGGTCCGGCGCGCCAGCACTGAGGCCGACACCTTGATGTGAAAGGGAAAACGGCCCGTCTTTCCGACCCTTACCCCGATTTAACTTGGCCCGGCGAACGCTGGCCTTCAGACAGGGGGACAACGAAGGGGGTTCGATGTCACTCGCGCTTGCAACGCTGCTCTACGAATGGCGCCGCTACATGGCCGCGGTCATGGCGCTGGCCCTGTCCGGCCTGCTGGTGCTGGCCATGACCGGTGTGTTCATCGGCATCGGCAAGGGCTTCACGGCCGCCATTGAGCGCTCAAGCGCCGATGTCATCGTTCTGCCGCCCGGCGCCACGGCGCTGTTCAGCGGCCCGATGGGCATGCCGCGTCGGTACATCCCGCTGATCTACAATCACCCGGAAGTGGTTCAGGTCAGGCCGCTGGCCATGTCCGGCGGCATGTTCCAGAACATCCGCAACATCGACCCGACAATGTCCGCGGCTGACCGGGCGCGGCAGGGCGCTCCTCGCCAGCGCAACGTCATGGTCAACGTCATCGACACGGCGCCCGGTTCGGTGACCATACCTGTCGATTACTCCGATGAGCTGGTGGAGGCGCTGCGACAGCCCTTCACCGTCGCCGTCGATGAATCCGCCCTGCCGACCCTGGGCGTCCAGCTCGGAGACAGGGCGATCTACAACGGCCAGACCGTGACGGTGGTCGGTGTGATCCGCGGCTATCCGAACATGATGCAGCCCACCATCGTCACCTCGCGGGACACCCTGCGGATGATGGGGCAGACCAGCGATTCAAGCCCCAGGGTCGGGCCGTTGATGATCGCCATCGAGGATCCGGCGCGCGCCGAAATCGTGGCGGCTCAGATCAACGCAGCCAGCCGGGGGGCCTACCGCGCCTGGACCCGCGTCGAGCTGGCCGAGGCCAACGCCGGCGCCATGTTCGAGGAAGGCATACTGGTCATCATCATCGGCGGCTGCGTCGTTCTGGGGGCCATCATCGGCGTGGCCATCACCTGGCAGACCTTGCGCGGCGCCATCATGGCCAACATCAAGGAGTTCGCCTCTCTCAGAGCCCTGGGCGTCAGCATGGGGTCCCTGCGCCGGATCGTGCTCGAGCTCAGCTTCTGGGTGGGTCTGGTGGGTGTGGTCGCCGCCATCTTCCTGACCTGGCTGGTGTCGCTGCTGGCCAGCGCCAACGCCGTCATCATCGCCCTGCCCATCAGTCTTCTTCTGATCGTGGGCGGCGGACTGGTGATCATCGCCATGGTGTCGGGCCTTCTGTCGCTCGGCATCCTCAAGAACAGCCAGCCCGCGGATTTGCTGCGATGACCACCGCGACACATGGAAAGCACGGCGACTTCGCCATCGAGGCCAAGGGTCTGGTCAAACGCTTCAAGACCGGCCGCACCCACATCGAAGTGCTGAAGGGAGTCGATTTCGACGCCCGGCACGGCGACCTGACCATGGTCATGGGGCCCTCGGGATCCGGCAAGTCCACGCTGATCGCAGCCCTGTCCGGCCTGTTGAAGCCTGATGCGGGCCGGGTGGACGCGCTGGACGTGGATAACCTGTGGAAGCTCTCCTCCGGACGCATCGACAAATTCCGTCTGGATCACTGCGGCTTCATCTTCCAGGGCTTCAACCTTTTCCCGGCGCTGTCCGCGTTGCAGCAAGTCACGACGGTTCTCAAGTATCAGGGGCTCTCGGGCGATAATGCGCGTCGCCAGGCCACCGCCGCACTGGAAGAAGTCGGCCTGGGCCCGCGTCTGCACCAGCGCCCGTCGGCATTGTCCGGCGGCGAGAAGCAGCGTGTGGC
Organism: Brevundimonas sp. BAL450; assembly: GCF_015767455.1. Taxonomy (NCBI): domain Bacteria; kingdom Pseudomonadati; phylum Pseudomonadota; class Alphaproteobacteria; order Caulobacterales; family Caulobacteraceae; genus Brevundimonas; species Brevundimonas sp. BAL450. The sequence goes on from NZ_JADWOW010000042.1 coordinate 74,000, forward strand.
CATCGCTCGCGCGCTCGCCAAAAACCCTCAGATCCTGTTCGCCGACGAACCCACCTCGGCGCTGGACGGCGAAAACGGACAGGTGGTGATCCGCCTGTTGCGCCGCGCCGCCACAGAGCACGGCGCCGCAGTGATCTGTGTCACCCACGACCCCCGGCTTGAAGCCTGGGCCGACCGTGTCATCCACATCGAAGACGGCCGCATTCTAGACGACCAGCGACGGACGCCCGAGGCGAACCCGATGCTGGCCTCGGCCCACTAAAGACCAGAAAAAGAGCAACCCATGTCCATCCCCGGTTTCCTGAAGAAAAAGCGCACCTGGATCGCTCTCGTGGTGGTCATCCTGCTGATCGGCGGCTTCCTGTTCATGCAGGGCCAGGGACAGCAGCGACAGGCTGAGCTGGAGGCCGCCACCGCCTCGGCGCCGGAAAGCCCTTACGCCGCCATCGCCAACGGTCGCGCGGACGTGGAAGGCGGCGTGATCCAGGTGGCTGCCCGACGCGGCGGCGTGGTTCGCGAGGTCTATGTCAACGAAGGTGACGAAGTCACGGCGGGACAGATCCTGGCTCGTCAGGAGGACGACGAACCTCGTCTGGCTGTGCAGCGCGCATCCGCCGAGGTCGCCCAGGCGCGCTCGCAGCTGGCCGCGATCGAGGTGGATCTGAACACCGCCCGGCGTGAATTCGAACGTATGAACCGTCTGGCCGACAGCAACTTCATCGCTGCGCAGCGCCTGGATCAGGCCCGCGACGCCATCGCCATGGCCGAGGCTCGGCTGAACAGCCAGCGCGCCTCCGTCCAGACAGCGCAGGCCCGGCTGAATGAGGCGCAGTACAATCTCGAACTCACCGCCATCCGTGCGCCCATGGCCGGCCGCATCGCCCGACGCTACGCCCAGCCGGGCGCGGGCGCCTCGACCCTGAACGTCTCCACCATGTTCGACCTGGAGCCCATGACCGACCGCATCGTGCGCGCCGAAATCGTGGAGGCGGACATCCCCAACATCACCATCGGGCAGCAGGTGGAGATCACCCCCGAGGGTGACCCCGACCAGGTTTACGTGGGTGAAGTGTTGCGCCGCGCCGGCCTGTTCGGCGCCCGCCGCCTGCAGTCGGATGATCCGTCCCAGCGCGCCGACGAGCGGGTGGTTGAGGTCGTGGTCTCGGCCAACGAAGCCCCCTTCCTGATCGGCCAGCGGGTGCTTGTGAAGTTCATGAAGCCGGGCCAGACCGCCGGCGCCGAGCGCGAAGTCAGTGTCGGGGTCGGGCCGGATCAGGCGATGCGTACGCCGTAAAGGGGCTTCAGCGGCCGGTGAAATCCGCCGGCCGCTTGTCCAGCACCGCCGACACGCCTTCGATATGGTCGTCGGTCAGGTGGGCCAGGGCCTGCATGGCCGCCGACATCTCCAGCATCTGATCGAAATTCATGTCGCGCCCCTGCCGCAGGAGGCTCTTGGCCATGCGCAGGGCCTGGGGCGCGTGGGCGGCCACCTGCTCCGCCGTCGCCATCGCCTCGTCCATCAGGTCGTCATGGGCGACGACGCGATTGACCAGACCCCATCGCTCCGCGGTCTCCGCATCGATGGAGCGGGCCGTGAACAGCATCTCGGCGGCGCGCGCATAGCCGACGTTGCGCGGCAGCAGCCATGACCCGCCGTCGCCGGGAATGATGCCGAGCTTGAGGAACGGCACGCCGAAGCTGGCGCGGTCGGAGGCGATGCGGATGTCGGCCAGTCCGGCGATGTCGCAGCCCAGCCCCATGGCCGGGCCGTTCACAGCCGCGACCAGCGGAACCTCCAGTGCGTACAGCGACCGCACGATGCGGTGGACCACCCGGCGATATCGCTCGCGGATCTCGGCGCCGGACCCCTCGAACAGATCGCGGCGGTCCTTCATGGCCCTGAGGTCGCCGCCCGCCGAGAACGCCCTGCCCGCTCCCGTGATGACGGCGCAGCGCACGGATGGATCGGCGTTGATTCCCTCACAGACGGCGGCGAAGGCGTCGCCGTCCTCAAGGTCCGGCAGGGCGTTCAGCCGCTCGGGCCGGTTCAGGGTCAGGATGTGGACGGCGCCGCGTCGCTCCGCCGAGATCAGTGCGCTGGTCATGTCTCGTCCATAGAAAAACCCCGGCCCTGGGGGACCGGGGTCCTGTTTGATCAGATTGAGCAGATTACTGAGGGGGGGCGAAACCGTTGGACTGGTCGACCGTGATCACGCCCTGCATGCTTTCCAGCCGCTGGCGGTCCGCCTCAGCGCGGTCTTCCATCTCGCCGCGCGTAGAGCAGACCCGGCGAGCGATGCCCGATCCCGTCACCGGTCGACGCTCGCAAACGCGCTCGTTGCGACGGTCCGCGCGGGTCTGTGCCGCTTCGGCCTCAACCTCGGGCGTGGCCGGTTGGGCGTCGGTCTGGAGCTCGGGCTGGGCCTGAAGAGTCAGGGCCATGGCCGCAGCGGAGAGCAGGCTGATCATCATGACATCATCCAATCATTCGCGTCGAACAGTGTGTGATGACAAGTGTGCACCGCAAAACGCGCTCATGGCAAGCGGCACGGTTGCACCGCCTACGGTCGTCTCCGCAGTTTCAGGGTGTTGGACAGCTTCTCCAGAGGCCGGCGGCGAAGCCGGTTGGAGGGCACGGTCCGGGTGTTGAAGGCCGTGCCGCCCACAAGGGCGAACTGCATGACGGCGTTCTGGAGGTTGAAGTGCTTATCGTTCATTGTGGGCGTCTCCTTTCGAGAACGATGAAAGAAGACGCGGCGCGCCGGTTGGGGATTTCACCTTCTTGGTCGTGTCGCGTCAGGACCAATGTCGGAATTCAACGCCCCGAATTCAAGTCGCCCGCCTCGCCCGGTCGCCACGCCCTGCATCCAGGTCTGCACCGTGGATGGACGTTCGGGCCTGTGCCTGGGATGCCTGCGCACGCTCGGCGAGATCGGCGGCTGGTCGAAGCTGACCGATGAGGAGCGGGCCCGGATCATGGCCGACTTGCCTTCGCGCAAGGATCGCCTGGATCCCGCCCTCAGATTCTGAATTCGTTCACCACGCCGTTTCACCGGACGCCAAGGGCTTTGGGTCATGGTGGCTGCATGGCGCGTTTCGATTTCCAGTCCGGCGTGATGTTCGCCCTGGCCCTGACGGCCGCGGGCGTGCTCGGCTACGGCGTCAGCCATCTGGGCGACGCCGGCCGGGCCCAGGCCGCGCCCGTCCTGATGAGCGCATCCGCGCCCTCCGCAAGGGCGACCGGTCAAGCGGCCCAGATCATCCGCGCCGCCGACGGCCACTACTGGGCCGAAGCCGACATCAACGGGCGTGCGGTGCGTGTGCTGGTGGACACCGGCGCCAGCGTCGTGGCCCTGACCCGCGACGACGCGCTGCGGCTTGGCTTCATGCTGGAATCCGAGGACTTCGACCACACGGTGGTCACCGCCAACGGCGAGGGCCGCGCGGCGCGCATCGAACTGGCCCATGTGGCGGTGGCCGGCGCGCGCGTCGAGCGGGTTCAGGCCCTGGTGGTCGAGCGGGGCCTGCCCGCGTCCCTGCTGGGCATGAGCTATCTGGGCCGGCTGTCCCGCATCGAGGCCACGCCCCACGGCCTGACGCTGCGTCCCTGAACCCTGAGTGACTCGCAGCCTTGATCGGGTGATGATGTGTCATGCGCTCGGCACTGATCTTTCTGATGATCTGCGGTTTCTGGCAGTCCCCCACACAGGCTCAGGAGTGGGCGGTCGCAACCCGTGACGGCGGACGCCTGGCGCCCCAGGGCTACAGAACCGTTCACGAAATCGCCGCCTGGCTGACAGCGCAAGGCGATGCCTTTCCTCGCCACGAACTCGTGGTGGAGGGGTGCGAACCCAATGTCGTCACCGATCCGCACCTGAGCAGAACGGAACTGGTGGCCTCGGAGCTGTTCCTGGCCGGGGTCGGTCCCGGCCGTGTCATCGTGGAGCTTAACCCTGCGGGTTGTGGGGACAGTGTCGCCGTATGGTCCCGTCGAGCCCCGCCGCGCCTGAGTCACTTCGACATGCCGAGGCTGCATTTCGAGAGCGGTTCAACGGAGATTACCGCCCTGCATCGCTGGTGGTTGCGGCGGACGCGCTTTCATATCACGCCCGAAACGCGCGTGCTGGTCGATGGGCATACGGACACCGTGGGACCTGATGGGCTCAATCAGGCTTTGAGCGAACAGAGGGCTCAGGCCGTGGCCGACCAGCTCATATTCATGGGTGTGTCCGAAAACATGATCACCGTGCGCGGATCGGCCGACCGTCTGCTGGCCCGGCCGTCAACGGGTCCCGAGATGCTCAATCGACGCGTAAGCGTTCACCTCAGGCGTCCTCGATCGGACGGGTCATACACGCCTTGGTGATCAGAGGGCCTTCACGACCACCGAGATCGCCGTGGCCAGCAGATAGACCGCGAACGCCTTCTTCAGCACGCGCCGGTTCAGACGGTGCGCCAGGCGCGCGCCGATGGGCGCCGTCAGGGCGGTCAGCAGCCCCATGATCGCGGCGGCCGGAATATTGACGTAGCCCAGCGACAGGGGCGGCCGTCCCTCCGCGCCCCAGCCGAACACCGCGAAACCCAGCGCCGCCGCCGCGCCGATGGCCAGTCCGAAGCCCGAGGCGGTGGCCACGGCCTGATGGATCGGTCGTCCGCACAGCACCATGGTCATGCCGCCCAGGCTGCCGCCGCCCACGCCCATCATGGCCGACAGCCCGCCGATCAGCGTGCCCACGCCGCGCCGACCCCAGCCGGTGGGCAGGTCAGGCCTCAAGGTGATCCGCTCAGGCAACAGTCCCATCTGCGCCGCCACCAGCAACAGACAGGCGCCATAGACGATGGCCAGCCCCCCCATGGAGGTCACCCCCGCGATGGCGGCTCCGATCAGGCCGCCCAGCGCCACCCACGGCGTCCAGGTGCGCAGCACCGTCTCGTCCACAGCGCCGTGCGCCCTGTGCGTTGCCAGCGACTTCCAGGACGTGGCGACGATGGTCAGCAGCGAGGTGCCGATGGCCACATGCAGATTGCTCTCGCCGCCCACGCCCAGCACCGAGAAGGCGTAGAACAGGGCGGGCACCAGCACGGTGCCGCCGCCGACGCCGAACAGCCCGCCGATCACCCCCGCCACGGCTCCGGCCCCCGCCAGGGCGACCGCCATCAGCAGCAGGTCGGCGACCGGAAGGCCGTTCACGCCGCCTCTTCCTCGCGGGCGTCCCGCTTGGCCTCGGCCTCGCGCACCGCCTCGACGGCCTGATCCACAACCTCCAGCCCGGCGCCCGGGCGGATCGACTCCACCGTCAGGATGCGGCGGAAGGTGCGCGCACCCGGCCGCCCGTGCATCAGGCCCAGCATGTGCCGGGCCATGTGGGGCAGATGCACCCCCTCCTCCAGCCGCGCGGCCATATAGGGCCGGTACCGCGCGATGGCCTCGAACGGGTCCACGTCCGGCGTATCCGCCCCGAACAGCCGCCGGTCGGCTTGTCCCAGCAGCGCCGGCTCGTGATAGGCCGCCCGGCCCAGCATGACGCCGTCCAGCGCAACGCCATGCTCGTCCGGCGCCAGATGGGCCTCGGCCGCGTCCAGATCGGGAACACCGCCGTTGATGACGACGGTCAGATGCGGCCGCTCGCGCTTCAGGCGCCGCACCAGGGCGTAATCCAGCGGCGGCACGTCGCGGTTCTCCTTGGGCGACAGCCCCTTCAGCCAGGCCTTGCGGGCATGGACGATGAAGGTTGTGACGCCCACGGCCGCGCTGGCGTCCACGGTGGCGAACAGGCTGTCGACCGGGTCCTGATCGTCCACGCCGATGCGGCACTTCACGGTCGCCGGAACGGTCACGGCCCCGCGAATCGCCGCCATGCAGTCGGCGACCAGCTCCGGTTCACGCATCAGGCAGGCGCCGAAGCGGCCCGACTGCACCCGGTCCGACGGGCAGCCGACATTCAGATTGATCTCGTCATAGCCGAAGTCCTGGCCGATCCGCGCGGCCTCGGCCAGTTGATCCGGCTCGGACCCGCCCAGTTGCAGGGCCACGGGATGCTCGACCGGATCGAAGCCCAGCAGGCGGTCGCGGTCGCCATGGATCACCGCCGGCGCCGTGACCATTTCCGTATAGAGCAGGGCATGCCGGCTCAGGACGCGGTGCAGCGCCCGGCAGTGCCGGTCGGTCCAGTCCATCATCGGCGCGACGGAAAATCGGTGGGCGGGCGGCGTCACTTTGTTGAGGCGATCCTGGGGCGCTGGTGTGCGGAAGACCCTTACATAAAGGGAAACGTGGCCGTTTTCATGCCGCCTCGAGCCCGATTGCCGCCTTAGTTGCATGGCCGTGCAAGACCGGGGTATCCTTTGGTCCTCCCACCTTCCCCTTGATTCAACTCCACATTCGCACGGGAAGTCGTGAACCTTTGTTCGCGTGTGACGGTTCTGATCGGACCGAGTGGACAATTCGAAGGACAATCCATGCGTCTCAAGCTCATCGCCGCCGTTTCCTCCGCCGCCCTTATCGCCGGCGCCGCCACGGCTCAGGAAGCCGACATGCAGGCGGGCGCCCAGGCCGAAGCGCAGGCTCCGGCCGCGACTGGCGAACCGACTGACGCCGAACTGGCCGCTTTCGCCGGCGCCATGGGGCAGCTGCAGACGATCGCCCAGCAGGTCCAGGGCGGTCAGCCGACCCCCGAGCAGCAGGCTGAAATGGCCGCCGTTGTCGAAGGCTCGGGCCTGGAGATCGACCGCTTCAACGCCATCTCGCAAGCCGTCTCGACGGACCCGGTGCTGCAGGCCCGCGTGGCTGTCGCCGCTACGCCCCCTTCGCCCGAAGGCTCCGTCGCCGCGAGCGTGACCGACGCCGAAGCCGGTCAGTTCGCCGCCGCCATGACGGCCGTGCAGCCCATCGCCCAGTCCCTGAACGGCGCGGCCCCCACCGCCGAGCAGCAGGCTGAGATGGCCGCCGCCATCGAAGGCTCCGGCCTGACGCTGGATCGCTTCAACGAGATCTCCGGCGCCATCGGCCAGGACCAGCACCTTCAGGCCCGCGTGGGTCTGGCGGCCGCTCAGTCCAGCCAGTAATCGCGGCGACACCGTGATCGAAATGAACGGCGCTCCTTTTGGGGCGCCGTTTTTCTTTGCGGGTCAGGCGTCCTCGTCCTCCAGCACGTCGGCGGTCTCCTCGCTGAGCGGCCTGGCCTCGCGCTTGGGCGGCACATAGGGTGCGGGCTGGGGCGTCACCACATTGCCGCGCATGAGGGACCGGCCCGCCGTCAGGCCGCCGGTGATCTGGGCCTCGAAGCGCTGCTCGTCGCGACGGCGCACATCGTCCAGGGTTTCCGCCACCCCTTGGTCGTCCAGGCCCATGTCCGCCAACACCTGCCCGCCGAACTTCAGGGCGGATTCGAAGGTCTCGCGCAACTCATAGTCCACGCCCGCCTTGACCAGCCGCAGCGAATGGCCCCGGTCGAAGGCGCGGACGTACAGGCGCGTCAGGGGGAACTCCGCCTTCACCAGTTCGACGATGTGATCAGCGACCTCGGGCTTGTCCACGCACACCAGAACCGCCTCGGCGGTCCCAGCCCCCGACGCATGCAGCACGTCCAGCCGCGCCCCGTCGCCATAGTAGACCTTGAAGCCGAAATTGCCCGCCGCCTGGATCATCTCCACGTCGTTCTCGATGATCGACACGTCCACGTCGCGGGCCAGCAGCGGCTGGCTGACCACCTGGGCGAAACGGCCGAAGCCGATGATCAGCACCCGACCGTGCAGGTCGTCGGCCCGATCCACGCCGTCCGCGCCGTCGGGCGACAGGCCCTTCTCTTCCGGCAGGAAGAACCGGGTGATGATCAGGGTGACCACCGGCGTCAGGGCCATGGACAGGATCACCACCGCCGTCATCACCGCGCTGGTGCGTCCGTCGAACACCCCGGCCGTCAGGGCGGCGGCATACAGCACGAAGGCGAACTCGCCCCCTTGAGCGAACAGGGCCGCCCGCTCTAGCGCCTCGCGGTGCCTGGCCTTGAACACCCGCGCCACGGCATAGATCGCGATGCCCTTTACGGCCATGAAGGCGACCACCGCCCCCGCGATCAGGATCCAGTCCGACGCCACAACGGCCAGGTCCAGCGCCATGCCGACGCTGAGGAAGAACAGGCCCAGCAGGATGCCCCGGAACGGCTCGATGTCCGCCTCCAGCTGATGGCGGAAGGTGGAGTCCGACAGCAGCACCCCGGCCAGGAAAGCGCCCATGGCCATGGACAGCCCGCCCACCTGCATGAACAGGGCGGCGCCCAGCACCACCAGAAGGGCTGCGGCGGTCATCACCTCGCGCGCGCCGCTGTTGGCCAGGATGCGGAACAGCGGGTTCAGCAGATAGCGCCCCGCCCCCACCAGGGCCGCGATGGCCAGAAGCCCGATCAGCACCGCCTGCCACAGCGGTCGCGTCGCCTCGCCGGAATCGGTGCCCATGGCCGCGCCCATGAAGACCACCAGCGCAAGCAGCGGCACGATGGCCAGATCCTCCAGCAGCAGGATCGAGACCGCCCTTTGTCCCTGTGGCTCCATCCGCTCGCCGCGTTCGTCCAGCATCTGCATGATGACGGCGGTGGACGACAGCACGAAACCGCACGCGCCGATCAGGGCCACGGCGGGCGTGAAGCCGAGGGCTATGCCGACCCCGGTCAGCAGCAGGGCGCAGGCCGCCACCTGGGCCGCACCGAGGCCGAAGATTTCGCGCCTGAGGCTCCACAACCGTGATGGCCGCATCTCAAGGCCGATGATGAACAGCAGCATCACCACGCCCAGCTCGGCCACGTGCAGGATGGTCATGGGGTCATCGAAAAGACCCAGGCCGAACGGCCCGATCAGAAGCCCGGCGGCCAGATACCCCAGCACCGAACCCAGCCCCAGTTTTCGGAAGAGGGGCGCCGCCACCACCGCCGCGCCCAACAGGACCACCGCGTGGCCCAGCTCCATTCCCGTCGATGCGTCGGCCATTGGATCCCCTTTCAACCCGGGCAATATAGGCACGAAAGGTCGCAGCACGAGCCTTCCCGCGCCTGTTTCCAGACCTCGGAATGCAGCGGTGTCGCCTTCGCCCGGCAGAAAGAGCGATTCAGGCTCATTTCAAACGCTGGCTAAAACGGTCGCTCCAACGGCGGCGTGCTCTACCGCGCTCTTCCACCACGGCGACGCTCAAGCCTCCATGCCTGTGTCGCCATGCCGGCTTCCTCCCCGGAACACTGCCGGCGCACGCCTTGAGGACATTTGATGCCCAACACGCCAGCCATCTGGCTTGACCCCATAACCGTCAAAACCACCCTCGCCCATACGCGAGAGATCGTACTGAACAAGGGCGACACATTGATCAGTCGGACCGCCATGGACCGTCCGCCGGGCCGGCCGGGGATCGGTCGAAGCCTGTCATGACCTTCATCGAACTGACCCACGAGGATGGGCATCGCATCATCCTGAGCATGGATGAAATCGCGCAGATTGCGCCTCTTGGAGGCGATGAACAGCGGGGCTGCGCCGTGACCTTCAAGCGCCGGGGGACAGAAGCGACGTCTCGCCACATTCGGGTGAGAGAGCGCCTTTCCACGCTTTCAGCTTCACTTCGGCCGATGCGGCCCCGGACCCGCGCCCAAATCGGGCTGAGCTGGACATTTCAGTTGCCGGAACCTCGGCAAAGCATCGCGGACACCCCGACCCAGGCAGTTCAGCCTCCAACCCATCTTCATCCGGTCCCGCGCTCCCGATTTTCCGCACAAAGCACGACCCTCGACGCGGCCAATCGCTCATAGCGGTCAGATTTCATCTGGATATTCCGCCACAGTTTCGACCAATCTTGACTGGCCTCATGAAGGTCACAGGGGTTCGGGAGCTGTCGATGTTGGGTTCAAGGAAGTTGAAGGTCGGGGTCTGCATGGCCGCCAGCCTGGGTCTGGTCACCCCTGTGGGGGCGCAATCGCCATCGGGCGGATCGGCCTATGCGCCTGGCGACGGCGCGCCGACCCGCGCGGCCTGCGCGGCGCTGGGCTTCGAAATCTACAAGGAGCCGGTGAACGTCTATTCCCGGTTTCCGGCGCCGCCCACCCGGCCGATGAGCTCCAGCCTTCATTATGGAGCGCCGCCGCCGCCCGCGTCGCCGCCTCCGCCTCCGCCTCCGCCGCCGCCGCCGCCTCCCCCGCCGCCCGTCGGCGCACCTTCGCCTCAGGTCAGCCCGGCCGCGCCTCAGCCAATCGTCGTCACAGGCACACGCATCGCGCCTGGCCCGGTGACCGCCGGGGCGCCCGAATCCTATCCCCAGGCCACGCCCAATGCGGTGCGCCGGACGATGGACGAGCCGGTCTCGACCTTCTCCATCGACGTGGACACGGCCAGCTATTCCAATGTGCGGCGCTTCATCAATGACGGCATGTCTCCGCCCGTCGACGCCGTGCGCGTCGAGGAGATGATCAACTATTTCGACTACGGCTACGGACAGCCCGAAAGCGCTGACGAGCCCTTCGCGGTCACCACCACCGTGGTGGACTCGCCCTGGGCCGAGGGCCGCCGGATCGTCCATGTGGGCCTTCAGGGCTATGAGTTGCCCGAAGATCAGCGTCGGCCGCTGAACCTGACCTTCCTGGTCGATGTGTCCGGGTCCATGAACAGTCCAGACAAGCTGGAACTGGCCCAGCGGACCATGAACCTGATCATCGACCGGCTGCGGCCCCAGGATACGGTCGCCGTGACCTATTACGCCGAGGGCGCGGGCACGACGCTGCAGTCCACCCCCGGCACGGACAAGCTGCGCATCCGTTGCGCGGTGGAGAGCCTGCGTGCCTATGGCGGCACCGCCGGCGCCACCGGCATGACCAACGCCTACGACCAGGCGCGGGTGAACTACGCCGAGGACCGGGTGAACCGCATCCTCATGTTCACCGACGGCGACTTCAACGTGGGCGTCACCGACAACCGCTCCATCGAGGAGTATGTGTCGCTGCAACGGGACAGCGGCATCTATCTGTCGGTCTACGGCTTCGGGCGCGGCAACTACCAGGACGCCCGCATGCAGACCATCTCGCAGGCCGGGAACGGCACGGCGGCCTATGTGGACAGCCTGAACGAGGCGCGGCGGCTGTTCGGTCCCGCCTTCGACAGGGGCGCCTTCCCCATCGCCGACGACGTGAAGATCCAGGTGGAGTTCAACCCCGCCCATGTCGCGGAATGGCGGCTGATCGGCTACGAGACGCGCCTGCTGGACGAGGCCGACTTCAACAATGACGCGGTCGACGCGGGCGAGGTCGGCTCGGGCGCCTCGGTGACGGCGCTGTACGAGATCACGCCCGTGGGCGGTCCGACCCAGCTGTCGGAGCGTCGCTATGACACCCGCCAGGCGCCGCCCGCCACGTCGGACGAACTAGCCTTCGTCCAGGTGCGCTACAAGCTGCCGGGCGAGGACGAGTCCGTGCTGATGCAGACGCCCGTGTCCGGCCCCGCCTCGGCTTCCGCGCCGGAAAGCACCCGTTGGGCCCTGGCCGTCGCCGCCTTCGGCCAGCGCCTGCGCCGCGATCCGTGGCTGGGCGCCGATTATGGCTGGGATCAGGTGCTGGACCTGGCCCAGGGCGCGCGCGGCGACGACCCCTATGGCGAGCGGGCCGCCTTCGTTCAGATGATCCGGGCGGCGTCCGAACTGCCGCCCCGCGACAGGCCCTGACGATCAGGCGTCGAGGGGCGGGCCGTGCCGGTTCGCCCCCTCCTCGCCCTTCATCCACCCCAGTTCGACCGCGGCCCAGATGATGACGATCAGTCCCGCGGCGCCGACCAGGCTGTCCGGATACGGCCAGATGAAGTTGAAGCCGATCAGCACGCCCGCCGCCCACCAGCCGCTGCGCCCCCGGTCATGCAGCCGTTTGGCCAGCACGCACACCGCCGCATAGACCCAGGCCGGATAGAAGACCCAGCCCACCGGCACATGCCACCACTGGCCCACGGCGAACCACTGGAACAGGGCCAGCACCGCGACCAGAACGACCACGCCGACAACGAACGGCCGCCGGTCGATCCGCCCTTTCGGGGACAGGAACAGCGCTGCCGTAAAGGGCGCTTTGGATGCAACGTCCGTGCGCGTCATCCCGCCGGTGCGCGATAATTTTCGATCTTGGCGTTCGCCGGTGGACCATAGGCGTTTGGCTCCCGCCGGCCCGGCAGGAATCCGAGCGTGACAAGGAAGAACAGCCAGAAGACGAAGAACACCAACCCCAGCAGGGCGACCACTGTCGATTCCGCAGACTCCAGGGGGACGCCCCGCATGTCCATTCCGGCGGACCACAGATTGAGCACCACGGACGAAACATAGAAAAGCACGAACCACTTGCCGCTGGCGCCGCGATCATGCGCCCGGCGCACGCCGACGGCGAGGATGGGCCAAAGGAACAGCAGGGTGACGACCAGGCCGAAGGTTAACTGGGCCCATCCCCTGGTTTCCGCAGAGAGCCCTGACAGCACCGCACTGAGGATCATGCCCGCGAACATGCTGAACAACATCAGCACGACCGTCAGACCGAAGCAGATCAGCCAGAACTCCAGACGGTTCGCCCGTCCCTTGAAGGAAAAGATGTCCATTCGCCCCTCCCCGGCCATTGGAAGGTCAGCCTAGCCGACGGACGGAGGCTGACAAACCTATTCGAACTCCACCAGCACGTCGTCGGCGGCCACGCTGTCGCCGGCGGCGGCGCTGACGGTCTTGACCGTGCCGTCGTGCTCGGCGCGCAGGATGTTCTGCATCTTCATGGCCTCGATCACGGCCACCGCCTCGCCGGACTGCACCGCCTGGCCCGGCTTCACATTGATGGAGACCACCAGGCCCGGCATGGGCGACTGGATCAGCTTGGAGGTGTCGGCCGCCTCCTTCTCCGGCAGGCGGGCGTAGAGGTCGGCGATGTGGGGCGCCAGCACCCGCACCCGCGCCTTCGAGGCCCGCCAGCGGATGTCGAAACCGTCCGGCGCGCGCTTCACCTCGGCGGTGAAGGGCCGGCCCTCGGCGGCGCCGTCGGCGAGCACCGCCTTGAATTGGGCCAGGCCGGGACGCCAGTCGATATCGGTCAGGGTCAGGGTGTGATCCCCGTCCAGATCGATGACCAGACTCTCGTCATCGTCATAGCCCACCATGATCCCCTGGCGTTCGCCGCCGATCAGGACGGCCCATTCGAACCGGTCCGAAGGATCGCCCGACTGTTCGGCGAGGATCTCGTTCATGGCCGCCGCCGCCGCGATCATCACATCCCGCCCGAAGCCCGCCACCGGCAGGCCGTCGAAGCCGTCCGGGAACTCGTCCTTGATGTAGCTGGTGGACAGCACGCCCGAGCGGAACCGCTCCTGCTCCATCACCGCCGCCAGGAAGGGGACGTTGTGGCCGACGCCTTCCAGATGGGTGTCCTCCAGCGCCCGGCCCATGCCGTCGATGGCGCCCTCGCGGGTCGGGGCCCAGGCGCACAGCTTGGCGATCATGGGATCGTAGAACATGCTGATCTCGTCGCCCTCGCGGACGCCGGAATCGTTGCGCACCACATAGCCGTCCTGCTCGCCCTCGGCGGGCTGGTCGTAGCGCACCAGCCGCCCGATGGACGGCAGGAAGCCGCGATAGGGATCCTCGGCGTAGATGCGGCTCTCGATGGCCCAGCCGTCGATCTTCAGATCCTTCTGGGTCAGGTTCAGCTCTTCGCCCCAGGCCGAGCGGATCATCTGCTCCACCAGATCGACCCCGGTGATCAGCTCCGTCACCGGATGCTCCACCTGCAGGCGGGTGTTCATCTCGAGGAAGTAGAACGACTTGTCCTGCCCGGCCACGAACTCCACCGTCCCGGCGGAGTCATAATTGACGGCCTTCGCCAGGGCCACGGCCTGGGCCCCCATGGCGGCGCGGGTGGCCTCATCCAGCAGCGGCGACGGCGCTTCCTCGATGACCTTCTGGTTGCGGCGCTGGATCGAGCATTCCCGCTCGAACAGATGGATCACGTTGCCGTGCTTGTCGCCCAGCACCTGGATCTCGATGTGGCGCGGGTCGATGATGAATTTCTCGAGGAACACCCGGTCGTCGCCGAAGGCGTTCTTCGCCTCAGCCTTCACCGCGGCGAAGCCCTCGGCCATGTCGGAGTCCGAATGGGCCACGCGGATGCCCTTGCCCCCGCCCCCGGCCGAGGCCTTGATCATGATGGGATAGCCGATCTCGCGCGCGATCTTCACCGCCTCTTCCGGCGTCTCGATCAGGCCCATGTGGCCCGGCACGGTGGACACACCCGCCTCGGCGGCCAGCTTCTTGGAGCTGATCTTGTCCCCCATGGCGTCGATGGCCTCAGGGTTCGGGCCGATGAAGGCGATGCCCTCGTCGCGCAGCCGCCGGGCGAAACCGGCGTTCTCGCTCAGGAAACCGAAGCCCGGGTGCACCGCTTCCGCGCCGGTCTGGCGCACCGCCTCCACGATCCTGTCCGCCAGCAGATAGGACTGGTTCGCCGGCGCCGGACCGATCAGGACCGCCTCGTCCGCCATCTCCACGGCCAGCGAGCCGGCGTCCGCCTCCGAATAGACCTGCACCGTCGCGATGCCCATGCGCCGACAGGTCTTGATGATGCGGACGGCGATCTCGCCCCGGTTGGCGATGAGAATCTTGGAGAACATGCCTTGATGACTTCCCTGACGCGGTCTGCGCCGCTTGCCGAGGTTCGCTTACGGCCCATGCCACCCCGTGTAAACGCCCGCCCGGCCCCATGCGGGGTTGGCGAAGGTGGGCTGATAGGGTTTAACACCCGCCACCCGTACATTAACCGATCCGGAGCTCCCTGCCGTGAAAACCCTCCTCGCCACTGCAGTGTCCGTCCTGGCCCTGGGCCTCGCCGCCCAGGCCGCGACCGCCCAGGACTGGCGCGCCGCCGCCGAACAGGACCTGACCGCCGCCCGTGAGGCGCTGAGCCAGAACCACCCCGCAGCCGTCATCGAGGCGCCCTCCAGCGCCCGGTTCCGCACCTGGCTGGACGAAGGCTATGCGGAGGCCCAGGGCAATCTGGGCCGGGTCAACTCGCCCAACGCCTACGCCTATCTGCTGCGCGGCTACGGTTACGGCTTCCGCGACGCCAACATCAGCCTCGGCCCGACGTGGGAGGGCCGCGAGCCCTGGGACGCCGTGGCCTGGGCCAATTTCGCCACGGCCTGGCGCGACGGCGCCTATGTGGTCACCTGGGTCAAGGACGGCGTGCGCCGCAACGTTCCGCAGGTGGGATGGGTGCTGGAGTCCTGCGATGGAACCCCGGCCGAGGAAATCGCCCAGCGCCGTCTGGACCGCTGGGAAGGCGATCTCAACCTCGAGGCGGACCGCATCGAGACGGCGCCCTACCTGTTCTGGGACCGGGGCAACCCCATGGCCGGCGGCCTGCCCGCCGAATGCCGCTTCATGGACGGCCGTCGCCGCCGCAACGTGGACATCGTGACTGACTTCGCGGCCCCCGAGGACCGCGAGGCCGCCTATCGCGCCTCGGTCTATGTGCCGCCGTCGGTTCCGCTGGCGGTGGAAATGGTCAACGGCCTGGCCTGGGTGAACATCCACACCCTGGCGGACGACGCCGACTGGGCAGCCTTCCTGGCCCAGGTGGACGCCCAGCAGTCCGCCATCCGCGGCGCCCCCGGCGTGGTGATCGACCTGCGCGGCGCCGATGGAACCTCGGCCTCTGCCGCCAGCTACGCCCTGCGGGCCGCGGCCCGCATCTGGGAGCCGGAAATGATCGGCGCGGCCCAGCCCACCGACGTCGAGCTCGGCTATCGCGCCACCCCGGCCAACCGCGAGTGGTTCGCCCAGGCCCTGGCCCGCATGCAGGGCGACCCCGCCTTCGTGGCCAACAACCCCGCCACCATCGCCGAAACCCAGGCTGTGGTCGCGGCCTTCGATCAGGCCATCCAGGCCGGCCAGCAGTCCTTCACCCGCCCGATCCCCGCCATAGGCGACATCGAAACCGGCGCCAATCCGGTGCGCGGCAATGTGGTGGTTCTGGTGGACGGCGGCTGCTCCGGCGGCTGTCTGGACGCGGTGGACGTGCTGAAGGATCTGCCGAACGTGCGTCTGGCGGGCCAGACCACCAGCGCTGACACCCTGTTCATCGAGCCGACCATCACCGCCCTGCCCTCGGGCTTCGGCCGCGTGGTCTATGGCCACAAGGCCTGGATCAACCGCGAGCGCGCCTCGAACCAGCCGCACACGCCGGATCAGGGCCTGACCTACACGGGCGACCCCACGGACGAGACCGCCGTGCGCGCCTGGGTCGCCGGCCTGTTCGGCGGCTGATTCCATCCACATCCTGAACCAACCAACGCCGGGCGGGGCTGGAACCCCGTCCGGCGTTTCCTATTTCCAGACCATGACCCAAGCTGCATCAACGTCTCCCCGCTCCGCGTCCGGCTTCGATCTGACCCCGCCCAGTCCGTCACAGATGGCCATCCTCGAACACGGCCTGAACGACGAGGAGCGGCGCGTGCTGCTGAACCACGGCACCGAGGCGCCGTTCTGCGGGACGCTGCTGGAGGAGAAGCGGGCGGGCGTCTTCTGCTGCCGCCTGTGCGGCCTGCCCCTGTTCCAGACGAAGACCAAGTTCGAAAGCGGCACCGGCTGGCCCAGCTTCAACACCCCCTATGATCCCGAGCACGTGCGCGCGATCACGGACACCTCATACGGCATGGTGCGGGTCGAGACCCGCTGCGCCCGCTGCGACAGCCATCAGGGCCACGTCTTTCCCGACGGCCCGCCGCCTACGGGCGAGCGCTACTGCATCAACTCGGCGGCCCTGAGCTTCACCCCGGACGGCGAGGCGCTGCCTGACCCGCTCGGGCGCGGCGATCATCTGCCCGGGTGACACGCCCCCGCCGCATTCAGTCGTCAGCGTGACGGCACTGGAGTAACGCCATGATCCTGACCGCCCTCGCCGTTCTGGTCCTGTCCGACCAGCCCATCGCCACGGCCGGCCGCGACCAGGGCCATGTGTCCGCGCCGGCGGCCGCCGAGGAAACGGCCGCGCCGTCCATCACGGCGCCGCGCGCCATGACCACTGACCAGCAGATCGCCGCCTGGATCGGCGCATCGTCCGCCGCGCCCATGGAGACGGGCGACGGCCCGTTCGACTACGACGCGCCGTTCGCGCCGGAACGCAGGATTCGCGGCCAGGTCAGCGCGGCGATCGGATCGCACGGCTATCAGGCCTTCGGCGTGGATGTGTCCGTACCCTTGGGCGAGAACGGCTTCGCCCGACTGCACTACAGCGAATCGAAGGGCGGGCTCCCCGCGTACAATCCGTATTACGACCCCCGGTACGACAGCTATGGCCTGCGCTCCGGGTCGTATCTCGGCGCGCAGGACCCGTGGAGCGCCTGGGGCGCCGAGGGACTGACGCCCCGGTCCCTGCGGACCCGAGGCATCACCGCCATCCCGGACGATCAGGACTGGTGAATGCAAAAAGGCCCGGACGGTTGTCCGGGCCTCTTGCTTCAGATGGTGCCGCCGGGGGGAATCGAACCCACGACCTCAGCCTTACCAAGGATGCGCTCTACCACTGAGCTACGGCGGCGAAATCTGAGGAAGCGGCCGTATAGCCAATACGTTCGCCCGATGCAAAGGCCAAAACGCCTCTTGATCGCATTCCTGCATCCAGCCTTTATCGCCCGGTGAAAAGCCCGCCCGACACACCGACGCCAAAGCCGCCCACGCCCGCCGAAAAGGCCAAGGCGGAACGGGAGGCGCGTCTGGCCGCCGCCCTGCGCACGAATCTCCGCCGTCGCAAGGCGCCGCCCTCCGCGCCCCCGTCCGACGCCGACTGAGCCTGAAAAGCGGGACCAACTCGCCCGTTCGTCCCGCATTTCCAGACCCCAATGCCTTGCCGCAGAACGGTCGAGACGGTTTTTTCGTCTGGTTTTCCGACTGCGTTCGTCGCTGGCGTACCCTTCTCGGGTTCCGTTGCGGGGGAAGGCGTTGGCGCCAGGGCCGGACGCGCAGCGGGACCGGTCGAGCGGGATCGCCCGGGCATTGAGAGCCCGGGGTCCGGCGGGCGTCCTGGACGCCGCCGCCCGTCGTGGGCCGAGCATGCGGCATGGGGACGAACCGGCGGAACTCTGGGCGCGCGACAAACGAGGTCGCGCGTCGGCCGGCTGAAGAGAGCCCTCCCCCGCGGCGCTCACGCACAGAACGACCGGGCGGGCGCGAGCGACCACGCCGAAACACACATCAAGGGCGGCCGCCGGCGACGGCGCCGTCCCGGTCCCGGGCGAGATCGCCCGCGCCCGCCGCTTCCCCAACTCCGCCGGGCACGCCGCGCGGAGGCGCAGTGCGTGGCGGCGTCTGATCAAGAGGCGTGACAGTCCGTTCTCGCCCCTTTCAACCGGCGCGCGAGACAGGCTAGATACCGCCCCCGCTTCGCCCGCGCCGGGCGCAGCCTCGACAGAGACCCCATGGACCGCATCGCCATCACCGGCGGCGCCCGGCTGAACGGAGCCATTCCGATCAGCGGCGCCAAGAACTCCGCCATCAAGCTGATGGCCGCCTCGCTGCTGACCGAGCAGCCGCTGCGCCTGACCAACATGCCGCGCCTGGCCGACACCCGGTTCCTGGGCGAGCTGCTGCGCGGACTGGGCGTCAGCGTCACCGAGCAGGACGGCGCGGACGGAACCGAAACCGTACTGCACGCCGCCGAGATCACCTCGACCTTCGCGCCCTATGATCTGGTCCGCCAGATGCGGGCCTCGTTCAATGTGCTGGGGCCGCTGCTGGCGCGCACCGGCCATGCGCGGGTCAGCCTGCCGGGCGGCTGCACCATCGGCGCGCGGCCGGTGGACCTGCACCTGCAGGCCCTGAGCGCCCTGGGCGCGGTCATCGAGCTGGAGGAGGGCTATGTCTCGGCCCAGGCGCCGAAAGGTCTCCGCGGCGCCGAGATCACCTTTCCCTTCGTTTCCGTGGGCGCCACCGAACACGCCCTGCTGGCGGCCGTCCTGGCCCAGGGCGTGACCGTGCTCCACAACGCGGCGCGCGAGCCCGAGATCGGCGACCTGGCCCATTGCCTGAACGCCATGGGCGCCAGGGTGGAGGGCATCGACACCCCGACCCTGACCATCACCGGCGTCGGCTCCCTGTCGGGCGCGGACTGGAGCGTCATCCCCGACCGCATCGAGGCGGGCACCTATGCGACCGCCGCGGCCATGACCGGCGGCGACGTGACCCTGACGAAGATGCGGCCCGCGCTGCTGACCGCCCTGACCGCCAAGCTGCGCGAGGCGGGGGTCACGGTGGACGAGACGCCGGACGGCCTGCGCATCCGCCGCGACGGCGGACGCCTCCAGCCCGTCGATGTGACCACCGAGGTCTATCCCGGCTTCGCCACCGACCTGCAGGCCCAGTTCATGGCCCTGATGACCCTGGCTGAGGGCGAGAGCGTGATTTCGGAGACCATCTTCGAGAACCGCTTCATGCACGTGCCCGAGCTGATGCGCCTGGGCGCCGACATCACCGTGCACGGCGGTGAGGCCCGCGTGCGGGGCGTCGAAGCGCTGCACGGCGCCGAGGTCATGGCCACCGATTTGCGCGCCTCGGTCAGCCTGGTGATCGCGGGCCTGGCGGCGGAGGGTGAAACCACCATCGGCCGGGTCTATCATCTGGATCGCGGGTTCGAGCGGCTTGAGGAGAAGCTGGGGGCCTGCGGCGCCGAGGTGCGGCGGCTGAAAGGCTATGAGGATGGACACTGAGACCACCGCCGTCGAAACGGACCTGAGCGAGGACAAGGTCGCCGAGGACAAGGGCCCGCCCCTGCCGCCCCTGCGCCTGCTGGCCGAGGATCACGAGGATCTGCTGATCATCTCGGCGGCGCTTCAGGACGCCATCCTCACGCCGGGCGACATCCTGTGGGAAAGCGCGGCGCGGCGGCTGACCATCACCTTGCGCCGGTTCTGCTGGGAATGCGGCGGCACCCGGGTCCAGGCGGCGCTGCAGTTCGGCGACGTCATGGCCGTCAAGAGCCGCGACATGCCCCGCGCCCCCGAGATTCCCCTGGAGCTGCTGGCCATGGACTTCATGCCGGGCGAGGCGCCGGGCGGCCGGGTGGTCATGATGTTCGCCGGCGGCGGCGACCTGCGCGTGGACGTGGAGTGCATGAACGCGGTCCTGGCCGACATCTCCGAACGCTGGCGGGCCCGAAGCGCGCCGCGCCATGAAGAGGATCCGGCATGAGCGGTCCCCATCGCCTGTCGGCCGTCGATCTGGACGAAGCCTCCCTGCCCTCGGCCACGGCCGAGATCGAGCATGCCCGGCGCGTGGCCATCTTCGATCTGGTGGAGCAGAACAGCTTCACCCCCGCAGGCGCCGAGGGCGGTCCGTATCAACTGAAACTGTCATTGCAGGACAGCCGCCTGGCCATGGACATCACCGGGCCGGCCTATCGCAAGGGACACCTGCTGTCCCTGACCCCGCTGAAGACGGTGATCCGCGATTACCTGATGATCTGCGACAGCTACTACGAAGCCCTGCGCGGCTCGTCGGCCAGCCAGATCGAGTCCGTCGACATGGGGCGGCGCGGTCTTCACAACGAAGGCGCCGAGGCCATGAAGGCGCGGCTGGAGGGCAAGGTCGAGGTGGACCACGAAACCGCCCGCCGCCTGTTCACCCTGGTCTGCGCCCTGTGGCGTCGCGGCTGACCCGACGCTATTTCCCGTCAGAACTCGACGCCCGGCCTGTTTTGGTGCATTAGGCCGCGTCCGATTTCGAGCCGCGCCGGCGCCCAGCGTGACCGATACCTGTATCCCAAGGGCGAGAGAGACTGCATGTCGAAGGAAGAACTGCTCGAGTTTCCAGGCGTCGTCAGCGAGCTGCTGCCGAACGCGACCTTCCGTGTGAAGCTTGAAAACGACCACGAGATCATCGCCCACACCGCCGGCAAGATGCGCAAGAACCGCATCCGCGTTCTGGCGGGCGACAAGGTTCTGGTGGAGATGACTCCCTACGACCTGACCAAGGGTCGCATCACCTATCGCTTCAAGTAAGGCGGGCGGCCGCGTGGCCTCTCCGCCCCCAAGCCTCGCGCTTGTGCTGGCCTCGGCCAGTCCGCGCCGCATCGAACTGCTGGCGCAGATCGGGATCACACCCGACCGCATCGTCCCCGCCGACATCGACGAAACGCCCCTGAAGGCCGAGACGCCGCCGCGACTGGCCGAGCGCCTGGCGCGCATCAAGGCCGAGACGGTCGGCGCCCGCGAGACCGAAGCCCTGGTCCTGGCCGCCGACACTGTCGTCGCCGTGGGACGCCGCCTGCTGGAAAAGCCGGCGGACGAAGCCGAGGCCCGGCGCTTCCTTGCGCTGCTGTCCGGCCGTAACCACCGGGTCTTCACCGGCGTGGCGGTCAAGGCCCCCGGACGCGACGCGGCGGTGCGGGTGGTCGAAACACGCGTGGCCTTCAAGCCGCTGTCCGACGACGAGATCGCGGGCTATCTGAAAACCGGCGACTGGCGCGGCAAGGCGGGAGGCTACGCCATCCAGGGTCCCGCGGGCGCCTTCGTGCGCCGCATCGTCGGCAGCCACCCCGCGGTGATGGGCCTGCCGCTCTACGAAACGGTCCAGCTCCTGCGCGGGGCCGGCTGGCGCCCGGCCCGGCCGTGAGCGGCGACCGCCAAGTCTATATAGACGACAGCCCCGGCGAAACGCGGGGCGTCATCGAGAGCGAGCGCGGCTTCGAGCATATCCTGATCCAGCGGGAGGCCGACGATCCCGCCCGGCGCCTCGGCGCCGTGTCCGTCGGCCGGGTCGCGCGGGTGGAGCCGGGACTGAGCGGCGCCTTTGTGGATCTGGGCGGCGCAGACGGCTTCCTGCCGATGAACCGGAACACGACCCTGCACATCGGCCAGAAGATCGAGGTCGAGGTGGTCGCCGAACCGCGCGAGGCCAAGGGGCCCACGCTGCGCATGCTGGGCGCGGCCGAAGGAGACCCCCGCATGGTCCGGCCTGGCCCCAGCGTCAGTGAGTGGCTGGACCGGCTGGCGCCCGGCGTCGCCCCGATCACCGGAAAGGCGGCCATCGAGGCCGGGTGGGCTGCGATCGAGGACGCCGAGGCCCCGACCCTGCCGCACAGCGGGCCGGACGTGGCGGTCGAACGCACCCGCGCCATGATCACCGTCGACATCGACCAGCCGCCCCTGCCCGGCAGGGGCCTGAGCGGCAGGGACCGGCAGCGCGCCAATCAGGAGGGGCTGCGCATCGCCGCACGCTTGATCCGCCTGCGCCACTGGGGCGGGCTGGTGGCGGTCGATCTGCTGGGCGCCGGGCACGACGGGGCGCAGGTCACCGCCGCCGCACGAACCGCCTTCGGCGCAGATCCCGCCATCGCCTACGGCCCCGTTAACCGGTTCGGCGTGCTGCAACTGGTCCTGCCCTGGACCTTCACCCCACTGGAGGACCTGATCCGGCCGAGCGTGGAAACAGCCGCCCGAGATGTGGCCCGGAGGCTGAACCATGCCCTGCTGGCCGACACCACGCGCGCGCGCGTCACCGCGCGCTGCCATGGTGAGGTCGCAAACGCCGCCGCCGCCCTGGTGGCGCGTCTGGGCCCACGCGCCCATCTCCTTGCTGATGACAGCCTGCCTCTGACCCGAGTGATCGTTGAATGACCCGTGCCACCTGCCCAATCTGCCGCAAGGCCGAAGTCGATCCCGGATACCGACCCTTCTGCTCGAAGCGGTGTGCGGACATTGATCTGGGCCGCTGGTTCACCGGTCGGTACGCCGTTCCCGGGCCGCCGGCGGGTGAAAATGGCGAAAGCGACGGCGAGGATGGGGCCTGACGCTGGACAGGCTGATCGGCCTCGCTTATAGACCCCGCTCCCGACGGCCTGAGCCGTCGCCGGACCCGGGCCTGGGTAGCTCAGTTGGTAGAGCAGCGGATTGAAAATCCGCGTGTCGGTGGTTCGAATCCGCCCCCAGGCACCACTCCTTTCCTCCCTTATCCTGCAAGCGGCGCCACCGGTTACCGCCGGACCAAAACATTTCGTCGTTATGTGGTCACGATCCGCGACCGCCGCCCTGCGCCACCTTTGCGCCACATTTCAGCAACTGACCATGATGCAGATGCCGCCGCCGCGTGACCGGAGATTCCCCTCTCCCGATCGATGGCGAAAGCCCATGCCAGTTACGGAGTGTAACAGGATTGCAGATTGTTCATATTTTGAAATATGAGCAATATTCTTCCTCCATAAAAGCGGTGCTGAGAACAGATGACGCTCTTATGACATTTGGGCGAAAAGACGTTGCTGACACGGTCGCCCCGCTCTCCCGCCGGTTGAAAAGCATGATCACGCACTTGACGCCCCCCGGGCGGTTCGCCAAGACAACGTGACCGCTCGTCTTAACGGGGAGCGTCGGCATGCGAACGACCTCCTCTCCAGGTCGGGCGTGAAAGCTTTTCAGGGGCTTCGGCAACCGAAGAGCGACAGGAAACGTTCCGGGAGCCGGATCGACGATTCGGCAACCGGTGTAATTTTAGTGAGGGGCCCGCCTCCCGGCGAACGCCTCTTTAGGTCCAACGAGTCAGACCAAGCAGGAACTGGCGAACTATGCTCGATAGCAAAAAGACAAATTTCCTCCTCGCTCTGGCCGGCGCTGCCGTCCTCATGGCGAGCTCGCCGGCTCTCGCGCAGGACGCGGCCCCGGCACCCACCGAAGCGCCCGCGGCTGAGGCCCCGGCAACCACCGAAGCTACCCCGGTCGAAACCCCCGCTCCGGCGGCGGAAGTCGAGACCGCCGAAACCGGCGGCCACGGCGAACTGACCGTCGCCAAGATGTTCATCGACTCCGACCCTGTCGTTCAGGCGGTGATGATCGGTCTGGTGCTGGCCTCTGTCTTCTCCTGGACCCTGTTCGTCATCAAGATGATCGAGTTCGGCAGCCTGAACCGTCAGACCGACCGTTACCTTGAGGCCTTCCGCGGCGCCCGGACAATCCCGGATATTCGCCGTGTGTCGACCTCTGAGGACTTCGAGGGCAACCCGCTCGCCGACATGGCCGCGGCCGCCACCGAAGAAGTCGAAGCGTCCCGCGCAGCCGGTCTGGCCGTGAACAGCGACCACCGTGAAACCACCATCGTCCGCTCCATGGCCGCCGTGGCCGCTGTGCAGTCCGGTCTGGCCAAGCGCCTGTCGGGCGGTCAGCAGTTCCTGGCTTCGACCGGTTCGAACTCACCCTTCATCGGTCTGTTCGGTACGGTTTACGGCATCATGAACTCGTTCATCGGCATCGCGAACACCAACACGACCAACCTGGCGGTCGTGGCGCCCGGCATCGCCGAAGCGCTGCTGGCCACCGGCCTGGGTCTGTTCGCGGCTATTCCGGCGGTTATCTTCTACAACTACTTCAACACCCGGATTTCGTCCTACGGCGTGCGGTCGGACGGCTTCAACGCCGAGCTGATGAACACGATCTCGCGTCAACTCGACAAGGGAGCGTAAGCTAGATGGCCGCCAAACTCGGAGGCGGCGCCGGCGGCAAGTACGAGATTCAGCAGAACAGCGAAATCAACGTCACACCCTTTGTGGATGTCATGCTTGTTCTGCTCATCATCTTCATGGTGGCGGCTCCGCTCGCCACCGTGTCGGTGGAGGTCGAACTGCCAACCGCCGTGTCGCCGCCTCAAGTAAACCCGCCGAAGCCGATCTACATCTCGCTTCAGAGCGACGCCGACATCTACATCGGTGATGGGCGCACCTCTCTGGGCACCCTGGGCGACGATCTTCGCCGCCTGATCGGCACACGAAACCCTGACGAAGAGCGGATCTTCATCCGCGCCGACAAGACCACCCGCTACGGCGACTTCATGCAGCTCATGAACGCCCTGCAGGACAATGGTTTCTACAGTGTCGCGCTCGTCGGCGAAGATAACGCATAAGGACCACGGTCGCAGATCATGACTGAAGAACATCGTCGCGACCCGCTCCTGGACCCGCCTCGCCGGAAGAAAATGTCGACCGGCGTCGTGGTGGGTATCGGGATCTCGGTCTTCGTACACCTGGCGGGCGCCTGGTGGATCTACAATCAGAAGTTCGTCCTGAAGGAAGTGTCCTATTCGGATGAGTCCATCGACGTCGAGCTGATCGACCCGTTTGTCCCGCCGCCGCCGCCGCCGCCGCCGCCGCCGCCGCCGGACACGCCTCCGCCGCCAAAGCTGCAGGTGCGTGAGCCGGTTGCGGTTCCCAACGCCCCGCCGCCGCCGGTGACCCTGCCGATTGAGGCGACCAAGAAGGAAGACCGCGTCGAATACACGGGTCCGCCCGTGATCGTCCCCGGTCCGCCTCCGCCTCCGGCCCCGCCGGCGCCTCCGCGTCCGTCGGTGATCACCAACCCGGATTGGGTGCGTCGTCCGGACGCCAACGACCTGGCCCGCTTCTACCCCAGCCGCGCCTTGGCGGACGGCACGGAAGGCAGTGCGACGATCGAATGCACTGTTCAGGCCAACGGTCGTCTGTCCGACTGCAGCGTGGTCAGCGAAACGCCCTCCGGCGCCGGCTTCGGCCGCGCGAGCCTGCAACTCGCGCCGCGGTTCCAGATGCGGCCCCAGACCCGAGACGGCGCACCCGTCGGCGGGGCCCGGGTCCGGATCCCCATCGGATGGCGTCTGGGCTGACAAACAGCCTGAATGCAGAGAACATCGCCCCGGAGTTCGCTCCGGGGCGTTTTCTTTTGAGCGCTCGCCATAGCTCGGAAGGAGCCAAAGCCCAACCTGGACGTTAGGACGCCGACCTTTCAGGAGACCCGATCATGTTCAACAAATCCGTTGCGGCCCTCGCCGCCGCCACCGCCCTGACCGCCAGCCTTGGCGCCTGTGCCTACAACGAGACCCTGGGTCGTAACCAGTTGCTGATCGTGGACGACGCGGCCCTGCAGTCCTCAGCCGATCAGGCCTGGACCCAGGCCATGCGCGAGATGAATCCCACCAGCAACGCCGCCCAGAACCAGCGTGTGCGAACCGTGGGCAGCCGCATCGTCTCGGCCGCCAACCTGGATGCTCGTCTGTCCTGGGACTACGCCGTCTTCCAGAACGACTCTCCCAACGCCTTCGTCCTCCCTAACGGCAAGATCGGGGTGACGACGGGACTGCTGAACCTGGTGCGGAATGACGACCAGCTCTCCGCCGTCATCGGCCACGAGGTGGGCCACGTGGTCGCTCGCCACGCCGCCGAACGCTATTCCCAGACCGCCCTGACCGCCACGGGCCTGCAGGTGGCGCGTGGTGCGGCCGGCGACTATGGCCAGGCCGTCGGCGCCCTCGGCGGGATCGGCGCCCAGTTGGGCGTGCTCCTGCCCTTCTCGCGCAATCACGAACTTGAAGCTGACCGTCTGGGCGTGGACTACATGGCCGCCGCAGGGTACCGCCCGCGCGAGGCCGTCGCCCTGTGGACGCTGATGGCCCAGCAGCGCCAGGGCTCCACTCCGGAGTTCGCCTCCACCCACCCCTCGGACCAGACCCGCATCGCCCAACTGGAGCAGTATATCTCCAGCCGCGGCTGGTAGGCGTCTTCTGCGCTTGATCAGCGAGCCCGGTGCGGTTAGACACCGGCCTTCGCGATGCCGCCCTAGCTCAGTTGGTTAGAGCGCCAGATTGTGGCTCTGGAGGTCTCCCGTTCGATCCGGGAGGGCGGTACCATCGCGGAAGCGTCCATCAGTTAGGCCGTGAAGTCGGTTCAGCGCCTCGCCGAACTTCAGAATGCGGCTCGACAGCGTGCGCGAATCCTACGAGCACCGGATGACGGAACTGCGTACGGTCGCAGTCCGTTGAGGCTGAGGCACTCACGCATTCCAACTATTGAGAGATATCCGATGAACACCAGCGACCTGATCGATCACGTGGCGGCAGACGCCGACCTGACCAAGGCGCAAGCCAAGGCCATTGTCGACGGCGTTCTGGCGCGGATCACCGCAGCCGCCGCCAAGGGCGAGGAAGTCAACCTGCCCGGCTTCGGCAAGTTCAAGGTGCAGGACCGCGCCGCCCGTCAAGGCCGCAACCCGGCGACCGGCGCGACCATCCAGATCGCCGCCAGCAAGAAGGTGACCTTCCAGCCTGCCAAGGCTCTCAAGGACGCCGTCTCGAGCTGACGGAGACACCACTGCCTTGCAGCCAAGCGTGACGCCGCTGCGAGGACCAGGAGCCGACGTCGCCCCGCACGACGCATGCGTCTGCGGGCGACTCGGTCTTCCTGGAAGATCCCGACCTATTCGACCAGTTGGGTCGATCCGCCGGACGGGCCGACGCCCTCCGGCACAGGTACGGTGCTGTAGCCATAATCCGCATTGATGATCAGGGACGGCGAGCCGTTCAGGCGCAGCTGCCGCGCCACGATCACGGTCCAGGCGCTGTCCTCGGCGACGTTTCTCCGACCTTCCACAACGAGTTGCGCGCGTGGGATGTAGATCACGCCCAGCAGACGCCGGACGTTGTCGGCCGATATGAGGAAGTGCTGGGTATTGGAGGGCGCCGACACCACCACGAACCCGGCGTAGGGGCCCGTCCGTCTGCCCTCCAGGTCCACGGTGGCCTGGCCCCGAAATTCGAAACGGGCGTCTGGCGCGAACATCAGGGCTACGTCCTGCCCGGTCAGCCGTCCCATGCCGCGAATATCGATGATCCCGCCCGAGAACCAGTGCTCGCCGGGTTCGAGGAGCAGCTCGGCGTCGCCCGTGATGGTCACACCGCCGCAATGAACGCCTGGGGACAGGCGCAAGACGCCGGTCTGCAACATCGCCGGCAGGGTCGCGCCCGAACAGACATGGGACGGCGTGAACTCCGCGTCAGCGAAGGGGTCGGGCACTGAGGCCGCATCCACCCCCGGCAAGGGGGTGATGGTTCCTCTGGCGTCGGTCACGGCCTGCACATCGGCGGCGGAGACGCTGCCCCCGTCGACGATGATGTCGCGATTGGAGTGAACCATGCAGGCCGGGGCGTTGATGCGGCCGGAGTCCCGCACATTCAACACGCGCTCGCCCTCGT
Source organism: Brevundimonas sp. BAL450 (assembly GCF_015767455.1). NCBI lineage: Bacteria > Pseudomonadati > Pseudomonadota > Alphaproteobacteria > Caulobacterales > Caulobacteraceae > Brevundimonas > Brevundimonas sp. BAL450. Next base: position 102,009 of record NZ_JADWOW010000042.1, read on the forward strand.
CGCCCGTGACCAGAACGCACAGGGGCGACCGCGCCAGGGTGACGGCTCGCGCCTCGGCGCTGAAATTCCAGCCTCCCGGCGGCAGCATGCTGCCGAAGAAGGAGTCCCTGTGCGCCTCCAGAACCACTTCCAGCGCGTTCTGGCCGTCGATGGTGACCACCTGGATGCTTTGCGTCACCTGCGGCGCCTGAGACCAGTCCTGCAGATGACCGTCCACATAGGCCGAAGCCCGTTCGACGGCGGCGGAGATGTTGGTGGCCAATCGCAACTGGGCGGCCCCGGCCAGGGCGGCGTTGTCAGCGATGTCCTGCAAGCGGGTCTTTGAAGCGTGGACCTCGGACAGATCGATGGCCCCGACGGCGATCAGGGCCAGGGCCGGAAAGGCCAGGGCGAACTTGATGGCGATGGTTCCGGTGTCCTCCCGCCAGATCAGGGACAGACGCTCACACAGACGCACCAGGAACGGGTGAAAGCTCATCCCGCCGCCCGACGCATCGCCCCATAGGCCATCAGGTCACGCCGCATGCGGGCGGCGCGAAGCGCGAAAGCGATCTGATAACTCAACAGCCGCCAGTTCAGGGGTTTGGTCACAAACCCATCCGCGCCGGCGCGATAAGCCCAGTCGATGGAGGCCACGTCCTCGCGGCTGGTCTGGACGATCACAGGCGTGTGCTGGGTGGGGGTGTTCTCGCGCAGGCGCTTGATCAGGCCGAACCCATCCAGGACCGGCATCTCCAGATCGGTCAGGATCAGGTCGTAACGGCCGTCGCGGGCCATCGCAAAGCCCTCGGCGCCGTCTGCGGCCACCTCGATAGCCGCCGTGTCCGTCGCCAGGTGCACCCCGGCGAACTCACGCAATATGGGATCATCGTCCACGAAAAGGATCGTGGCCGAGCCCAGGTCCACGTACTCAAAACCCGACATTAGTATTCAGGCCGCTCCCGGCCCTCCTCTTCCGCAGGGTGCAGATTAATCGCGGAGTCATTAACCGGCAGTATCGTTTGAAGATTGACAAGCTTGGCCATAAGGCGCCCGTGACCTCCAACAAGACTATCGGTCGAAAACTTGTACTGCTGGTGCTGTCGGCACTGGCGGCCTCGTTCGTCACCACGGCGGTGCTGTCCACCGTGATCGAGGCGCGTCGTCAGGCCGACCTGGAGGTTGAGCGGCTCACCCAGGCCGCGCGGGTCATCGGATCCCTGTCCGCCGATGCGGTCCGGGCGGGTGATCGTCGCGGGGCCTTCGAGGGCGTGCGCTCGATCCGCCAGATGCCCGATGTGACCTATGCCCGGATCGAGACCCTGGACGGCGCCGTGCTGGCGGAGACCGGGGGCGGTCTGCGCCTGGCCCGGGACGCCCAGGTGCGCGAAGGCGAGCGCACCTCCCTATGGGCAATCCTGACCACCGACAGCCTGCAGGCTCGAGCCCCGGTGATAAGCCACGGCGAACACGTCGGCGAGATCGTGCTGTTCAGCCGGGCGCCGGGGGTGCGCGAGCGCATCCTGTTCGCCCTGTGGATCAGCCTGGCCGGCGCCGGCGTCGCCCTGATGGCCGGCCTGGCGGTGGCCATGCGCCTGGCTCGTCGCATCAGCGGGCCCATCGGCGCCCTGGCCGCGCACATGGATCAGGTGCAGGCCACCCATGACTATACGCGGCCCGCCGACATCCGGGCCGACGGCGAGGTGGCCGATCTGGTGCGGGGCTTCAATGTCATGCTTTCGGGCGTCCGGGAACGGGACGCCCGCATCGCCCGTCAGGTGGAGACCCTGGAGGACGAAGTGGCCGCCCGCACCTTCGATCTGGCGCGCGCCAGGGACGTCGCGGAGAGCGCCAACGCCGCCAAGTCCGACTTCCTGGCGGTGATGAGCCACGAAATCCGCACGCCCCTGAACGGCATTCTGGCGCTGAGCGACATGCTGACCCGGGCCGACCTGCCCGCACGCCAGCGCCGCCACGCCGATGTGATCGCCAAGTCCGGCCGCTCCCTGCTGGGCGTCATCAACGACATCCTCGACTTCTCCAAGGTCGAGGCCGGCAAGATGGAGCTGGAGATCCTGCCGGTCGATCTGGCCGAGGTGGCTGAGGATGTGGCCAGCCTGTTCCTGGAGCGCGCCCGAACCAAGGGGCTGGATCTGGCCGTGTATGTGGACCCGCGCCTGCCGCAGGTTTCGGCTGACCCCGTCCGGTTGCGCCAGGTGATCAGCAACCTGGTCAACAACGCCATCAAATTCACCGAAACTGGCGGTGTCCTGATCCGTGTCGAGGACGACCCGACGGCGCCCGGCCATGTGCTGATCGCCGTGGAGGACACGGGCCCGGGCATTCCCGCCGACCGCCTGCCGACCCTGTTCGAGGCCTTCACCCAGGCCGACCAGTCCACCACACGCCGCTATGGCGGCACGGGGCTTGGTCTGGCCATCTGCGACCGGCTGGTGCGCGCCATGGAGGGCGACTGGCGGTTGGAGAGCGAAGTGGGGCGGGGCTCGCGCTTCGCCTTCTCCGCGCCCCTGCCCGCCGCCGGGGAGGTCCAGCCGCTGGCCGACCTGTCCGGTCTGACCGTGGCCGTGGGCGATGTCGGTCCGATGTCGGCCGAGGCCATCTCGCTGTATCTGGACGCCCTGGCGGCGCGGCGCGCGGACGTCGCCGATGCGCGCCTGGTTTTTGGACCGACGTCTGCGCCCCTGGCCCCCAAGGCGGTGTGGATCGCCCTTGAGGACGAGGAGAATACGGCCGCGGACGCCGTCCTGACCAGACCGTTGCGCCGGGCGGATCTGATCACCGTGCTGGAGCAGGTCAGCCATGGCCGTGCGCCGCAGCTGGACACTGTCAGGACCCAGGCCGCCGACGACCTGCCTCGTTTCCCCGGAGTACGGGTGCTGGTGGTGGACGACTCCGACGTCAACCGCGAAGTGGCTGCCGAAACCCTGAGCCAGCTGGACGTGGACGTCACCCTGGCGGAAGGCGGCGAAGCGGCCATTGAACTGATGCGGGCCGAAGCCTTCGACCTGGTGTTCATGGATGGGTCCATGCCGGGTCTGGACGGTTTCGAGACCACGGCCCGCATCCGGGCGGAGGAAATGGAGACCGGCCGTCCCCGCGCTGCGATCCTGGCCCTGACCGCCCATGTCATCGGGGCCGGGGCCGACGCCTGGCGCGAGGCGGGCATGGACGGCGTCGTCTACAAGCCCTTCACCGTGCGGGATCTGGCCGGGGCCCTGCAGCGGACCTGCGCCGACAAGGCCGTGACGGGGCCGGGGCCGGCGGCGCCTCGCACCACCCAGGCTGATGCCGACGTCGGGTTGTTCGACCCCCAGGTGCGGGCGGAACTCGACGCCATCGCCGCGCGCAAGCCCGAGTTTCTGGACCGGGTGCAGGGTCTGTACCGCGCCAATGCGCCGCTGCGCGCAGGCGAAATCGACGCCGCGCTGCGTGCCGGCGACATGGACGCCCTGGCCCGCGCTGCCCATGCCCTGAAATCCATGAGCCTCAGCATCGGCGCCCGCGCCGTGGCGGCGGCCGCCTCCACCGTCGAGGCCGGGGCGCGCGAGAGTCGGTCCGGTCTTCACGTCGAGGTGGACGGCCTGCATCAGGCCCTCGAGCTCACCTCGGTCGCCCTGTTCGGGGAAGGCCCCGCATGCGACCCGTTCGAAGCCCAATTCGAGGCGGCCATGACCAACGGCGGCCTGAGGCTGGTGTACCAGCCCATCGTCGATCGCAACGCCGGTCCCTGCGGCAAGGTCGAGGCGCTGGTGCGGTGGGACCATCCCGAACGGGGCCCCTTGTGCCCCGACGCCTTCCTGCCGTGCGTGGCCCGGGCGGCCCTGGGTCCGCGACTGACCGATTTCGTGATGCGCCGCGCCATGCGGGATCTGACGGGCCTTGAACACCTGAGCGTGGCCGTGAACGTCTTCCCCGAAGAGTTCCAGGAGCCGGGCTTCTCGGACCGGGTGCGCGACGCCCTGACGGCCGAGGGCTTCGACCCGCAACGGCTGGAGATCGAAGTCACCGAAACAGCCATGCTGGACATGGAACGGTCGGCGGCCGCCATCGCTGACCTGAAGGCGCTGGGCGTCCGCGCCGCACTTGACGACTTCGGGACAGGTTTCACCAGTTTCCAGGCCCTGAAGACGCTGCCGTTCGACACGCTCAAGATCGACCGCAGCTTTGTCCAGGACTGCCTGTCCAGCACGGCTTCAGCCGCGATCATCCACGCCGTCATCGGGGTGGGCCGCGCCCTGGGGGTGAAGGTGGTCTGCGAAGGGGTGGAGACGGCCGAACAGGCCGCTTTCCTACGCACGGCGGGGGCCCACTACCTTCAAGGGTACCATTTCCACAGGCCCATGGAGTTGAGCGAGATTTCCCGTCTGAGCGATCGCGCGGCCTAGGCGTTAAGCCTCTCCGTTAGCGGATTGGCGCCCTTTCCGTGAGAGTTTGAGTACGGAGCAAAGTCATGGCCGCCATCATCATCGTAGACGACGATCCCACCGTACGCGCCATCGCCGTGGAATTCCTGCGCGACGGCGAACACGCCATCGTCGAAGCCGCCGACGGACACGAGGCGCTGCGCGTCCTCAAGGCCGTGCCCATCGACCTGATGGTGCTCGACATGCTGATGCCCCAGAAAGATGGGCTGGAGACGCTCATGGAGGCGCGCCAGCTCTATCCCGACGTGCGGATTCTGGCGATCTCCAGCGGCGGCAGCATGGACGCCAACTATCTGCTCGCCGTGGCCAAGACCCTGGGCGCTGACGCTGTCCTGTCCAAGCCGCTCACCGCCGCACGATTCCGGCAGGTGGTGGAGGACCTTCTGATCCCTGCCCCTGCGTCTCAGGACCAGACGCGTTTGGTGAGCCGCTGACCGCCCGATCCGTCCCTGCTCCCTCCTGACGAAGCAGCCGAATACGAGAGCGCCCGAACAGCCTCATCTTCCACCTCCCACGACTCACTCCGCGCCGCTAGGGTCGCGGGATGTTGCGCCGCATCGTGCGGGCCCTGGGGGCTCGCCACAGACGAACCTGGCCCCTGGCGGGGCGCCCCTCGACCGTTCAGAGCGGCGCCATTCCCTATGCCTGGGCCGGAGACGAACCGACCTACCTGCTGATCACCTCCCGGCGCACCGGCCGGTGGATCTTTCCGAAGGGCATGGTGGAGGATGACATGACCCCTGCGCGCTCGGCCGCCAAGGAGGCCTGGGAGGAAGCAGGGGTTCGGGGAGACATCGGCAAGGTCGCCGTCGGGACCTATCGGACCGAAAAGGTCGAGCGCCACAGCCGTCGCATGATCGCCGTGGACCTGTATCCCCTGAAGGTCGATGACCAGGCCAAGGACTGGCCGGAGCGCGGCAGCCGGAGACGGCACTGGGCCACCCACCGTCAGGCCCGGCGGCTGATCGACAATGCCGAGCTGCTCGTGGTGCTGGACCGTCTGCACGCCGATCTCACGGCGCCGGAGGCGGACGCCCCGCCCGCCAAGCCGCCCAAGCGGCGGCGTCAGCCGAGGAAACGGGTCAGGACCAGGTAGATCAACGCCGACAGGATCGCCACGGCGGGCACAGTGACGACCCAGGCCGCGGCGATGCCCCACAGGTGCCGGCGACGCACCAGAAGACGCGTCTGGCGCTTGGTCTCCGCCTTGACGGCCTCTTCCGGGGTGACGGCGATGGTGTCCGGCGAGGGCGGTCCATTGCGGCGGCGCATGCCGCGATTGGTCATGACCTCGCGCAGCAGGCCCACCCCGAAGATGCCGCCGATGGCGATGTGGGTGGAGGACACCGGCAAGCCCAGCGTGGAGGCCACCAGCACGGTCGATCCCGCCGCCAGCGCCACGCAGAAGGCGCGCATGGGGTCCATCTTGGTGATCTTCTCACCGACGGTGCGGATCAGGCGCGGCCCGAACAGGGCAAGACCAAGCGAGATGCCGATCCCTCCCACGATCAGCACCCATAACGGCAAGGTCACCGCCCCGGTCTCGGCGGAGCCCGACTGGGCCGCCGCGACGATGGCGGCCAGCGGCCCCACCGCATTAGCCACGTCGTTGGCGCCGTGGGCGAAGGACAGCAGGGCCGCAGCCATGATCAGGGGCGGGACGAACAGGGTCGCCACCTGCTTCTTGGCGTTCTCCATGCCCTGTGACTTGCGCAGCACCCAGGGACGGGACGCCGCCCAGCCGAGCAGCGCCATGGCGGCGCCGCCGATCAGAACCACCGGCGTGGAGGGCGACCAGACGCGGCTGAGGCCCTTGGAGAACATGTAGAGGGTGAACACCCCCGCCATCACCCCCACCAGCACCGGCGCCCAGCGACGCGCCGCGGCGACCCGGTCCTGCTGGAACAGGATGCGCCACTTGATGAAGGCCAGCAGGGCCGCAGCGATCACCCCGCCCATGATCGGCGAGATGATCCAGCTGGCCGCGATGCCGCCCATGACCGGCCAGGCCACGGCGCCCACGCCGAAGGCCGCGACGCCCGCGCCCAGCACCGCTCCGACGATGGAGTGGGTGGTGGAGACCGGGGCCCCCAGGATGGTGGCCAGGTTCAGCCACAGGGCCCCGGCCAGCAGGGCCGAGGTCATCAGCAGGATCAGGCTCTGGGCGTCCAGCTCCGGTGACGGGGTGATGATTCCCTTGGAGATGGTGTTGACCACCTCGCCCCCGGCCAGCAGGGCCCCGGCCGTCTCGCAGACCGCCGCGATGATCAGGGCGGCGGTCAGGCTGAGCGCCTTGGACCCAACCGCCGGGGCCATGTTGTTGGCCACGTCATTGGCGCCGATGTTGAGCGCCATGTAGCCGGCGACCACCGTGCCGAAGACCACATAGATGCCCAGATCACCCACGCCGGCGATGCGCAGGGCGAACAGGGCCACGGCCAGCAGGAACAGCAGGGCGACGCCCGGAAACGCGAGCGAGCGGCCCAGGTCGGCTGTCGCGGCCTCCAGGCGGCCGAGCTTCTTGAGATCCTTGTCGAGGGTCTTGGCCAAAAGCGTCGCTTGTCTGAAATTTTCGTCCGTAAACGGCGCAACTAGCAGAGGCCGGAATGCTTGCACACCCCGTCGCGGGCCAGCGGCGTCGAAGCGTCTTATTGCAACGGTTCGGCGGTCATGCTCGTTGTCAGGATGAACCGCCGGACCGACCCCGGCGCCGAGGTCAAGGAAGACACGTCATGCTTCGCATTTCCCTGCTGGCCGCGCTGACCCTGGCGGTCGCCATGCCCGCCGCCGCCCAGGACGCGGTGGATGATCTGTTCGCCAATCCTCCCGAGGCCGAGGAGCGGATCCAAACCCCGCCGCCGCGCCCCGCGGAGCCGACGCCGGTGGAGGAAATCGCCCCGGTCGACAAGCCCGCCTACGACCCGGAGACCGAGGAGACCCAGCGCCTGAACGCCGCAGTCGAGGCCTATAACCAGTCCGTGCGCCAGACCAACGCCTCGGCCCAGGCCGAATACGAGCAGAGCCTGCGCGATCATGCAGCGTGGGTGGCGCGGCTGGAGGAGGAGCACCTGGCTGAACAGGCGGCCTATGAGGCCGAAGTGCTGCGCCGGCAGCAGGAGCATGAAGCGAATCTGGCCGCGTGGCGCCGCCGGGTCGCGGCGTGCCAGGCCGGCGACATCAGCCAGTGCGATCCCTCGACCATCCGCTGATCTGAAAGAGAAACGCCGGACGACGGACCCGAAGGTCCGCACGTCCGGCGCTTGATCCTGAACAGGCCCTACTGGAACAGGCCCAGAAGCATCTGCGGCGCCTGGTTGGCGATGCCCAGCGCCTGAACACCCAGTTGCTGCTTCGTCTGCAGCGCCTGGAGCCTGGCGCTTTCCTTCGCCAGGTCCGCATCCACCAGATTGCCCACCCCGGCCTCCAGGGTGTCCTGGAGCTTGCCCACGAAGGTCGAGTGCGTCTCCAGCGCCTTGGATTTCGTGCCCATCCGCGCAAGGGCGGCGGACACGGCGGCGATGGAGTCGTCCACGTCGGTCAGTGCGGTCGACGCGTCGGACAGGTTGGTGATGCTCTGGCTTGCGCCGATCGACACGATGGTCCCGCCCAGCGCCATCACTTCGGCAGCGACGGTCAGTCGCTGCGCGCCGCTGGCGTCCGCGAGGGCCTCGAAACCGGTGGCGCCGGTGTCCAGCAGGTTGACCCCGTTGAACTCGGCGTTGGCGACCACACTGGAAATCTGGTCGCGCAGGGCTTCGAAGTCCTCGGCGAGCGCTTCGCGGGAGGACGTGGTCAGGGTCTCGTCGGTCGCCGCGAGGGCCTTCTCCTTCATCTGCACCAGGAGATCCGACACCGTCTCGCCTGCGGCCATGGCCACGTCGACCGCGGACGTGCCGCGAGCCAGCGATTGAGAAACCGCATTCAGGGCTCCGAGCTCGGCGCGCTGCCCCTGGGCGATGGCCCAGATGGAGCCATTGTCCTTGGCGGACGCGACTTTCAACCCGGTGTTGATGCGGTTCTGGGTGGTGGACAGATCCTGGTTGGTCTTGTTCAGGTTCTGGAGCGCGATCATCGCGCCCACGTTGACGTTCACCGAGTTCATGTCGGCGGTCCTTCCATTCTGGTCGGGGAGTGAAAACGGCCTTCTGGCCGCTGAGCCGGTTCTGGCTCGCGCACGCTCTCGCAAGGATCGGGCCGACGTCAGGCGTTTGATTATCAAGGCAATGATGGGCGCAGTTCGCAGGAACGCGCGATTTCTGCCGGGCCATGGGGGAAGGTTTTGCCGATTGCAGACACGCCAAGGCGCCCGTCGGTGCGGGTTGATGGGAAGGGAGCGGGGCGCCGGGCCATCGCCCGGTGCAGGGAAGTAGAAATACCGTTTCGACGAAGGCTGACGCCCCGCGTGATCGTTCTGCCAGAGCCCCCGGTGGGCACGCGTCTTAGGCGCTAGCCGGTGTTCAGGCCCTGAACGGGCGGGCATGGACAGCGCTCCATGTCCCGGACCCGGCGAGTAATCCGCCCCGCCGCTATATCCCGCTCGATCACAGCCCGTCGC
>NZ_JADWOW010000043.1:0-127433 GCF_015767455.1 Brevundimonas sp. BAL450
AGAACTCGTAGAACAGAGCCGACTGATCGACCCGCCGCTCACCCATCATCGCTGCACCTCCGGCTTCAACGACCAGAGTGAATCAGTGACGAGCCCTCATGCCAATTGCCAACGCGGGCCTTTTTCAACGAAATCGGCGCTATCCGGACGTCAAACTGCACAATGGGAAAACGCACTGACAAGTGGGCGCGTGGGGGCGGTGAGAGCAAATAGCTTCGTGAGCCGGACGCTCAGAGGGACAATGGGTTGGATCAAAAGCCAGAACGCCCGGAGAAGATTTCAAGCGGTGTGGTCGGGTGCTGGTCAGGTACTGCACGCCGCAAAATGGCCCTTCGGGCGCTGGCCCGGGAAAACCGCCTTTGACCCTCTGGATCGCGCGCCACCAAGTGGCACCTCAGAAGATTTTCCGTTCTTGACCCCCCTCGGTCGGCGCCTCAAGAACGTTTAGACAAGAGTTGGGCCAGCCATGCGTGCATTGAAGATTACCCTGGTGTCGCTGATGTCCGGGCTGCTCGTCGCGTGCGGCGGAGGCAGCGGCGGCAGCGGCGGCGGCGCATTGCCCCTTCCTCCGGGGGCGGCCACGAATTCCATCATTACGAATCTGGTCGCCGACCAGGTGTTCAGCGGCCCAGCGGCCACATCCGACAGCGAGTTCGACCTCGCATCGGCGGTGACCCTGAGCAGCGGCGGCGGCGATGCGAATCTGACTGTGGCTTACGATGCCGCTCAGAAGAGCTACACGGTCTCCGTCTCCGGTCGCTCCCAAACCTTCAGACCCGCAGATGTCATCTCCAACGCGAACGGCGAAGTTCGCTATCAGAAGGACGGCGCGGCTGGCCGCGACCGCCTGACACTGGTCACCACGCCCTATTCGGGCGGCGCCAGCAACCGATATGTGGGCATGGGATACTGGCAGAGATCCAGTGTGGTTTCGTCCCGGCAATCCGATCGCTTCGCGACCTTTGTCTACGGTCTGGAAACCTCTGCCGCCTCGATGCCGCGCACTGGCCAGGCGAGGTTCGGCATCGATGTCTTCGGCCTGGCCACCATTCCGGGGTTCGAACCCAGCGTTCTTCAAGGCGAGGGCGAGTTCAATGTGGATTTCATGGCGGGCGTGTTCTCCACACGCGCCTCCCTGTACGAGACCGGCCTGCTGACGGGGGAGGGCGTCTTCGGCGGAGGCATAGAACTGCAGGGCGCCGGGCTGCTGTCCAGCTCGGCCTCATCCTTCTCCGGGAATGTGACGGTTGGCAGCCGCAACGCCAACCTGACCGGTTCGCTCGCCGGGCGGTTCTACGGTCCTGCCGCCGATGAGCTGGGCGCCACCTTCAGCGCTTCGGGCGGCAGCGGCACGATCGTGGGGAGTTTCACAGGCCAGAGACGGGAGGGACCCGCAGCGAACCTGACCCTGACCAACATCGTCGCGCCCGAGACCTTCTTCGCCCATGGCACGGCGCTGTTTGTTGAAACCGTCCCCGACCGCCCCGGCGCCGGCGTCCGGACACAGCGCATGATCGGCCAGTTCCGAGATCAGACCGGCGGCCAGTTCACCTTTAGTCCAGGCTACTCCCACATGGCTGGAGGAACTTTCACGCCAGACTCGATCGTCGGGTCATCCGACCCCAACTTCACGACCCACCAAGCCACCTTTGGCGAGGCCGACGTTCGTCTGGATCTCTACAAGGTCGGGCAGTCCAACAGCGAACTGTCGCTGACCTATTCGAGCTTGGGCCGCTGGCGGAGTCTGGAACGCGCCGGGGTCGGCACGACCATCCAGCACCATCACTTCGTCTATGGCCTCGAAACGCCTCAACGTCTTCTGGCGTCGAGAACGGGAAGCGCCCGGTATGAGGGCGTGGTGTACGGCGCGGCCGCCGTCGGCGCCACCGGCGAAGAATTCGACGTCCGGGGCGCCTCGGTGTTCGATGTGAATTTCTCCCGGCAATCCTATTCGGGCGACCTCACGCTGAATGGCCGCAATGACAATCGATCTGTGGATTTTGGCCGGTATGACTTCTCCGGCCAGCTGGGGGCCAGGACCAGCATCGCGATCATCACCCGGAACGGCGTTGAGGTCGGTGATCTGGAGACACGCTTCTTTGGTCCCTCCGGCGAGGAGATCGGCGGCGACTTCTCCATAAGGTCGCCCGAAGACGTGCATGAGGGCGTGATCATCACCGGGGTGACGGTCGCGCGCAGGCAGTGAGGCGCCGTTTGCACCGCCCGGCGATGCGGATCCTGATCGGAATCTACGCTGCCGTCGCGCTTGGGGCTGGGGGCGGGCAGGCTGTCGCCCAGGACCGGGTGGAGGGCCTAAGCGCCGCGCAGCTGTTCGATCTTGCGGACGCCCGCAAGGAGGCCGAAGCCTTTGATGACGCCCTCGTCGTCTACGAGGCCCTGAGTTCGGATCCGGATCCCGAGATCCGTGCTGAAGCGCGGTATCGAAAGGGGCTGTTGCTGGCGGACATGGGCCGCTTCGAGGCTGCGGCAGGTGCATTTCGGGACGTGCTGAGTGAACGGCCCGAGGCCATCGCGGCACGGCTCGAACTAGCGCGCATGTTGGCCGCTATCGGTCGGCATGGGGAGGCGCGCCGGGAGCTGGGACAAGCCCAAAAAATCGGCATTCCAGCGCAGGCGGCGCCCATGGTTGAGCAGTTCGCCGCCGCCCTGCGCTCGTCCCGGCGGCTGGGTGGCTCGGTCGAGTTTGCTCTGGCCCCGGATTCCAACATCAATCGCGCTACCCAGGCCCGGACCCTGGACACGATCATCGCACCCTTGACGCTGTCTGACGACGCCAGAGCGCAAAGCGGATTGGGCGTTCGCACAACTGGACAGATATTCGCCAGGCTTCCTCTGAGCGAGAGCGTCTCGCTAGTGCCGCGCCTGGCCGGGCTGGGAAACCTCTACGACGACGATCGGTTTAACGACCTCTCTGCTTCGGGGCTCATGGGACTGGAATGGCGCGGCCAGTCCGATCGTCTCAGTCCCTCCATAGGAGCCACCTATCGCTGGTTCGCCGGAGAGCGTTACGCCCAGACCCGCACGATCTCAGTGGACTGGCTACGGCGGCTGGGACCAGACTCCCAGCTGGTTGTTTCGGGAAGCGCCGCGCAGGTCCGCTACGACCGAAATAATTTGCAGGACGGCGGCCTGTTCGACGTCTCGGCGTCATACGAACGCACATTCGGCGAGGCGATGGGGGGATCGGTCACGTTGTCCGCCACGCGCCAGACGGCCCGGGACCCAGGCTACGCCACATGGGGCGGCGGCGCCAATGTCGGTGTATGGCGACAAGCGTCTTGGGGTGTGCTGTTTGCATCGTCGGGCCTACGGCGTACGGAAGGTGATGAACGTCTCTTTCTCTTTCCGGAGCGGCGCAAAGAATGGCTCTGGACTGCGAGGGCGGGCGTGATCCTCCAGGCCCTCTCTATTCGTGGAATGGCTCCAACTCTTCGCCTTCACGTTGAGGACAACGACTCAACGGTCGGGATTTATGACTACAGCCGCTTTGCAGCGGAGTTCGGCTTTACGCGCAGATTCTGAAGACCGGTGCTCGTTGGATAGGGAGCTTGACGAGCTTGAACACAGGAGCCCGATGAAGCGTCGGAGGGAACATGATCAACAGCATCACCGCATTTGCTTTAATGGTCGCGCAGGCAGCGGCTCCTGACCCGATGACTGACGCAGGTTAGTGACCAAGAGCGGGAGGCCGGAAATCGTAGTCGTCGTCGTCGCCGAAAAGCCGCTCGTTCTCGAACCGCGACGATAAACCTGTAGCCCGAAGCGCCTGTTCACTTTCATGGAGGCGCAGTTCGGCGAAGGCCATGAATTCACCCACGCGCCCGGATGGCCGATTCCCCAGTTCGCCATACAAGGCGGTCATTAGCCGCCGCAGCCGGTCTAGCTCTCCGATTTCCTGAAGGAGGTGGTCCAACGCGGCGTTGCGACGCTCACGAACATGCCGTTCGCGTAGCGCGCGCTCTCTGCGCTCTTCGGCCTCTCGCCGCTGCTTGTCGGCAGCCTCGCGTCGTAGCCGATCCTCTCGAACTGCCACGGCGAGAACATGGACGCCCACGAGGATGTCACCGGTCATCTTCTCGAGGCGCTGGATTTTCGCATCGCGAAAGCTGCGGCGAGGTGACACTCCGTACAAATGTGGAGCCTGCATTTCGATCGAAAGTTGCCCCGTCGGCACATAGTCCCATTCCGGAAACCGGGGCAGATCAGGAAGCATGACCACGTCCCAGCCGCCTCGCCGCAGCGCCTTTTCGTGCTTCTTCTCCCAGGCTTTCAACTGGGCCTGTTCGATCTCGGTCGGCGCATGTTTGTGTCGCCGGTAGCTTTCTGAAATCGAGAAGCGGATCGTCTCCCCATCGTGTTTGAGAAATGCCCCGCTCTCATCTGCAGCCAGCTCAACATCAAGTGTAGCGCCGGCCGCAGCAAGTCGACCCAAGATCAGTTCAACGCGATCGAAAGAGCCCGGCGAGACCTCGGTCTCGACCCGACCGGGGCCGGAGACCGACACCAATCCCTGTGGGGTCGGAGGGGCTGCATTGCGCAGAGCCCTCAGCGTCTCGGTTACGACGGCATGCGAAGGCGTTTTGGCCTCAACCTCGATGGAGGAAGCCAGCAGACGGGCTTTCTCGCGAACGGCCGCCATCGCTTCCGGTTCTGGCTTCAAGTGCCCCTCCGCAATTGTAATCGTTCTGGCCCGGGCCCCCGACCTGAGACCGGGCAGAGGCGTGCGTTTGACCGGCTTGCCCGCAGCCTTCCTCGCCCACCACCCCAATGGCGGGTTTGGAATGCCATGCTTCCGGCAAATCTTGTGAAGCGCGACGTCCGACAGAGCGAACTCCTTGGCCAACTGCGTCATCGGTCTGGACCAGACGAGCTCGTAGATTTCTTCGCGCGTGAAGGTTCGGGACATAGGAAGTCTCCTACTGAAACAGGCCACTGCGAAGCGATGGCCAGTTCAGACGCCCATTGCAATCGAAGTGGAATTGGTCTCGGCTTCACCCACGATCACGCTCCTCCTCAAACGGCTCTGCGGTTATTGAAAGCCAGATTCGTCGGCCTGCCCAAAGGCGAGTTCGGCTTTGGCATCGACCATATCCTCCTCAGTCCGGATCGCATTTATCGATTGGCGTACGCCAGTGTTGATCGCCATGTGAGAGGCTGGGACAAGGCCAGCGACCACGCGCCTGCCTGGATTTAACTGAAGGAAAGAGATGGCGCGGCGTCCCACGACCTCGACCCGGCTGAATGCAACCAATCTGGAATCCCTGGGCGCCGCGCGTCTGGCGGACCTGCTGCTGGCCGCCAGCGTGGGCGACGGCAATCTGAAGCGGCGCCTGCAGCTGGAGCTGGCGGCTGAAGCGGGTCCGGAGCATCTGGCGTCCGTCGTGGACAAGCGTCTGGCGAGCCTGGCCGCCAGTCGTGCCCGCGTTTCCTGGCGGAAAAGGCCCGACCTGCTGCGTGACCTTGAGGCCCATCGCCACATGATCGTCACGCGCCTGGCGCCCGTCGCGCCCGCGGCGGGGCTGGCGGCTCTGCAGGCCTGGTTCGATCTGTTCGGCGGCCTGACCGGTCGCGTCAAGGATCCCCGCGGCGAGTTGACCGCCGCGTTCGGCGCGGCGGCGCCCTCCCTGTGGACGGTCGCCCAGGCCGCACTCGATGAAGAACCGGACTCTATCCGGTTGCTCGCCGAGGCCATCGGGCGAGCCCCGCTGGACTACGCGCGCTGGATCGAGGCTGGAGCACAGGACCTAAGCCCCGATCTTGCGGGGCGGCTGCTGGCCGCCATGGATCCGTCCGTGCGAACGGCCCGTTCGTCGCGCCTGGCTGTGCGACGGTTGGCGGACCGCGCGGGGGACCTGGACCTGTGGCTGTCACTGGTCTCGGACGACGAACGGAGGTCCCCGGATGTCGCCGCCGACGCTGCACGTCGCCTGTTGGCTGCGGGACGGGTCGCCGAGGCCAGGTCCGCCCTCGAAGCGGCGCTACGGCCCTCGGCGATGAACCGTCGCTGGACGTTCGGACAGGATCACCCGGGTAGGCCCACGCTGACCTCTTCCTGGGAGCGTGCCTCGATCGATGTGATGGAAGCGGAGGGGAAGGCGGATGAGGCCCAGGCCCTGCGGTGGACTATGTTCGAGCGAGACCTGTCGGCGCCGGTTCTGCGGGACTATCTCGCGCGTCTGGCCAATTTCGACGATGTGGAAGCGCTCGAACGCGCCTTCACCCATGCTGCGGCGTTCCCCGACTTCGACACGGCCCTGGAATTCCTGATGGATTGGCCGGCGCACCGTGAAGCCGCCGCGCTGGTCGAGACGCGCCCGCGTGAGGCGCAGCGTCCCCACCCGCGCAAGGCCGAATGGACGGCCCGGCTCTTGCAACGCTTCCCGTCGGCGGCAGAGGCGCTCGGACCGGCCGGGAAGGGGAGAGCCGGGGCGTGACCATCCGCTGCAGGGCGGTTCATCCCGCTGTGGGGTGCGCCTGTCTGTCCGCCGGGCGGGTGAGCGTGGCCAGGACCTGATCGAACAGATCCAGGGCTTCCCGATCATCCAGCGAATCCAGATCCGCAGATGCGGTCAGGGAATTCAGCCGCCGGATCACATCGCCGCAGTCCGCCCGCTCAGCAGCGCCTTCTTCAGTCACCCAATCGGCGATGGCCGCGATGGTCTGCAGCGCTTCCTGGTCGGACATCTGGCTGTCCTGGAGCGTCGCGACGGCGGCGATCTCCTTGATTTCCTGAAGGGCGCGGCGGCAGGTGGCTGGATCGCGGGAGGTCATGCAAGCCGCAACTCGCGGCGCAGGCGATTGTTCACGGGCCGTGGACCGGGAATCGGCGTTTTTGGTCCGGCGGCTTGGGACCGATCGCGCCTTGGACGCAACGGGGGTCAGCTCCAGGAACGTGCATCCTTGGTCTCAGTGCGGTTCCTGACGGGTCGAGAAATGCGCATGCGCACGTCCGGCGGCGGCGCCGGCCGGATGGGCCGTTTGCGGCGCATCTCGAGCCAGGCCTCGACTTCGCCCAGATCCCAGACGACGCAGCGCGGCGTTAGCAGGAACCGCTTGGGGAACTCGCCGCGCTGCTCCAGCTCCCAGATGGTGCTGTCGGCGAGCGGCACCATCTGACGCAATTCGGGCTTCTTGATTGTCCGACGCAGGGGCGGCGCTGCCGGGGCCATCGGTTCACTCCACAAATGACGAGAGGGGAATCGAACCCGAATGGCCGCGAGAGGGCCATCCCGGAACATCCCCTCCGTGCATCTGCGGGGGGCTCGGCGGCGGACAGGACATTTCACCCGCCAGACCGAGCTAGGCCGGTCCACAGCCCAGTGCAGGGGCGAGATCGGAAAACGCTCGCGTTCGCAGCCTTGGGAAAAGCGTGAGGTCCGCCCGGATTTCCACCTCCTCTAACGACACCCGCATGTCGCAGTAGTCGGCGTATCGGGGTGTCTCCTGGTCGAAGATGAAGGCGGCGATCTGCCCGTCCGTCGTTGCGATGACCTTCCAGTAAGCGGAAGGCACGCGATGCCGTTCGTATCCATGAGGCATCGGCAGCGGCGGCATCATCCGTTCATAGAGCGGGCCGGTGAGCACATAGAGCGCGCGACGGGGGCCAGAGGAGTCGGTTCTTTCGACGAAGGATCGCTCGCGCGCCTCCAGGTGCTGCCAGGAAGCCTGGTTCAAGGCAGAACGCTGGGGCGTGATGTTGGTCAGGATGTTGGTGTCTTCTGCGAACGGCGTCCCGGAAAAGGCGGCCAGGGGCGCCTGATGCCCACGATCGATCTGAAGCGCCCGCGGCGCGCCCTCGTAGTCATCGGGCTCAAGCGTTTCTTCGTCGGAAAGCCAGGGATCAGCCTGCCAGCGCCGCGCGCCGGACGGACCCACGGTGTCACTGGTGATGCGGTAGGCGACCCAGTCGGCGAACTTGCGCCGGTCGTTGGACGACAAGGTGTAAATCTCACGAACGATCACGTCATTGGTGGCCGAAGCGCCGGACGGGCAGCCGTGAAGACAATGGAATGTGTGGAGCTCGGCGCCGTCCTGCGCGAAGGCGGACGTAGCAGCGAGCAAAAGGCAGACGATGGCCAGGCGTGCTCTCATTGCGGCTTCTCCTTCGGCGTGGGCGCCTGCGGATTCACCCAGGGCGCTTCGGGAATCTTCAGCACACAGCCCGGATAGATCCGGTTTGGATTCTCGATCTGAGGATTGGCCCGGTAAAGGCTGGGCCAGTGTCGGGCGGCGCCGTAGAAGCGCTGCGCCAGCTTGCCCACGCTGTCCCCGGGGCGAACCTCGTAGAGCTGGTAGAGGCCGTCATACCCGGGGCCGAGCCCGACTTCCGCCGGGTCCAATGCCGTCAGCGCGTCCTCGATACGGCCCAGGGCGCCGGGCCGGTAGGCGCGCCGTTCCGGCAGGCTTTTGGGCGCTTCTACAAAGCGGCGCCGGGCGCTGAGGCTGAGCTCATAAAGGGCGGCCGGTCCACACCGGTCGGAGGGAAACAGTCCCATGATCCTGTTCATGATGGAAAAGCCGGAGGGGACATTATCCACCGGGGCCAGGTAGGTCGGGTTCAGGCTGTAGATTCGCGAGGTCGGACTCGAATCGAGCTTCAGTCCGAGACGGCGTGCGCCAGAGAGAACCCAGTCGAGGGCTTGGTCCGACAGGCCGCGAACGGGACCACCTCCGCCCACCGAGCCGTGCGTCCCGGGGAACCATTTTCTGCTGATAGGGGGCCAGCTCATCGGCCGGCTCCTTGCCGGCCAGGCGATTCAGGTCGTCAGCGCTGGTCCACAGAGTGGGCTGGAAGTCGCGACGACGTTCGTCGAGGGCCACCGCGTGGCGGGCGCTGGAGACGAACGCCGTGATGGAGGTGTCGTGGAAGGCGTGGCGGGTGTTGAAGGGGTCGAACCACCAGCGATAGCGCAAGGGGATGCCCAGCGAACCCACCGTATCCCAAACGCCCACATAGGCGATGCACAGGAGCGGCGCAGGTTCTTCCGGAGCCTGCGCCTGAACGCTTTCGCGCCAGGTCTGCTCGTCAGGGTGCACGATAACCTGAGGCGCATGCTCCAGGCGCCAGCGCCGCATTTCGGGTCCGTCAGGGTCGCTGTCAGGCCTTCTCGACTGATAGAGCTTGATCGCTTCCGACACTTGCGCGGCGTCCGCTCGTCTCAGCACGCCGCACGTTCTCAAGAGCCCCACGAAGGAGCGCGCGGTGAAGGCGCCCCGAGAGAACCCGAAGACGTAAATCTCATCACCCGGCGAGTAGTTGAAGATCAAAAAACGATAGGCTTGGGCCAGATTGGTCACCAGGCCGACGCCGAATATCCCTCCGACCAGCCTTTGCGCGAAGCCGGTGCCCACGCCCTCGTCGTAGTAGATCAACTGGGCCAGCTTTCCATCAAGGGGGTCCACGCTCTGGGCGGTGATCACCACATTGGTCGGATGACGCGCCTCTAGGCGGTTCCACGTTCCATCGAAACAGAAGACGAGTCTTTTCATTGCATAGCCTTCCCGAGCCCATTGGGCAGGTCTAACCCTGACGTGCGTCAGTTTCGGTCGCCTATGAAACCTGGTGCTTCAACCGAGCGTAGGGTGCGCGCTGTGCCTCCAGTGCGCCCCAAGCCAGGCTGAACAGGACGGCGAGATTGCAGACCCACTGGGTGGTGATGGAGGCGCGAAGCGTCCAGACAGTCAGCGCATCCGCCTCGGCGGCCAGCAGGAGCGTGAGCTGGACGATCACGGCGGCCAGCTGCGCGCCCGCGGCGACGAGCAGCCACCAACGCGTGGCGGCCATGGCCAGGGTGGTCAGCGCCGCCAGCAGCCCCAGGTTGATCGCCGCAATGCTGAGCCGGGCGCTCATGTCGTCCGGCTGATTCACGGCCGCCGTGGCTAGGGCGGCCGCCGCGATGGCTGCGGCGCCGATCCTTTCCGGCGTTCGACCGAAGCCGAAACCGACAAGGATGGCGCCGCCCAGGACGGCCCAGAACAAAAGCAGGATCATCGGTGCAGCTTCGCTTTCCGGCGGCCCGCTGAAAAGCCTGAAATGCGTCAGGCCGCTTCGGTGAGGGCGGAAGGTTGGATCGGTCGCTCCGGCTTTGTCTGGCCCGGACCAAACAGCCTGGCAGGATTCACCTTGAGGTCCTCGGCAGCCAGCGAGAATTCCCCATGCGCCTCGACGATGAAGCTGCGGGCGTCGGACAGGGCGCTCAGGGATGCGCTGGTGTGGGCCAGCGCCTTGTTGCCGACCATCGCCGGCACCTTGTGGCTGAGCCGGCCGTCCGCGGCGGTTGTCGCCACCCGGGCGACCGCGGCGACGGCCCGGTCAATGGCGTCTTCCGCCTCCCAGATGGACTGGGCCACGGTCTGGGCCAGGTTGCGGTTCGTGAACTTGGTCTCGGACATGAATCTACGCTCCTCCGCCGTCGGGCGGGATGGGTTTGGTTTTAAGTAAGGTCAACCGATGCGGACGGATCGATCGATGGTTTCGTGTTGCGTGAGAATGATCTGCGCCAAGGAGGTGAGGCCGAGAATAAAGATGAGAAGCCCGGCCGCGACCGCCAGAACGATCAAGAGCCGCTTTGCTCTCGATTGAGGTGGTGGACTGAGCCGCCAGTCTCCGCCACGTTCGGCCGGACCAGGTCGAGAATCTGACCCAGACTTGTCACTGCTGACTGATAAGGCGCGTCGGCTCGAATCTGCCTGAACCTCGCCAGCGTCTCCGTCTGGTCCTTCGAGGACCCGGTCAGGGCGTCCTCCAGCTGCCGCCAGGTGAACGGGAGTCGATCCTTCTCCCTTCCGCGCCGTCTCCGTTCGTCCTCGGTTTTCATCAGGGCCTCCTTTCGGGGGCTGATGAAGCGGGAGGCGGCCATCGTCTGCCAGAGGGATCGAATGACCAGAGTAATCGCTACTCACAAGCAGCCGCGCGGCGTCACGCCGGCTCGAGACTCCCAACTTGCGCATGGCGCGGGCGAGGGTGTTGCTGACCGTGCGCGGAGACACCCCGACGCGCGCAGCGATCTCCTTATCGGTCAGCCATTCACCCGCCAACCGCACATACTCCCGTTCGCGGGGTGACAGTTTCTGAACCATACGCGCCTCCAACCCGCATGAAGGGTAGAAGGCGAGGCGGGCGGACGTCCAGATGGTTAATTCCGGCCCGGCGCATGGCCGGGGAAATTCAGCCGACTGGCTGTGTCGGCAACTGCGGCCTTGTCCTGAGTCGACCTGGCGTTGCGGGCAGGCGAACGAAACGGCTAAAAGCGGTCATCTAGAGGGAGCTTCCGATGCCGCGCAGGTCGACCGAAACACCGGACCCCGTCGACGTTCACGTGGGTGAGCGGGTTCGCACCGAGCGCATTCGCCTCGGTCTGAGCCAGACCGAACTCGGGGGCGCCATAGGCGTGACGTTCCAACAGGTCCAGAAATATGAGCGGGGCGCCAATCGCATTTCCGCGTCAATGCTGGCGCGCGTCGCCAGGACGCTGCACACACCCATAGGGGATTTCTTTCCTGCGGACGACCATGATCCTTCGGGGCCGCGCCTGGACATCGGCTCTATCAAGGGCGGTCACGAGATCGCAGCCTGCTTTGCGGCCATGACGCCAACGCAGCGGAGCGTCTTTCTCAAGCTGGCGCGCGAGCTCAGCAACTGAGTTTTGATATGTGGACAGGGCCGCGACGTCCATGCGCTAGAGGATGTGTGGGTGGATTCGGCTGGACTCGACGGGACGCGAACGCCGCAGCCTGACATCCGGTCCCCTCGCGGGCTTGATTGGCCGTTCGCGGCGTAGGGCGAGCCAAGGCTTCGACTTCGGCCAGGTCCCACACGACGCATCGGGGTGTGAGCAGGAAGCGGCGGGGAAACTCGCCTTTTCGCTCCATTTCCCAAGTCGTGCTGTCCGCGAGCGGCGCCATCTGGCGCAGCTCGGATTTCCTGATGGTTCGCTGCAAGGGCCTGCTTTGGGTCGCCATTGGCGCATCTCCTCGGTTGCGGGAGATTCGAACCCGATCGACATCGAAGCAGAAATCCGCAGGTCTGCGGTGTGCAGGCTCAGGGGGAGGCGGCATCGTTCACCGCAATGGACGTCTTGTTGAGGGACGCCTCGGTGGCCTTGGCGGCGGCCCGCGAGAGGCCGGCTATGCCGTTCAAGACACGCGTGCGACCGTGGCCGGGCACTACGGCCGCATTCTGCCCCAAGACAAGGCTGCGCTGGCGACCAGGGTGCTTAATGCGGCCTGGGCTGCTTGCACAATCCGGCGGCTATGCCTGTCAGAGGCCGTGTCCCGGGCCATCAGGGTGCGACGCCGGGCGCGAGTTCCCGCCGAAAGTCGGCGATCCACGCTTTTGCAAGGCTCGAGAAGGGGGCTTCGTCGCCAGCGGAGGCGCGGATTTCGGCGAGGGCGCGATGGGCAAGCGCGTTGGCCTGACTCGCGAGTCGATTAAGACGCGTCTGCCGGGCGGGGACGCCCTCCGTCACCGCCAGATCGGAGAGGTCAGCTTCCATCTCGAACAGCTTCAACACGAGTTCCCCCAGAACCTCCAGACGTCGGAGAAGCCGGGTCCGCTCCTGAATGAGGCCCAGGCGGTTCAGGCCGTAAACCTGGATCGACACCGAGCCCCGCGGGCTGAGTCCGGCGGTCCGCGCGGCCAGTTCTATCGCCAACGCGTCTTCAGCGCCGGCGAAGGTGATCGGTGCAAATTCATCGGGATGACCGCCCGCTGGCAGGATCAGTCCCAGGGGCGTGTCGCGATTGATATAGTGCCGGAGATGATCGCCGGGCTCATCCGTGCACGGGTCGAGCAGCAACGCGCGCTCCGCCGCTGTCGCGACGCTGCGCTGTCCGCCGGTCGGTTCAGTGATCATGCGCGCGCCACCGGGCGCCAACGGGAAGCTCGCGTGTTTGCCGGTCTGGAAAGCGGTCGTGAAGCCGGTGCGGGACGTGAGCAGGACCGCCGTGACGCTGGCGAGCAGTACAGGGGACGCCTGATAGCGGCGACGATTGCAGTCCAGACAACTGGGCAGCAGGTTTTCCCAGTCGCCGGCGAGCCACCAGTACCCCGGGTGGGCGTCATCCCCTTCGACCGCGCCCTTGGGACGGAAGTGTTCGATATCGACGGGACCGGTGATGTCATACCGGCTTTCGCAATACGCGCATTTGCCATGAAAGAGGCGCTCCATGGCGTGGCGTACATCCTCCTCCTTGTAGGCCCTGAACGTGAAGGACACGGGCGCCGCGGCCCCGGCGAAAACTTCGCGAGCACGGGCCAGTTCCTTCTGGCCGATGCGGGTGGCCCCGGTGAGACTGGCTGGCGCCGCTTCCTGTGTCCGGTCGACGCGACGCATGGTCAGAGACCCTCGAGCGCGTCGACGATCGTCTGACGGGTCCTCTCGCGCAATGCCGCAAGCGCATCGGCACGGCCGCCGCGGCGCCGGGTCAGATAGAGCTCGACCGCCTCCTGGATCAGTCGTTCGACTTCAGTCGAGCCCACGGGCATCCCACGCCCGATCATCAGCCGCATATCCGCGCGCGCCATCTTGAGAACCTCGCGGTCATCGTCCGAAATCAGATCACCCGTCTGTTCGGCGGCGATCAGATCGGCCGCCTTCGCGAAGCGCGCCTCGATCTCCGGCCCGTCGGTCGAGTACAGCTGGAACAGGTCCGACGTCAGGATCTGCTCGACCGTCAGTGAACCGATGTCGGGCAGCGCCTCCAGCTGTTCCACCACAACCGGAAGCCGCCCCGGCTCGCGGCGTTCCACGCGACGAAACACCGTGACCTCTGCGGAGCTGAGTCCCCGCAGGCAAAGCGGGTCGTGGGTGGTCATGATGAAGGTGACATTGGGGAGCGCTTCGCGCAGCGCCGTTACGATCCGCATCTTCCATCGGGGATGCAGATGGGCCTCGATCTCATCGATCAGGACGATCGCCCGGCTAAACGCCAGAGAGGTGCTGAAGCGATCCTTCTGCCTGAGCAGGCCGCGCATCACGTCGCAGGCCATGGCGAGGATCGAGCGGAAGCCCGATGAGACCACCCTGAGCGGCGTGTCCTGAACCAGGTCGTCGAGACCGGCGCGCGTCTGCCGCATGCGCAGGTGGCAGACCCCATCCTTCACCACGATGACGTCGCCTTCCTGATCGAAGCCGAAAATGACTTTCAGAATACGCGCGACTTCCTCGAACTCCGGCTTCTCGTGAATGGACACCAGCCACGCTTCCGGGTTCGGCAGGACGTATCCCCCATCGAACAGGGAGCGGATCGGAGAAGACCGGCGCAGCTGCTTCTCGCCAACAAGGAAGAGACGAAAGGCGCCGTAGGCGAAGACGGGGAGACGCGGGATATCGTCGTCCCCCAGTGTGGGAAGCCCGGGACGCACCGCCATTTGGGACTCCGGTCCGGTCCCGTAGCGGACGGTGACCTGGCCGTGCCGTGGGCCGTCGCTATCGGGGGCCCCCATGAGCCGCGGATCCAGCATGAAGGCCTGACTGTCATCCAGAAGCTCGCGCCGGGTCCGCTCGTCGACCAGCGACAGGGCGATCGCCTCGAGCAGGGTGCTTTTTCCAGCGGCGTTTTCGCCCAGGACGACGAGGGCGGAGCTTTGGTCCCCGTCAAACACGGCGCCGGGTCCGAGCGGCAGCGGCATTTGGACGTCGACAGCCTCGAGCGCCTTGAAGTTCCGGATTTCAAACGCGACCGGCTGCGGTGCGTCGCCATCGATCCTGGGCCTGGGGGACGCTTCATGCTCGAGGAGCTGCCCAGGTCGCTCCATGAGATCGTGCCAGGCCTCGTCGAACTCATGGCGGAAATTCTCCCGGCGCACACGATCCGCGTAGTAGCGGTCGATCCGGCTGATCGAGAGGACCGGCCGCGAGCCGGCCGCCCCGTCGATCTTGAGCGCCATCTGGTAGAGCAGCAGGAACCATCCGCCGCCGAACTCCAGCGCCCGGAAATTGAAGACGTCGCCGGGCCGTTCGCCGGCCGGCCCGTCCATCAGACGCCTGCGGTACCGGTCGAATGCGGCGGCCCGCCGGCTCCGGAGTTCCGCGCGGTCCAGATTGAAATGACGGACGGTCGCGTCCCCCCGTGAGCTGAGGCCCAGAACCCGGCCGCCGGGCAGAACTGCAAGATGCCTGCGCAGGTCGGTGTTGCCGCATGGATCGAGGAAGACGGCGTGGTCCTTTTCGGCCGTAATCCAGCTTCCGGTCGGCTCGTCGAGGTTGAGGGCGAGCTCGTCAGGGGCGGGAAGGCGCCGTCGCTTGCCCTGGACGGGGAAGACCGTCGGATCGCGTGGGGCGCAGCCGTGGCAGATGGGATAGATGTTCTCCCAGGCGTTCACGAGCCAGGCGTAATAAAGGTGAGCACGGTCGGCGTCTTCGGGCGGCGCGGCATGACTCGGGCCAGCCTCTTCGCTTGGACGAAAGCGGTAGGGGCGCGTGTCGTCCATCGCTTCGCAGAACGCGCATCGTCCCCGGAACAGGCGGACGAGCGCCAGATACAGCTCTCTGTCCTCAACGGCGTGCGCCGACATCCGGACACTGCGCTGTGCGGCGGTCTGCCGGTCGAGAGAGAAGAGTTCGAGAAGGGCCGTTCTGCCGGGCTCTGATCGCCTGTCGGACAGGCAGGCAGGGGCAGGGTGGCTGGCGCGGTCGATATTAAGCATCAGAGCGTCGGTCGCGCCGCATCTTCATCATCAAGTCCACCCCAGACCTCGGTCTCGGCAGCCAGGCGCAGGTTCAGGGCTCGTCTGAGGGCCACGATCCACTCGGGCGTGGGATCAGCCTCAGGATCACGCCAGTAGTCGTTGTGGCGGAAGCGCGGCGCGCCGATTGCGAGCTTGACGTCCCGGATGCCCGGACCGAACAGAGAGGCGACCGGTCCGGACACGATGTCCCCGAACACAATCATTCGGCTTGGGAAATACAGATTGGTCCACGTGGTCGACGCGAAAGCTGCGGCGTGG
The DNA here is from genome assembly GCF_015767455.1 of Brevundimonas sp. BAL450. Lineage (NCBI taxonomy): Bacteria > Pseudomonadati > Pseudomonadota > Alphaproteobacteria > Caulobacterales > Caulobacteraceae > Brevundimonas > Brevundimonas sp. BAL450. Next base: position 15,971 of record NZ_JADWOW010000043.1, read on the forward strand.
TGCGGCCCCCAACGCCCTTGGGAGACCTCGAAGGAAAACCGGGGCGGGTCGGCCTGCTCGAGAAGCGGCGGACATTTGGATACCGATCGCGCGCCGACATTGAAGTCGAAGCGGTCCCGGTCCCGGGTGATCAGGATGTCGGCCTTGCTCAGCGGCGACCCCAGGGTCACGAAGTCGGAGACGAGCCAAGGCGCCTCGCCCGACCTAAAGCCGGCTGAGAGCGTCCGGGCATAGGCCCGCTGCGCATCGCGATACCGGATGAAAGCCTCGGCATCGAGGGGCGCGTCCCGAAGCGCTGCGGCGGCTTTTTCCACGGCGCGCAGGGACCTGGCGGCGGCGCTCCGGGGCGGATGGGCCGCTGCCCAGGTCTCGCGGGCGACCCGCTCATAGGCGCCGGCCAGCACGTCCAGACCTATGGCGGAGCCGAGACTGTGGCCGACCACGATGATGCGGTCGTACTCGCCGGAGCGGGTGAGTTTTTCGAGCACATCGACTCCAGCCCGGCGGATGGTGTTGCGCGCCGCGACGTTGGAAGGATCCGCACTGAAATAGCGCGCCGCATCACCAGCGACCGGCGCCAGCCATCGGGTCGCCCCAAGGCTCACCAGTAGGGCGAAAACGGCAAGCGCCAATGTCCAGGATCGGGGCAGGAACTGCTCCAGCACCTCCGAGGGCAGGGCTGCGAGCGCCATCAGCACCCCGGCGGCGATCAGGAGAACCAGCCCCAGCAGCCACACCCAGCGCAGCCCGCGCGGGACGCTCGACGGCGGACGGACGAACAATTCCCGTATCCAGGACAGGGCGCCCTGGACCGTGTTGCCCTGCATCAGGTGAGCCCAGTAGAACTCAAAGAAGTCGACGCGTCTGGGATCAGGATCGCTCCAGTAACGGGTCGTCACCCGCCGCAGGTCGAAATTGTCGCTGATCTCGTCCGGCTTGGCGTAAACGACGTTGCCATGTGACGGGGTGAGGCTGCGGTCCGTCCGCCAGACCGCCTCCACGAAACCCCAGAGGGTCGCCATCGGGCGCTGTTCACCCATGCCGTGAATCAGCACGACTGCGGTCTTGGGCGAATTGGCGGAAGGCGTCTTCGAAGCCGCCCCCTTGTCGGTCGGAAGCGAAGGCTTCTGATCTGATTCAGCGGACTTGGGACGTTTGGCCATCGTCGCTCCCCCCCCCCGGAGCCGGGACGTTGAGCAGCAAGGCTCGTACAACCGAAGATTACCCTACTGTCGGTGTCTGCGCCAGAAGAACGTTGATATTTTGATGTGGTTTCCCCTTCGTCGAGCTTCCGCGCGGGCATCTCGCCGGCAGACCTCCATACGGCGCGGCTGCTCTGAGGTTCTTCTTCATAAAGGCGCCGGAGCCGAACAGTCGCACGCCGCCGCAGGGCTAAGGGCTCCGCCCTCGCGCGGGCCAGGGTGCGCGGCTGCGCCGCCGGACCGGCCGGTCTCCCCGACCTTCCGCGCCGGCGAGGGCGGCGATGGTGCTCATGGGGCCGAGCCTTGTGCAGGCCGGGCGATCCCCCTCCGGCCGGTCCGCCCTGGCCCTTGCTACCCCGGTCTCGCCGACGGGCAGGGTTTCAGGCGCGCCTTGCGCCTGCAAACCCTGACCCGAGGAGGCAGACATGACCGCTCTATCCACCCCATCCCGTTCGCCAGCGGCGGCTGGCGCCGCCGCTGCGGGATCCGTGGCGGATTCCGTGCATGGCGCGGAGATCACCGTGCCGCTGAACGGGCTGAAGGCATCGCCCCGCAATGCCCGCAAGGTGAAGCATTCGGCGGCGGCGCTGGAGGCGCTGGCCGCGTCCATCAAGGCCAAGGGAATGTTGCAGCCGCCCGTGGTGGAGATCGAGCGGGACGGGGAGGGCGTTCCGACCGGGAGCTATCTGGTCACCATCGGCGAGGGGCGGCGGCAGGCGCTGCGCATGCTGGTCAAGCGCAAGGCGATCAAGCGGACCCATCCGGTGCGGGTGATCGTGGATGCCGACAATGACGCCCACGAAATCAGCCTCGATGAAAACATAACCCGCGAGGCCATGCATCCCGCCGACCAGTTCGAGGCCTTCAAGCGCCTCGCCGACGAGAAGGGCTACGGCGCCGAGGAGATCGCGGCGCGGTTCGGGGTGTCGGCCCACGTGGTGCGCCAGCGTCTCAGGTTGGGGGCGGCGGCGCCCGAGTTGATGACGGCCTACCGCGAGGGGACGCTGGCGCTGGACCAGCTGACCGCCTTCTGTGTCAGCGAGGATCAGGACCGGCAGCGGCAGGTGCTGGCGCAGGTGGGGCCCCACACCCCCGCCTACGCCATCCGCCGGGCCATGACCGAGGCCAAGGTGTCGGCGGGGGACCGGCGGGCCGTGTTCATCGGCGTGGAAGCCTATGAGGCGGCGGGCGGATTGATCCTGCGCGATCTGTTCACCGAGGACGGGGGCGGCTGGCTGGAGGACCCGGCCCTGCTGGACCGGCTGGTGAGCGAGAAGCTGGCCGCGCTGGCCGAGGACGCGCGCGCCCGCGAGGGCTGGAAATGGGCCGAGGCCGGATCGGACTACGCCGAGGTGGCCGCCCTCGCGCGGGTCTATCCGGTGGAGACGGTGCGCTCCGAGGCCGAGGCCGCCGAGATCGCGGCCCTGTCCGAGGAATACGACCGGCTCGTCTCTGACACCGACGCGGCGGAAGCCCTGCCGCCCGAGGTGGACGCCCGCCTTGAGGAAATCGACAAGGCCTTGCAGGCTTTCGGTCCCGCTTACGACTACGCGCCCGAGGCGAAGCAGCGGGCCGGGGTGATGGTCCTGCTGGGCCATGACGGAGAGGCCCGTTTCGAGCGGGGTCTGGTCCGGGCCGAGGATGCGGTCGCCCCGGAACCGCCGCCCTGGGCTGAGGACGACGCAGGCGCGGACGAAGATGCGGCGCCGCCTTCGGCGGACGCTGACCCCGAGACCGGGGCGGAAGACGGGCCCGCGCCCCTGTCGGACCGGCTGGTCATGGACCTGACGGCGCACCGGACCATGGGCCTGCGCGACGCGGTGCAGGCCGACTCCGTCGTCGCGCTGGCGGTGATGGTCCACGCCCTCGCCCTGCAGGTCTTCTATCCGGGCTATGGCCAGTGGACGCGCCTGCAACTGCGTCTGACCGTGACCGAACTGGAGCGGCTGGCGCCCGGCGTCAGCGACGGTCCGGCCGGACGCCGCGTAACCGACCGGCTGGAACGGTGGGGCGTCCGGCTTCCGGAGAAGCCGGAGGACCTGTGGGCCGCGCTGGCGCTCATGGGCGGGACCGACCTGCTGGACCTGCTGGCGGTCTGCACGGGCGTGGGTCTCTACGCCGTGCGCGACCCCCACGACCGCAGGCCCGGCGCCTTGGCCCAGGCCGAGGTTCTGGCCACGGCGACCGGGCTGGACATGAGCGGGACGTGGTCCGCCACGGCCAGGGGGTATTTCTCGCGGGTGTCCAAGTCCCGGATACTGGAGGCGGTGACCGAGGCGGTCGGCGCCGAGGAAGCCGGACGCATCGCCGGGCTGAAGAAGGGCGACATGGCCGCAGCGGCGGAGGCGCTGGTGGAGGGGAGAGGCTGGCTGCCGTCGGTGCTGCGGACGGCGGCGGCTGAGCCCTCCGGGGCGGAAGACGCCGCCGTCCCAGATGATGACGCCTATCCATTCGCCGCCGAGTAGCGGCCGGACGACTCGATGATGCATATCTGGCCGCGCGCCCTTTTGGGACGCGCGGCCTTTCTTTCGTGCAGCGCCTCAGCGCCATTTGGCGGCGGTCGGCAGCAAACTCAGGCAAAGCTTCAATTTGCGCGGCTCGTCACAGTAGGCGAGAGGCGAGGCTCCGAGCTCGGGGTGCATGGCTCGCAGAAACAACTCGGCACGCGACGGGTCATAGACGGCGAGGGCCGCCTCCCGCAGCTCCGCTTGAAGGGCCTCACGATTCGCCTTCTCCCGTCGCGCCGCTGCCGCCGCCGCCGCGACCGGCGCCAAGGCTTCGAGCGCCTGTTTGAGTCCCCCCTGACTCTCCCGGGCGCGCTTTTCCCAGCTCGTCCCGCCCGATCCCGCCGACGCCAGCCACGCATCCGCTTGGTCGAACAGACCAAGATTCGCGCTTTGTCGCAGATGCTGCACCCGCGACTCGGCCGCATGCCGTTCCGCCTCCGCGAGAAGCCGGGCTTCCTCGGCGGCGACGACGTCCGCTTGACGCACGGCATCGGCTCGATGTGTCTCGAACGGCAGGCCCATCAGCTCGTCGCACGGCGCGCCGCCACCCAACATCAACCCCACGACCGACAGGCGTTCGCGCAGACTGCGCCAATCCTCGCCGCCATCCTCGGCGACTTCAGCGATGGAGCGCCCGTCGAGGTCCGGTGGCGCGGCCCGCCATCGTGCCAATGAGAACGCCGGTCCTTCTGGATCGACGCCAGAACTGTCGAACAGGCCTTTGAGGAGCCGGTCCGCGTCCTCGCTGCGCGCCTTGCGCTCGCGGGCGATCCTGGCGTTGCTGACTCTTTCTTGGGCCAAAGCGACCGCCCGCTCCGGCCAAGCCGGATCGAGCCAATGGTCGCCCTTGCGATAGTAGAGGACGCCGTCCGAGATCAGCAGCTCGAGGAACATCTCCAGGGTGCGAAAGGGCGGGGTGAAATCCGGCACGGCCCTGACCATCGCCGAAACCGCCACTGGTTTCCTTCCGCCATAGCGGAACTCCGGGGCGAGGCAATTCTGGACATAGCCTTCCAGCCGCTCGACCGTGACCTGCCCGCAGGCGCCATAGGGCGGCGCCTCGGTGATGAGGCGCATGAGGGCGGCGGCCTTCCACAGTGCGCCGGGGACGATGAACCCGTCGTCCGGCCGCAGGCCCGTGGCTAGGCGGCCGAGCCCCAGTTCCACCAACTCTGCCCGAAGGGCTTTCAGGGTGTCCGGCCGACGAACCGGCTCGGCACGAAGGCGCCGGACAGCTTTCTCGGCCGCAGCCCGTTGGACGGCGGCTTTCCGCGCAGCCTCCGCGGCGATTTCGCGTCTCAGGTCCACGATCGCGGTCTCGACCGCAGGATTGTAAAGCCAGGATCGCTTCGCGCCGTCCAGGAGCGCTTGACGAACCTCATCCTCGTCCGCGCTGTTCCGGAGTGGATAGAGATCGACCTCGATGGCCGATATGTCGCCCGCGCGAAGCTTGGCGATCTTCTCGCGGTCGCAGGCATGGGTCACCCGGATTTCGACGATCAGCCGCCGGCCATCCCGGGCGATCAGCACCACGTCCGGCGTTATGCCCCCAAGACGTTGCTCAAGGGTCGCCTCCACGAAGTGGAAGTCGCGGCCCGGCTTCACCATCCTGGCGCGTTCGCCGATCACCGCCTTGACGTCCGGCAACCGGATATGGAGAGCGTCCTTCAGGATGCGCTTTGCCCAGACATGGGCATTGGTCTCCAATCCTTTGCCACAGCCGTCGCCGTTGGCGCCCGCGTGCGCGAAATGATGGATGAGAACGTCGCCTTGACGCGCCACCAGCGCTTCCCCGCAGGCGGGACAGGTGCAGTCGCATGCGGCGCCACGCCGAACGGCATCGATCGGAACGATATCGCCGGAGGGCAGGCGGCCGTAATGGAGCTCCTTCCTGAAGCCCAGAAACGGTCGATGATCTCGACGTCGCGCCATGCGGAAAAAGGACTGCTGTTCGCTCGAATGTTCAAGCAAGCCACTGGGTTCATGCGACCGGAATTGACGTCAGGCGCCCAGCCATGGCCATGCAGATTTCGGGTGGAAGGAGAATCTCCAAAGGTGCTTCCCGGCGCCTTGAAGTCGGAAAGCAGCTCGCCAGCAACCGGTCTAGGCGGAAGCGGCCACGCAGGCGTTCACCCCTGTTGTGGACCCGGCCAGCGCGGCAAGCATCGTGTCCCGCTGTGCGGCCGGAAAATCGCCTCCGCTCCCGACGAAGGGAGCCTCGGTGGCTGTCGCCTCCTGGACGGTCAGGGTCTGCTGTCCGCTCGCGGCCCGGTAGCGGAGGTAGGCTGCGAGAAATCCTGTGGCGGACGCGCGCATGAGCCCGTCGTGAGCCGCCACAAGCTCCCGATCATTCACCCATGAGTCCCTGTCATAGGCTTCAAGGCGATAGGCGGGAGCCAGATGCTGGGTGATGCAGTTGGTTTTAAGAAGGGCGTCGAGCCAAGCCTGCTCGCCACCGGAGTTGCTCACCCGATCCGCGCCGGACACGAAGTTGCCAAGCAGGGAGGAGACCAAGGCGTTGTCTGGGTGGGCGTCCAGTCCCAGCGCGCCGAGCGTATAGGTGTTGATGACGAGCAACGCCATGTTGGTGTTTCTGCGGGAGCGCCTCGATCGATCCGCGCCTTCGAGATAGTGCCGAGTCAATTCCTGGCCCACCGAAGCGGCCTCGTCGGCGCTGGTGACCCGGCGCGTCAGAGTCTGATAAAGCTGCGTGACCTCATCGGCGTTCTGTTGACTCGATTTCGGGACGGTCCCGCAAGCGCCCAGGCCAATGACGGCAAGCGCCGTCAAAGCTGCGAACAGCAGTTTCATCTTGTTCCCTCCAGCCAAGTTGGAGGATCGTTGTTTTTCGTAACCTGTCAACTAGGAATGGTTGTGCGCTTCAGAAAGCTCAACCCTGTCTCGCTTGACTGTCGCAGCAGATGAAAGGGTCAGGCCCCTTGTTCAGCGGCCGCTCTCAGCGCATTGAGGCGCCGTTCCGAGGCTACGTTCACGACCTCGCGCAGGACCTCGATGCGCTCCGTGAGGTACGCCAGTTCTTCCTCGGTGATGCGGTAACGGCGTGAGTAGCGGGCTTTGACGTAGGCGGCGCGGAGGAGCTCGAAGCAGCGCTTCTGGAACTTGGTCTCGTGGGGCCAGACGTCGCGGAGGCTCGGTTCGAGCGGCTCCGTCATGTTGCGGAGGCGGATGAGGTTGTGACTCTTCGGTGAGTAGAGCGTCAGAACCTGCAATAGGCCCTGATAAATCGTCTCCGTAGCTTGATGCAGATTGAACGCGGCATTCTTTCTCCATTCCTCGTCACGCAAACCCTCTTGGGCAGAAATCTGCGCGAGTTTGAGGAAGCGCGCCGTTGCTGCCTGCCACTCTTCGAAGTGGTCGAGCGCCTCTTCCAATGCGGTTGCCGGAGGCAGCGGCTGCGGCTCGGAGAAGGCGACGCCGGGCGTATCTTTCAGGATCACGCCGTCGCGGGCGATGTCGATGAAGAAGCCGCGTCCGTGTTCCAGCTTCCAGTTCACGTCGTCCAAGCTATGGACGATCAGGCTGACCGGGGTGCGCATGGCTCCCGCCGAGAGTTCGGCCAGAAGGCGCTTCTCCACGTCCTCCCAGAACTCGAAGTCGGTCAGGTCCTCGTGGTCCACGACCACCAGCAGGTCGAAATCCGAGAAGTAGCGTCCGACCGGATCGTGGACCCAGTCGCCGCGTGCATAGCTGCCGAACAGGACGATCCTGAGGATGCGGCCGTTCTTCAGCCGGTCGGCCCGGCGCGTGGAAATGGCCTTGGTGAAGCCGTCCTGGATGATCTCGACGGCGGCGTCGAGTTCACGCTGTTTGGCGAGCGGCAATTTCCTCAGCGGACGTTTCATGCCGAGAGTCTCCGCAATGTGGGGCTGACACGCAAGAGTCGAAATGCCCCGATCAGCGCACGCATCTAGGCTGCCCCGCCCATAATCGGTACGCTAGCATTTGCGGGCGCCGGTTCCATAGGGCGTCGTCTGTTCGCCGTAGGGCCGGTTCGCCGGAAAACCGTCGCGGCGCCGCCTGAAACTTCCGGGCCTCGACACAGAGGTTCCAACGCCCGCACCTTTTCCCTTTCCGACTGCTGGGCTTCGGCCGCTAGGCCATTCCGCGCTGGGGTGGGCCGTGATCGTTGGCATGGTGCGCTTGTGTGGGTGGTGCTCCGGCGGCGTGTGGGGCTCTCCCATGTTTGGCGCGCCGACAGCGCGGCCTCTCGAAAGGGCGGATCTGACCGAAAGCCGGTCGGCTGGCGCAACCGCGCGCTTGCGTTTCTTCCCCGGCCTGACGGCCTCCTCGCGCGACAAGAAACACTCGCTTCCGGTCCTCCGCTTCGCTGCGGGGGTTCGCTTGCGCTCGCCCTGCGCGCCGATCGGCCCCCGGTCTCCCGATCGCCATCGAGGCCGCGACTGGCGTGGCCCGACAGCAAAGGAGAGACTGACATGGCCGCCATTGGAAACTTCACCGCCCAGGGCGACGGCTACACCGGGTCGATCAAGACCCTGACCCTCAACGTCAAGAGCGCGACCCTGCGCCCGAACGAGAAGTCGGACGACAAGGCGCCGGACTACCGCATCTTCGCGGGTCAGACCGAGTTTGGCGCCGCCTGGAAGCGGACGAGCCAGCAGAACCGGGACTACCTGTCGGTCAAGCTGGACGACCCCAGCTTCCCGGCGCCGATCTACGCCACCCTGGTCGAGGTCGATGGCGGGCACAGCCTGATCTGGTCCCGCTGATCCGGAGGCGGCGGCGCTTCGGCGCCGCCGCCCTTTCATCCGAACAATTCATTCTTGAGGAGGCCGCCATGACGCGCCCCGCCGATCCCGCTCGTCCGGACATCTATAGCCGGATCACCAACCAGATCATCGACCAGCTGGAGGCCGGCGTCCGGCCGTGGACCCAGCCCTGGACCGGAGGCAACCCTGTCACCCGTCCGCTCCGTCACGACGGCACGCCCTATAGCGGCATCAACATCCTGCTGCTGTGGTCGGAGGCCTTCAGCCGAGGGTTCGTCTCCCCGACCTGGATGACCTTCCGCCAGGCGCTGGCGTTGGGCGCTCATGTCCGCAAGGGCGAGAAGGGCTCCACCGTGGTCTACGCCAACCAGATCGTGCGCACCGAGACCGACGATGCCGGCGAAGAGGTCGAACAGCGCATTCCGTTCCTGAAGGCCTACACCGTCTTCAACGTCGAACAGATCGACGACCTGCCTGACGCCTACCGTCCGACGCCGCCGGAGCCCGTGAATCCTGACGCGCGGTTGGCAGCGGTCGAACGCTTCTTCGGCCGGCTGGGCGCCGACATCCGCCACGGCGGATCGGCCGCCTTCTATGTCCCGGCGTCGGACCATGTGCAGATGCCGCCGTTCGAGACCTTCCGCGACGCGGGCGCCTACTACGCCACGCTCGGCCATGAGTGCGTGCACTGGACCGGCCATGGATCCCGGCTGGCGCGCGACTTCAGCCGCTCGACGCAAGCCTACGCGCGCGAGGAGTTGGTCGCCGAACTGGGCGCCGCCTTCCTCTGCGCCGACCTCGGGCTCGAACTGGAGCCGCGCGAGGATCACGCTGCCTATCTCGGCCACTGGCTCGAGGTGTTGAAGGCCGACAAGCGGTTTCTGTTCTCGGCGGCGGCGCATGCGCAGAAGGCGGTCGTCTGGCTGCATGAAGCGCATCCGTGATAGGCTAGCGTCTTCGCTTTGAGCCTGAGCCGCGTCCTGACCGGGCGCGGCTTTTTGTTTGTTCGGATGGGCGGTGGCGGGGGATGAGATGAGGGAGCTCGCCGCCCTCGGTTGGGGCGCCCTTCAGGGTGGCGGGCGAGCGGCCGATTACGGCCGCCGAGGGGAGGGCGGGGAACCTCCGTAGGCCTGCGGGGCGAGGCGGTTCGCGGTCTAGGGCAGGATAGGCTTTGCGCCGGCAACGTCTGACAGACCCGCTCCCCGATGGACCGCTTCACCCTTCGCCTCCCGCCCGACCTGGCCTGCCGTTTCGACGCGGCGGCGACTGCGCGCGGCGGACGGTCCCACTACCTGCGGACGATCATGGAGGCGGCCGCGCAGGCACCCCTGCCGTCGCCCGAGCCGGGCTCCCTGGGCGCGAAGTCGACCAAGCTGACTCTTCGGCTGGGGGGCGAAGACATGGCGATGCTCGAGGCCGAGGCGGCCCGCGCTGGACTGATGCGAACCCAGTGGGCGGTCATGCTCATCCGTCGTCGACTCCATGGGCGGCTGCAGCTGACGCCGCCGGAAGCGCTGGCCCTGATCGGCGTCCGGCGCGAGCTTCATCGCATCGGCGTCAACATCAACCAGATCGCCCGGGCCTTGAACACGGCGGTCATGGAAGGCGCCGTTCTGGAGTTGGAGGTGGCCCAGCTCGCCGCCTTCGCTACTGAGATTCGATGCAACATAGACGGACTGGAGGATGCCTTCGTAGGCAACCTGGCCTATTGGTCGGTAGAGTCATGAGCGACTTCCGCCGCCCGCTCGGGTTCGAGGAGGCGCTGCGCCCGCCCATCAACGTGCGCCGAGCGCGCATCACCCAGCCGGTGCTGAGGCCGCCCGGGCGTCGTGGTGATGCGGCAGCCTACGCTCAGCTGGCGCGCATTATCCGCCGGACGCCAGAGGTGATGGTCAAGGTCACGGGAAGCACCCGCGATGGCGGCCACCTGATGCGGCATTTGGATTACATCGGGCGTAACGGCAAGCTGACCCTGGAGGGGCCCGATGGGGAGCGGCTTGCGGGACGAATGGAGATGAAGACGCTGGCGGCGGCTTGGGCGGCAGAGGCGGCGCTGGAGCCGGGCGCCCGGCGTGATCGTCCGCTGTCCCGGTCCATCGTCCTTAGCATGCCGAGGGGCACGGACGCGATGCGGCTGCACGATGCGGCGCGGGCATTCGCCGCAGAGGCGTTCGGGGAGCGCTTCCCATACGTATTCGCCCTGCATGATGAAGGCGGCCATCCCCACGTGCATCTGACGGTGAGGGCGCTGGGATCGGACGGCACTCGGCTCAATCCGAGAAAGGCGGACCTAGAGGCATGGCGCCAGCGTTTTGCCCAAGCGCTTCGTGATCGAGGCATTGAAGCGGAGGCCAGTCCTCGGCGGGCGCGCGGGATGGCAGGAAAGGCCGAGCGCACTCCACTTCGGAAGATGCGGGAACGTCTTCTGGAAAAGGCCGGACACGCACATCGCGCCTTGATCGATGTTAATCGGGCTGACGGCTCAGCAAAGCAGGCCGAGCCACCTTGGGAGCGCGAGCGCCGGGAGAGGCAGGTGCGCATACGCCGGTCGTTAGCGGCTGAAGCAATCGCTCTCTCGCGGTCCGCTCGGCCGGAGGACCGGGCGTTGGGTGCCGCATTGATGGAATACATGCGCCGTTTGCCCAAGCTGGATCTTCAGCGGAACGCCTTGGTCCGGCAGGGCAACGGGCGGCAGTCGGCAGACGATGGGAGGGACCGGTGAATGTCGCTGCGGGGCTCATAGCGGCGGTTCGGAATGTCTGCCTGGCGCCAGTTCGCTCCCGCAATGCCTTATCTCGGCGCCAGGATCTAAGTTGACCCTGAAGGTGAACCATTTGGATCGCCTATAGATTGTGTTTCCTCTTCCAACCGCAGTAGGTATCGTCAAGCTAGGGCGGGCGGCCATACAGAAAACAAGTTGCCCCAAGGAGCGGCAACGATGTTGGAGCAAATCAAAATCGCTGGGGTGGCGAGCTATTCCGCCGAGGGCCAGACCCTCACCGGATTGCGCCCGCTCAACTTCATCTTCGGCACGAACGGGTCGGGCAAAACGACGATCTCTCGCGTTATTGCCGATCCATCAGCCCGACCCAGTTGCTCTCTCACATGGGCTGCTGGCCGAGAACTTGAATGCCTCGTTTACAACAGCGATTTCGCGTCCGCCAACTTCGCTCACCAGATGCGCGGCATCTTCACCCTTGGGCAAACCGAGGGGGACACTCTCGCGAAGATCGAAGCAGCGTCAAAAAAAGTCCGCGCTCTTCTCGCTGACATCAGCGGCCTGGAAAATACGCTCGGCCCCGAGGATCACTCATCGGGTAAACGCGAAGAGCTCCGCACACTTCGGACAGGTTTTGAGGCGATCGCTTGGGCGATTAAAACCACCCACGATCCTGTTTTCCAAGAAGCCTTCACAGGCTTCCGAAACTCGCGCTCCAGCTTCTGCGACAAGATTCTTCTGGAATGGGCTGGCAACACGTCAGCCATCGTCCCGCTGGAGGAGCTCCAGAAGAGGGCCGGCACAGTTTTCTCAGCGGGACTAGACCGCGCAGGAGCGCTACCGCCTTTCGACGCCGCCGATCTCGTAGCCCTCGAACTAGAGCCCGTCCTCGCCAAAAAGGTCGTTGGCAAAGAGGACATCGACATCGCTGCGTTGATGCGCAGACTTGGGAACAGCGACTGGGTTCGACAGGGCATGGCGTATGCCGAACAAGCTGGGTCGGCCTGCCCCTATTGCCAGCAGGACGTACCCTCCGATCTCAAACGCAAGCTCGACGAATATTTCGATGAGACATACCTCAACGATCTAGCCTCGGTTGATCGGACGCAGGACGCCTACCTCGCAACATCGACCTTGCTGCTGGAGCGTCTTGAAGAGACCGCAGCGTCGGGAAACCAGTTCCTGGATGCCGAGGCATTCCGCGCCGACGTTGATCGTTTCAGGAGCAAGGTTCAAACTAACCTTCGCCAACTGGAGCGGAAGCGTAAAGAAGCCAGCTCCCAAATCACCCTTGAAGGCCTCGCCGAAATTGCTGCCTCGCTCGCGTCCAGAATCGCGGCGGTAAATGACGAAGTCGCGGCTCACAATGCGTTGGTCGACAACCTTGCGAATGAACGCGCCAGCCTGATCTCTCAGGTTTGGAAATGCTTGGTCGAAAGTTCTCGCGCCAGCTTCGTCGACTACGACACCCGCAAGACCGCGCTAGACAGAGCCGTTGCTGGATTGACCGCAGGGCTCGCCGCAAAAAGGGCTTCCCTCGCCCAGGCACGTGCAGAACTCTCCGAACTTGAGAAGGGGGTGACGAGCGTTGAGCCAACCGTCACCGAAATCAATTCAATCCTGACCTCTTTCGGGTTTACCGGTTTCAGACTGGCGACCGCCGGAGACCACCAGAACCTATATGAGATCATTCGAGGCGATGGCAGCGAAGCGGCCACGACACTCAGCGAAGGCGAGCGGAGCTTCATCACCTTCCTGTATTTCTACCACCTCATAAAAGGCAGCATGACCACCAGCGGGATCAACGCTGATCGGGTCATAGTTTTTGACGATCCGGTGTCGAGTTTAGACAGCGACGTCCTGTTCATCGTCAGTGCTCTCATTCGAAAAATCGTTGACGGAGCCTGCGCCGGAACCGGACATATCAAGCAGGTCTTTCTTCTCACTCACAATATCTATTTCCACAAAGAGGTTTCGTTCGACCAGAAACGTGGCAAAGAATGTCGAGCTCACGAAACATTCTGGATTGTCCGAAAGACGGACAACGTTACCAGAGTGGTGAGCTACAACCACAATCCGATCAGCACGTCCTACGAACTACTTTGGAGCGAGGTGAGATCACCCGAGCGTTCAAAGACGACAATTCAGAATACGCTTCGACGCATCATCGAAAACTATTTCAAGATTTTGGGAAATATCGACAAGGACACAATCGTTGCTCAGTTTGAGGGTAGAGACCAACTCATCTGTGGCGCTTTGTTCTCTTGGGTCAACGACGGTTCTCATAGCTTCAACGATGACCTCTACGTTTCCACCGACGACGCGGTGATTGAACGCTACCTCGACGTCTTCAGGCGAATTTTCGAAGTGTCCCAACACACGGCCCACTACGAAATGATGATGGGGCCGGAAGCCATCGCTGCATTGGCGCAAGCGCCCCAGCCCCAGCATCAGCCCCAAGCGGCGGCGGCTGAGGGTGCCGCATGACCTATGACTTCAAAAATCTTTCGGCCCCAGACTTCGAAGACCTTGTCCGCGATCTGATCGGCAAGGAGCTCAGCGTTCGCTTCGAAGCCTTTTGCGTAGGTCCAGACGGCGGAATCGATGGTCGCCATGCTAACGCCCAAGGCAACATCATTCTACAAGCGAAGCACTACGAAGGGTCGCCCTACAGCAAGCTGAAGAGCGCCATGAAGCGCGAACGCAAATCGATCGATACGCTTGCACCCGATCGATACGTCTTGGCGACTTCCTGCAAGCTTTCTCCCCCGAGCAAAGCAGAACTCGCCACGATCATCGGCCCTAGCCTTCTGTCTCAGTCCGATATTTTCGGACCCGAAGATTTGAACGGCCTGCTGAGAAGATATCCCGACATCCTGAAATCGCACATCAAGTTGTGGCTTTCAGGAACCGGCGTTCTTGATCGCATGTTGAGGTCGGCGGCGCATGCCTACGCCGCGATCACCCGCGAAGACATCGAGCAAAAAGTCAGAGTCTACGCCCCCAACCCGAGCTTCGACCAATCACTCACAAAGCTTGAGAAGCATCACGTCCTGATTATCTCGGGGCCGCCAGGCGTTGGCAAAACCACCCTCGCGGAGATGCTGTCGTACGCCTACCTCAGCGAAGACTGGGAGTTGGTCCCGATCCGCAGCCTCGACGACGGCTTTGCCGCCATCAACGACACGAAGCAGCAGATTTTTCTCTTCGATGACTTCCTTGGCAGGGTCGCCCTCGACAAGCAGGCGCTCTCCCACAAGGACTCCGATCTTGCCCGCTTCATGAGCCGCGTCCGGCGGTCCAAAAATGCGAGGTTCATCCTCACGACGAGAGGCTACATTTTCGAAGAGGCCCGAAGGGTTTCAGAGCATCTTGGAGATGATCGCCTTGATGTCACAAAGTACGTGCTGGACGTCGGAATCTACACCCGTCGCATCAAAGCTCGCATCCTCTACAATCACCTAGACGTCTCCGAAACGCCGAAGACGCACATTCGGGCTCTTGTTGAAAGCAGCAGCCTCGCAACCATCATAGACCACAAGAACTACAATCCTCGCGTCATCGAGGCCATGACGGATGCATTCCGCGTCAGCGAAATAGGCGCATCGGAATATCCAGATGTCTTCCTTCAAGCGTTGGAAGACCCCACCCAAATCTGGGACACGGCGTTCAGGACGCACATCGACAATCGATGCCGCAACTTACTTTTTGCGATGTTTTTCGCCTCTGAGTATGCCGTGTCGATTGGCGAACTCCGCGCTCAATACGATGCTCTTCATTCGTTGATGAGCAGCGCCTACTCTACCCCTTACGGCCCGAAGGATTTTGAAGACGCGCTCCGCATCCTCGAAGGCAGCTTCGTCACGATCTCGGGACAGATGGTGTCCTACGTGAACCCGTCGCTCAGAGACTACCTCTCCAAATATCTCTCTGATGCTGACCTGCTCGTCAGGCTCGCTCCAAGCGCAACTTCGATCGATTGGATTCGGTCGTTGTGGTCTCACGCAGAGGAGAAATTTCTATTCGACCAAAGCGATCAGAAGAAGATCGCTGTCGCCTGCGTCGGTTTGATCGACATGGTTGAGACACGCCCACATTGGAAGGCCAAACCGAACGACCCGCGGACGCTGCAATACCACGACGCGCCCCATTCAAGTCGGCTGACACTTTTGATGGCCTGGTGGCAGGCGACCGACGATGTTCGCTTCGCGGATGCAATCATGAACCTAGCCGCATCGCCGGGCAGCTTTGGTGCTTGGTCCGATGGATCAACACTCGTCGGCCTATTCGCGCGCCTCAAAGATCGTGGCTATGGCCGGCAGTTCGTTTACGAGGAGGAGTTCCTAGCGGCGGTCGAACGGGCTGTAATCCATTCGATCCGATACACCTCTAGCGACATGCTCGCGAACTTCATTGAGGCCATCGACGAAGCTGGTCCCGGAGTCCCGCAGTCCATCTCAGCGGCGCTCGAGGAGGCAGCCCTCGCTGAGTTTGAAGACAACTACAGCCGTGTCAGCGACGAGGACAGCGAGTCATCTCTCACTGATCGCATCGATGCCCTGAAGAAGCTCGCGCCTCGCTACAGCATCCCGGATGACGTGCTTGGCAGCGCTATATCGACGGTCGAAGACAGGATTGCCGAGCTTTCGGATCAGACCTCCTCAGGAGCCTCTACGCCTAGCTTCACCCCTCGAAGAACACTGACAGAAAAATTCGACAACAACGATTTGAACAATCTGTTCGCACCGCTGCTAGAGGACTGACCCTGGCTTGCACGGGCAGAAAACTATTGACCCATATCGTATAGCAGGGAGCACTATGCGAGACGCGAATGTCCGCTCTCGGTCGAGAAGTCGATGACCGCTCCTGGCGCATTTGCGCCCTAGCTCACGGCTGCGCGGGGCGCTGCCTTGACTGAAGCATACGCGCTTGATGCCTGCATCACAGCCACCTCGTTGGACTCTCTTGGGGCTGCCAGCCCCAAGAGCTACTCCTGACACACCACCCGCCCATACGCGCCCACTTCGCTGCAAGCCGACACGAAGGTCATCAGCAGCCAGTAGAGCTGGACGAAATGAGGTGACGGGGCGTGACCGGCCTTAATGTCGTTCAAGGCGTCGCTGACGCTCTGCTTGCTCAGCGAGGAGGTTACGACATAGGCGCGGCGCATCATGTCCGGAGTCGAGCGCACTGCGCTGATCGTGTCCGGGACCGTCGCGATGTCACCGCGGACGACGCGATGGATGGCCGACGTCACCCTGTCCTTGGTGTAGACGCCCGCCCAAGAGGCGACCTTGCGCCCCATCTCACTGTCTGGCAGCGCCATGTTGCCCAAGTTCTTGAGCGCCTGGCTGACCGCCTCATGAAAAGGCGACGCGCCGAGCGACAGCCCCTTATGCTTGGCATGGTAGAAGGTGACCGTCGGCGGTGTGGCCAGGGTGTTCAACCCGATAAAATCCGCCCACTCGTCGCCGAGATCATCGCACAGCAGCACGTCGTCATGACGAGCGATCTGATTGACCACCACCCCAAACACCGAATTCTGATCGAATACCGTCTGAACCGGCGTCAATCCGCCTTTTTCGCTGACCGCGTCCGCCAGAGAGCGCTCCGTGAGAAGGTATCTCAACAGGTCTTCGCCCCCCGCCGCCAAAACATCGTCGCGGTACAGGTTGCCGTCGATATAGGCCAAGGCCAGGTCCTCGAAGAGGACGATGAAGCGGCTTTCGCGGTTGATGTACGACCGCAGGGACTGCCCCTCCGGATCCTTGCCAAGACCGGCAGTCTTGCGTTCGACGATCAGGCTTTCGGCGGCCGCCAGATCAAGACTGCGCAGGCTGATGCGCCCCTTGTTGATCTTGAGCTTGCCGAGCGTTCGACGGCGGCCCTCGGTGGGCTCCAGGCGAAGCTCCTTCCTGACTGTGCGGACCGCCAAACTCGCGCCGAGCGACTCGAGGACGCCCGCCGCCTCTCCATGGGATAAAGCAACCGGCTGCCCCCCATCCTCCCTCACGAGCCGCAGCGGGCCGTGCTCATCCAGAAGCTCCTCGGCCAACAACGCCGTGTTGACCGAAAAGAAGGTGGGCTGCAGGCGGCCTCCGTAGGTCGCCAGGCTGACCGACCGCGCGAATGTCCGCAAAAATGCAGCGACCGGAGCGTTTTGATTTCTGAGTTCATCGATCATGCCCACACACCAGGGCACGAGCTCTTCGTGCCCTGCCGTGTCTGATCGCTGCGAGATGCGTCCCGTGCTGGGCGTCGTCGTATAGTGCCTGTCATCGCGGCGCAGGGTATAGCCCTGAGGCGCGAACCGACTGCTGCCGGCGGGTCCCACGACGTTTCGCAGGTCTTCAGATTCCAGCATCTTTGACCGCAGGACGTGCTTCGACGGGCTGAGGTTGCGCAGGCGCATCTTCTCAAAAATGGCGTCGCTATGGGCAAGCGCCGCCTCGACCCGCTCGGCGTCGATCCGGTCCAGATGCCTGGACTTGAAGGCCGTCGTCAGATCGAGGCCGGACTTGAGGACGGCGACCTTACCCTCATGTTCCACAAGCATGAGAAAACCGTAGACTCGCTCCTTCAGCCGCGGGGGAGGATCGAGAAAGCCGGGGTTCCGATGATGGGCGAAACAGATGGCCGACCATCGGGCGCCGTTGAGGGCCTCCCGATCATGGCGAAAGAAGTTCTGCGTGGGCTCAATCGCCTGCCGCCTCAGATCGCGAAATAGCTCATCGATGGCCTTGTCGGTAATGCGCTCAGCCACGTCATAGAAATAGGCCGCCTTTGACGCATGCAAGTTCTGGATCATCGCCCACCCCCGTAGAGGCTAACCATCCGCCTCTTAGGGAATTAGATCAATCTTTCCGTGTTAATTGCTACCGGACATCCCGTGTTGGCTGTAAGCCTGCGAATCCGACCGCTTGGTCACAGAGGGGGCTAGAATGATCGAGGTGTTCCCGAACCTTTATGTCGGCTCCGAGCACGACGAGCGCCAAACCCGGGGCGCCCCGGGCTGGTTCATCATCCATGCCTGCAAGGAGCCTTACCATCGCCAAGCGCTCGGCTATTCGGGTAGGGCTGCATCCAAGGATCATCCGGAATATCTGATTGCGCATCGACCTGGCCGGTTGATCCTGAACTTGGTCGATGTCGACAACGTCAACTACATCGGCGCCGAACTCGTGGATGCCGCCTTGGCCGCCATTCACGAAAGGATCGGCTTGGACAAGGTGCTCGTGCACTGCAATCAAGGCGCCTCCAGGTCGCCCACGATCGCATTTCTCTACATGGTCAAGCACACGGACTCCTTCCGCGGCCTGACGCTCGAAGCAGCGCTCGCCGCATTCAAGGGCCTATACCCTCACTACAGCCCCGCTCGCGGCATGGCGGACTATGTCCGGATCAACTGGGCGCGCTACGCGCTTTAGGACCTGATCCCATCCACGCGAATGATCGGTCTGGCAGAATTCCGATTGGCGGCTCGTAACGCTGCCCAGTTGGGCGCCGGACAACGAGGCCGCCTGCAAGGGCGTGGGTCGACCGAGCTGAACGGCGAGGATGAGAACGCGTCCTGATTCCGCGCATCCCTTAGGCCTTCCCGAGTGTCCGCGCATCCCAGGGCGGGACATGTTAGTTCGCCGCCGCCGAGAACACACTTCTAACCTTCCTCAGGCCCCTCGCGGCTTGCCATGGGTTGGCCCCAAAATCCTCGCATTCCCTCCGTCTCTCGACACCTCGCACCGACTCTACGACCAAAAACGACGCGTCCGTCCGTCAGGCTCGGTCTTGCCCCGGACCGAGGTGGGATCATCTATGCGTCGCTTGCGGACGCTCGGGGTACGCGCGAACCGGGCACCGGAAGGCCGAGCTGTGGTGGCAACAGCCCGCTGAGAGTTCGACTGCGAAACGAGCAGCATCGGAGCGGATGACGCCCGAGGTGGTGTGGAACCAGCTAGGACTGATCGGTTGGTTCAAACCGTCGAAGCGATCCGTCGGGCAGCGGTCGCTGCAGTTCTGCTGCGACCTCCCACGGCGCCGTCATCCAGAGCTCGAGCTCGGAGGATTCGGTCAGGATGACGGGCATGGCCTTGGGGTGGACGGCGGCGACCTCGGCATTGGGCTCGCAGGTCAGGAAGCCGAACAGGTCGGCGGACACCTCGCCCTCCTTCAGCTTGCGGACGCTGGTCCAGCGGGGCGTCCAGACGCCGGCGAAGAAGGCGAGGGGTTCCGGGTCATCGCCCGCCAGGCGGAACCATACCGGTTCGTATCTGCCCTCGGCGTTGCGGCCTGGCTCGCTGAAGGCCGTCAGGGGGACCAAGCAGCGGTTTGCGGCGCTCAGCCAGCGGCGCCAGTGGGGGGAGCGGGTGTTGCGGATGTTGGTGACGCCCCTGTCCGTCTTTTTGCCCTCCAGAGCGAAGGCGGGGGAGGGCATGCCCCAGCGGGCCCTGCTCAGGATGCGTTCGCCGTTGGCATCGGCGCGGACCACAGGTGCGGCGTCGTCGGGCCAGATGTCGCCCGGTGCCAGATTGCCTGCGTCGTTCCGCATGGCGCGGGCCAGATCGAGGATCGCGGCCGGACCCTTGCGGATTGAGTACAGATTGCACATCAGCGGTCGGCCGGCGTCCGTTCGGGGCGAAGCGCTCTCGACAGCCGGCGCACGCCCCAGAACAGGGCGAAACCCGAGGCGCTTCCAAGAATCCAGTACGGCGATCCCCGGAGCGCCTCCGGCAGAGCGTTCCGGACGTCATCGTTGATGATGAGGACCAGGGCGATGACGCCCGCGGTCGCCCAGCCCACAACGGATATGAGGCGGGGCCTCATGCGTTCGGCCGCTCGTTGCGCCGTGCGTGGAAGCGCCAGAATTCACCCTCAATGCGCGGCTCGTCGGCCACCAGCAGTTCTTCCTCGCCCAGAATGAATACGGACCCGCGGCGGATGTCCGGAAGGAGCGACCGATGGACGGTCATGGGCGTGAGCGGCGGCGGATCCAGCGGCGACATGGGCCGAGGTTAGCGCGAAGCCGGTTCATCGGGGAGTCCGGGGGAACAAGCGCCCCTTTCCCCCGGTTGGCCGGAGCAACCATTGGAGAGTGCCATGACCGACCAAGCGAATGAACAAAACAACGACCAGGGCCAGCCTGTAGACGGGGATACGCCCGAACTGACCCCCAACGAGAACCAGCCGGGCCAGGAGCGCGGCGCGCCCGCCACGGGCGGCGAAGGATCGCAGGGCGCCGGCGGCCCCGCGGGGTTCGGCGCCGCAGACTGAGGACCGCGATCAGATGACTTGATCAGGCCCCGCCGGTTCGCACCGGCGGGGCCTTCTGCGTATGCGGAGATGTGTTCGGTTCGAGGTCTTCGGTTGCTAGGGGGCCAATGGGGCGCATGGGCCTGTGTTCGTGTCGCTCTCGGGCCTTCACCTCCGCCGGAACGCCATCCAGGGGCATCGCCGTCGATGGATAGGCCCAGGCCCATCCCGCGCCGCTCAGTTCAGCCCAGGCCGCCTTCACAGTGGCGGACGCCGCCATGAGCGGTAGCTGCTGAACGGAAGCGTGGTTCAGGGTGCTGTGCATGCGCTGCAGCCGCCTGTGAATCTCGACCAGCTCAGCCAGGTCCTCGATTGTGAGCGCCTGCTTTGTGGAGATGCCCTTGTGTCCGCTCATTCCGCCCTCAGCCGGGAGGCGCGCAGGGCGATGTTGGCCAGGGGCCGCTGTCCTTCGGTTCGGCGTATGCCCTCCAGAAAGCCGGGCGCCAGTCGCTGGGCTTCGGCTATGCCGACACACAGGCCGGCCCGGAAGTCCGCCCCAAGGTCGCCCTCGGCGGCCTCGGCCATGCGCCTGATGATTATGATGGTTTCGCTCACAGCGGACTCCCCAGGAAAGACCGCCGACCCGGGTGGATCGCTACGGCCTGGAGGGGCTCGGAGTCGAGTAAAAGTTCGCCGTTTGTTCCGGATTCATGTGGATGATTGAGCGCCAGGGCGGCGGAAGTCTCAGCCCCTTGGAGCCCGCCCTCCCGCAGCTTCAGCGTCGGCCTCACTGCAGAACCATCTCTCCAGGCAGCCTCGTTGATCCGCGTGGGGCGCTGAACCGGGCTTTCGTGCCTCTCGTGATCCCCGGCGAGCGCCGCTGCGCACAGGGCGTTAGCGACCACACACCGTGGCGCGCTTGATGGGTCGTCAATCTTTGGCTGACAGAATGTCAACTTCGTGTTACGTAAAGTCGCGTTTACGGAAAGAGATGTTTACATGCCGACGCCCCATCGCGCGCCTTTGGCGGTTCGCCGCAGCCTGAAAAAGCTCGGTCTCGACATCAAGGAGGCGCGGCTGCGTCGTGCCTTGCCCGCGAGCGTGGTGGCGGCGCGCGCCTTCACCAGCCGCCCGACCCTGCAGCGGATCGAGGCCGGCGATCCCGGCGTCGGCATCGGCATCTACGCCGCCGTCCTCCAGGCGTTGGGGCTTCTCGACGGTTTGAGCGATGTGGCCGACGCCCGCCGCGACGAGACGGGCCTGACCCTGGCGGCCGGAGCCCTGCCTCAGCGCGCACGCCTGCCGCGGAAGACAAGGTCGTCGTCATGACCGACGTGGAGGTCCACATCGACCTGGACGGCGAAGCCCTGCGGGTCGGCACATTGCGGCGGCGGCCTGGCCGGGGGCAGGAAACCGTCACCTTCGAGTATCACGACGCCTGGCTGGATCACGCGGCCCGGTTCTCGCTTGAGCCGGCCCTGCAACTGACCCGGGGCGCCTTCGTCCCCGCGAACGGGGCGCCGCTGTTCGGGGCCATCGGAGACTCCGCCCCGGACACCTGGGGCCGGCGTCTGATGCAGCGGGCCGAGCGCAAGGCGGCCGAACGGGAGAAGCGGCCGGTCCGCACCCTGCAGGACGTGGACTATCTGCTCGGCGTCTCCGACGTCTCGCGTCTGGGCGCCCTGCGTTTCCGCCTGGCCGGCGGCGACGTCTTCCTGAGCGAGCGCGGCCAGGGCGTGCCGGGCGCCCTGGAACTGGGCCGCCTGCTGCAGATCACCGAACGCATCGGCCGTGATGAGGAGACGGAGGAGGATCTGCAGATGATCTTCGCGCCGGGCTCCTCCCTCGGCGGAGCGCGGCCCAAGGCTTCGGTCATCGACCAGCACGGCCGGCTGTCGATCGCCAAATTTCCCAAGGAGACCGACGACTACAGTCTGGAGACCTGGGAGGCGGTCGCGCTCGATCTGGCGCAGCAGGCGGGCATCCGGACAGCCGAACACGATCTGGTGGTCGCGGCGGGCAAGCCGGTGCTGCTGTCCCATCGCTTCGATCGGGACGGCGCCCGGCGCATTCCCTTCCTGTCCGCCCTGTCCATGATGGGGCTCAGGGACGGTGAGCAGGCCAGCTATCCCGAGCTGATGGACGTGCTCGCCGGCGTGGGCGCCGATGTCGGCGCCGACGCCGCCGAACTTTACCGGCGCATGGTGTTCAATGTGCTGGTCTCCAATGTGGACGATCATCTGCGCAATCACGGCTTCCTCTGGTCTGGCAAGGCGGGTTGGCGGCTGTCGCCGGTCTATGATGTCAATCCGACTCCGACCGATGTACGGGCGCGGATCATGACCACCGGGATCGGTCCTGACGCCTTCGACTGCGACCTGGGTCTGGTGCTGGAGGTGGCCGGGTATTTCAACCTGCCGCCGGCGGATGCGCGGACGGCGGTCAAGGCCGTGGCCGAGGTGACCGCGACCTGGCGGGAGGCTGCGGGGCGGCGAGGCGCGCGGGCCGCGGAGATCAAGCGCATGCAGAGCGCCTTCGAACATGAGGATTTGACCAGGGCGCTGGCCCTCTAGGCTGCGCTCAGCGCGTCCGCGCCCGCCGAATCTCGGGAGACCGGCGGGTCCTGGTCTCCCTGTCCAGGCCAAGCCGCGCGGCCGCATGGGCGATCAGACGTTGTTGCGCCTCCGGGGCGGCGATCAGGGTGCGGACCACGGTGGAGGCCATGCGCAGCCGCTGTTCGAGCTGTGCCCGGCCGTGCGGCAGGCCCGCCGCCCCTCGGTCCCGGTCTCGCGGGCGATACCCCTGGACCTCCAGCCCCATGGCCCGGGCCTGGACCCAGACCTCGCGCCGGAAGGCCGCCTCGCCCTCGACCTTCAGGCGTGACCAGCCGCGATGCCGGGCGACCTTGAGCATGTCGGCCACGGTGTCCGGATAGGCCCGGTCGGCACTCAGCCGCCGGCCCGTGTCCCGGAAGGCCGGGTCGGCCGTCCGGTGATCGCGGTAAAAGCGTTCCGGCCGGCCCCTCAGGTCGCGCTCGATCAGATAGCGGTCCAGCAGGGTCTGGGGCACGTCGCCCTTGGCGACCGAGCGGGCCCGGGGCTCGCCGGGCCGGGCGCGATCCGGCCCGATCTGGTTGGCGGCCGTGCCGGCTTTGGCGCGGTCGCGCGATGGGGTCGCATCGGTCATGGCGCACGCTCCCGGGCCGGCGACGGCGGCGCGGCCGCGACACGGTCAAGCCAGTCGCGGACCTCGCCTTCCGAGGCGCCGTGGGCGGGCGGCGGCAGCCCCTCCTCGGCGAAGGCGCGGACGATGGCGTCGAATTCCATCTCGGGGTCCTCCGGGGTTGGCGATGAAACAGGATAGGCCGGTGCGCCGCCCGGCTGGGTCGGCGGCGCCGGGGCGGGGGCGCGGGCGATCTCGGGTGGCGGACGCAGGCGGCGGCGGAACGCCGCCTCGCGGTAGTAGACGATCTTGCGCCCGCGGATCGGCGGGGTTCCGGCCTTGAACACCATCAGGGCGGATGACGGCAGCTGGATCAGTTCCTGCGGCAGCATCAGCGGCCGGCGCTGGTCCGAGGCGGTGAGGGTGCGCCGCCCGGGGCCGAGGCCGCGCGGGCGGCTGCGGCTCTGGGCCTTATAGGTGTAGGCGCCGAGGCGTTCGCTGAGGTCCTGGGCGGTCTTCAAAGCCTTGGGGGCGAACACCACCTCCACGCCGCAGTTGGCGAGGATGTCCTCGGCCAAATCCGGGCCGTAGAGTCCACGCAGCTGCGACGGGCTCTGGATCACCGGCAGCAGCCGCAGCCCGTAGCCGGCCACCCAGGAGAAGGCGTGGGCCAGCACGGGCGCCGGGCCGAGCCGGGCGAACTCGTCCAGCAGGACCAGAACCGGCTGGTCGTCGGGTCCGGGCAGGCGGCGGCTGTTGAGATCCACCAGCTGCTGGAACAGCAGGCTGTAGAGCGGGGCCACTCGCAGCAGGTTGTCGGGGGTCGCGCCGAGATAGAGTGACGTCGTCCCTTGCCGCAGGTCGCGGAGGTCGAAGTCGCTGGCGCTGGTGGCCGCGTCCACCGCAGGGTTCAGCCACAGGCCCATGCGGGTGGTGATCGACTGTCGGATGGAGGCGAAGGTGTTCTCGCTGGAGCTGCAGAAGTCATGGAGAGCCGAGGCGCAGGCGGGCGGCAGCGGATCGCCGGCCTGGCGGCGGGCCTCGATCGCCGCGGGGAAGCGCCGGCGCGGGTCGTCCCCGGTCAGCTGGCGGAAGACCTCGCCCAGGGTGAAGGGCAGGGGCGGGCTGGCGGCCACATAGGCGCCCACCCCGATGAAGCCCGTGCGGGCGGCTTCCGCCCAGAACGGATCGGCATGGTCGTGGCCGGGGAACAGCATGGCGGCCATGCGCTGCAGTTCGTCCAGGACGGCGGTGGGGTCGGCGCGGTTGATGTGGCCCAGCGGGTTGAAGCGCGCCGTGCGGCCGTCGAGCGCCAGGGGGTCGAACAGCAGCACCCGCTGGCCGCCCTCCGCGCGAAAGCCCGCCGTGGCGGCGAAATTCTCGCGCTTGATGTCCAGCGCCACGACCGAATGGGGCCAGGCCAGGAGATTGGGGATCACGACCCCCACGCCCTTGCCCGTCCGGGTCGGGGCGTAGAGCATCACATGCTCGGGCCCGTCCGAGACCAGGAAGCCGCCGCCCGAGGCGTGGCCGAGGAGGATTCCGCCCCCGGCGCGCAGGCCGGCGGCGCGCTGTTCGGCCCCGGTGGCCCAGCGGGCGGCGCCGTGGAGGGGCCGGCGCCGGGAAAGGGCGGCGCCCGCCCCGGCCAGCAGCACCAGCAAACCGGTGGAGGCGGCGCCGATGAGGAGCCAGCGCCGCACCTGGGGATCGCCGCGGTAGTACCAGAACCAGGCGGGGACCCTCGCGGGGTCGATGTCGCCGGAAAACTGGCCGAGGCCGACCAGGGCGATGGTCCCGCCGCCCACCGTCACGAACACCAGGGCGGCCAGGAGGCCGACGGCCAGTCTGGCGGCGTCAGGCCGCGTTGCTGCGCTTGCGAAGCGGCTCATGCCAGACCTCGGTCATATGGAAGCGGCCCTCCACCTTCTTCATCTGCACCACCACGTCGATCAGCAGATGCAGCAGGGCCCGGATATCGTCGCGCGGCAGATCGCGGCCGCCTTCGGATTCCCGCACCAGCAGGGTCAACTGCTCGAAGGCCAGGGCGGCGGAATCGGCGTGGACCGTGGTGATCGAGCCCGGATGGCCGGAGTTGACGTTGCGGAGGAAGAAGAAGGCGCTGCCGTCCCGAAGCTCCTGGAGCAGGATGCGGTCCGGGCGCATGCGAAGCGCGCTCTCCAGAAGCGCCTTGGGCCCGACCGGCGCCAGACCCTGGCCGTCCTTGGAATAGATCATGTGGACGATGTTGCGGTGGGGCGCGACCAGTTCGCGGGTGTCCTCGATGGTCAGGAGCCGTTCGTCCGCCGGGATCAGATCGATCAGGCCCTTGGCGAAGGTGGTCTTGCCCGAGCCGGTGGCCCCGGAGACCAGGATGTTGCGGCGCGCCTCCACGGCCAGGCGGAAGAAGGCCGGCCAGTGGCCCTGATCGCGCAGCCGGATCAACTCCGCGTCGATGGCGTGGATTTCGTCGTCGCGGGCCACGGCCGTGGTCTCGAACAGGCCGCCGGCCTGGAAATCCTGCAGGGTCAGCCGCCGCCGCGAGGGCTTGCGGATGGTGAGGGACACCGTGCCTTCCGGGACCACCGGCGGCAGGACGATCTGGCAGCGTTCCTGGCCGGGCAGGACGGTGGAGCAGATCGGCCGGTCCGGCCCCACGTCCTGGCGGGTATGGGCGGCGGCCGCCACGGCCAGGGTCCGCAACCAGGGCTCGGACAGCTCCGGCACGTCCCGCCAAGTCCAACGGCCGGATCGTTCGACGCCGACCTCGCCGGGCCGATTGATCACCAGCTCGGTGACGTCGGCGGGCTCCAGCAGCGGGCGAAGCGGCGCCAGGTAGTGGTCGAGGACGGCGGTGTCGCCCATCAGCGCGACCTCAGCCGATAGACCGAAGCGAAGTCCAGATCCCGGGCCACGAAGATGGAAACCTCGCTGCCCTGGTCCTTCCTGAGCGTCGGGGGAATGCCGACGGACTCCTGAAGGGCGACCGAGGCGGCGTCGGACGGGGCGCGGACCATGCCGCGCCCGGCGCCGGCGTCCATGGCGGCATGGCCCGCGCCGTCGACGATGCTGAGCACAAGGGCGCCGCCGAACCGCTCCCAGAAATGGCTGTCGATGCGGCCGTCGAACCCGGCCCGGCCCAGGGCGTCGGCGGCCGGCGAGGCCAGGGTCACGGCCACCCCCTCGGGGGTGACAGCGCGGGTCCACAGAACGAACAGCCGGCCGCGGCCGCGCTGCAGGCCGGAGCGATACTCGCCCAGAACCCGCGTGCCCCGCTCCATCAACACCACGGCGCCGTCGTCGGACCAGACGTCGCGGGGCGTGATGCAGCTGACGAAGCCGGGCGTGGAACTGTCCATGGCCGTCTGCAGAATGCAGGGAAGGCTTGAGCCGGCGGTGAGGAGGAAGCGCCGGTCGGGCAGGCGGTCCGCCTGGGCCCGATCGATCGGGCCGGCCTGCCGCAGCCGGTCCAGGGACGTGGGTTCCGCGGCGTCGGAAGGTTCGATCTCGAGCCCCTCGCCGAAGGTCGGGCGCGCGCCGCCGCCGGCGCGGCTGTAGGCGAGAACCGGGGCGCGCCGGGCGCTTTCGGCCAGGGCGCGTCGCTGGTCCTCGGGCGATGGGCCGCCAGCCTCCGGGGGGGCGGATGCGCCGGCGTCGAGCGCGGGCACGGGCTCGCCCGTCAGCGAGGGCGCCTCTGGATCCGGGTCGCGGCCGGACAGCAGCGGCGGCTCCGCCGGCGGCGGGGCGGGCTCAAAAGGGACGAACTGCCGGGCCGGTTCATCGGAGGGCGCGCGGGCCGGGCGGTCGCCCTGGTCCCAGGTGGCGAACAGGAAGGCGCCGCAGCCCGCCGCCAGGGCGGCCAGGGTGATCCAGCGGCTGCGCGGCCCGCCCAGACGCCCGGCGACCGGGGAAATGGACCGGTCCGCCGTGGTCGGGGTCTCCTGCGGACTCCGGGGTTCGGGGACGTCGTCTTCGGGGCGGGAGTCGATCGGATCATTCGGCTCGCTCACGACGCGCCTCCCGTCGGAATGCGCTCGACCTGGGACGAGGCCGTGCCGGTGCCCGTCGCCCCGGCCCGATCGTCGAACGCCTCATTGTAGATGCAAAGGACCGTTTGGCCGCGCCGCAGGCGCAGGCCGCGCACCACGCCATGGATGACCACGAACTCGCCCCGGACGTCATAGGGCACCAGCCGTTCGGTCTGGCCGTCCGCCTCGAACAGGGCGGGGATGGCCTGGCCGCCGGGGAAGCGCAGGACGGTGAAGCGGCCGTTGTCGCTGATCTCGCTGGGCTGCAGGGCAGGGTCGCCCTGAACGGAATAGGCCAGGTTGCGGCGGCCCTCCACGGCGCCCCGGGCCAGCTCGAGCCCGACCAGACGGGTCTCGGCGGCTTCGGCGGCGCGCGCCAGGGCGGCCTCGGCGGCGGCGCGCTCGTCGGCCGGATAGCGGAAGCGGACCTGGTAGACGGCGGCGGACCCGCCCGGGGCGCCGAGCTCAAAGGCGTAATGCCGGATTCCGCCGGGCCCTTCAGTGACGACCAGCAGATTGGTGGGGGCGTGGCGTTCGCGAGGCTTCAGGAACAGCACAGACCCCTCGGCCGCCACCTCCCAGGCGACGCTGTCGCCGATGGCGGCGTGGCGGATGGTCTCGTCCGGCGAGAAGATGACCTGGGTCGCGGTGCGGAAGGCGCCCTCAATGGCGTAGACGGCGCCAGGCGTATAGGTCAGGTCGCGGATGCGGTCGTCCTGAGCCGTGGCGGGCGCGGCCAGGGCGAGGACGGATGCGCCGAACAGCGCGGCGAGCGGTCTCATCGGATCACCTCCGGGTCGGTACGATAGGAGAGCACCTGGAAACCCAGGGGATTGCGCAGCCGGTCGGCCTCGGTCATCGGCGCGCGCGTCCACGAAAAGCCGATGGTGGCGATCCAGTCGCTCTCTTCCACCTGCTGGGCGCGCCGCACGGTGCGTCGGTAGCGGACGTTGGCCACCTCCGGATTGATGAAGCCCACAGCCCGGATCGAGACCGAGGCTTCGGCCGCCTGGCCGTAGAGGTTTTGCGGGCTGGCCGGGTTGGTCCCCCGGAACAGGTCGGCCCAGCGTCGCTGTTCGGACGGGGCCGAGAGGATGGAGACCAGCCGGAAATTCTCCTCGGTCGCCGCATGGAGATAGCCTTCGCGGGCGCGGACATATCGGGCGAGGAAGTATTTGCTGACCGCCTCGTCGTAGCGGACCGGGCCGGTCTCCTCGGAAAGGCCGCGGGCCAAGTCTACCGCGCCGGTTGTCTGGTCGACGCGAATGACGAAAGGCTCCACCGTCTTCAGCGGCGCCAGGCCGGCGACGGCCAGGGTGGCCGCGATGGCGAGCCCTCCGGCTGTGGCGGCCACGACCCAGGCCAGGCGTCTGGAGCGCATGGCGGCCCCCAATCGATCCTGATCCCAGCGCTTCGCCTCGGCGAAATAGCGCTTCAGCTCCCTGGACGGAACGGCGCTCACGGGCATCCTCCCGTCGGGCTGGCTGCGGAGGAGTCCGACGGCTCCGCGGGATCG
Source organism: Brevundimonas sp. BAL450 (assembly GCF_015767455.1). Lineage (NCBI taxonomy): Bacteria > Pseudomonadati > Pseudomonadota > Alphaproteobacteria > Caulobacterales > Caulobacteraceae > Brevundimonas > Brevundimonas sp. BAL450. The sequence goes on from NZ_JADWOW010000043.1 coordinate 45,096, forward strand.
GTCGCCGGTTCCCCAGCCACAGGCGCGGGTGGCAGGAGCACGGATCCGTGGGGGTTGGCGGGGCGGCGGGCCTGGCCGTCGCAGACCGGCAGGCGGTCTGTCGCCAGAGACGCGCAGCCGGGGGCGAGGGGCAAGAAAGCGGCGAGGAAAAGGAGGGTGCGCATGGGTCAGCGTCCTTGGGGTCGAATGGAGCCGCCGCCGCGCGGCGGGGCCCGGCCCGCCTCGAGCGGCCCGGAGGCGCGGCCCGAGCGGCTGGAGCCGAGGGCGGCGGCGTTGGCGAAATCGGCGAGGCCGGCGCTGGCGCCGCCGGCTACGCCCGCGGCGATGGCCGGGGTCTGCAGGAAGAAGATCGCGCCGAGCAGACACAGGGCGATGAAGATCAGCCCGCCCACCATCGGGTCCTGGCCTTCGATGGCGCCCCACTGGTCCCGGACCAGGGCCAGAATCAGCTGGAAGATGGTGATGATGAGGGCGAACAGAACCAGATAGTTCACCGCCTGGCTGAGCCAGCCGAAGAAGTAGCGACGCGTGGCGTCGAACAGGGCGGCGGCGATGAAGATGGGCCCCAGGGTGACCAGCAGCGCCAGCGCCAGCTTGGCCACCATGACCACGCCGAAACCGATGGCGCAGGCCAGGGCGCCGATGAGCAGCACGGCAACGGCGACCACATAGGGCGCCGGGTCGAACATGGATCCCTCACGCGCGATGGTCTCGCTGAGATAGCCGGCATAGGCGAGAAACTGGTCGAAGGCCGCCCCCACATCGGGCGCGCCCGAGCCGCTGACGGCCTGGGTCAGGGCGTCCGGCAGGTCGACGAACAGCGGCTGGGTGACGAAACTGGAGTAGGCCGCCGTCGTCGCCAGGGCGTAGAGGAAGGCGAGCTTGATGGAGCGGATGGCGAAATCCATCACCGGCTCCGCGATCGCCCCCCGGAGGATGGCGTAGCCGTAGAGCAGCACATAGAGGACCAGCGCCACGCGCAGCGGACCCTCGACCACCGCGATCACCGATGACAGCCGATCGCCCAAGAAGACGTTGAGGCGGTCGTCGATGAAGTCATAGCTGGGTTCGAAGACGCGGAAGCTCATGGCGGAGGTTCCTCAAAAGGCCTGACGATAAAGGGCTTCGCGATCGCGGCTCCGGCCCTGCGCCAGACCTTCGCGGGCGGCGTCGCAGTCCAGGGTGCGCCGGCCGCCGGCGCAATCGGCCACGGCCGCCTCCGCCGCCGTCTGATCGGCGGCGAAGGTTTCGACCGTGTCGTCGGCCTGCGCACAGGCGCCGAGGACCAGGACGGCCAGGATCGGGAGGACGCCTCTCACTGGATCGCCTGCCGGTAGGTGGCCAGGCGGTCGTCCCGGGCGGCGGCGGCGCGCTCGCGGGCGCGCTGCGCCTCCAGCCGTTCCTCGGCCGCCTGGGTCATGGCCAGGCCCTGCAGGCGCACCTGTTCATTCTGGATCAGGGCCTGTTCGGCAGCGAGCCGTGCTTCCAGGTCCATCACGGCGCGGGCGTTCGGGGCGGTGTCGAGCGCCTGGCGCAAGACCTCGAGCCCTTCCAGCCGCTGGTCGGCGGCGGCGCCGACAGCCTCCCCGACCGCCAGGTCGCGGGCGGTGCGGGCGCCGGCCCGCTCCAGCGCCTCGTGATAGTAGCGATCCGCGGCCGGGACGTCGCCGGCCGGGGGCGTGTAGAGGCGCATATCGGCGCGGATGGCGTCGGCGCGTTCCGCCAGGGCGCCCAGCGCCGACAGGTCGCCCTCGGCGGCGGCCCGCAGCGCCTGGAGGTCGGGCAGCGGACTGCGCACCTCGGGCAGGCCCAGCGCCTGGGCCACGCGATTGATGTCCGACACATCGTTCAGGCTGTCGAACAGCGCCTCGCCTTGGCGGACCTGTTCGCGCAACTGCTCCAGCTGCTGAAGAGCGGTCTGCGCCTCGCGCACCAGCTGCGCATAGGACGTCGGGTCGTGGACCACCATCTGCGCCTGGGCGGCGCCGGCGGCGAGCAGAAGAGCGGCGACTGCCGAGGCCGCGGCGAGGGAATGGCGGATCATGGGAGTCTCCTTTGCTGGTGGAAGGCGTCGCGCCACTGGGCATAGGCGTCGCCGTGCTCGGCCCTGAGGCGGTCAAGGAGGGCGACGGTCCCGGCCCGGCCGGACAGGATCGCCAGGGCGTCGTCCAGCCCGGTCAGGTCCAACTCCACCACCACGCTGGCGTGGCCTTGCTTGACCAGGAAGCGATGGGAGTCCGGGGTCAGCTCATCGCGGACCAGGCGAAACTCGGTCTCGGTCAGGCCGAAGCCCTCAACATAGTCGCGGGCCTGACCATGGGCGTTGGGCAGGAAAATCCTGGTGGCGCATTGTTCCAGGATGGCCGGGGCGATCGGAGAGGCCAGGGCGTCCGAGGGCGACTGGGTGCCGAACATCATCACTGCGTTCTGCTTGCGCCAGGTCTTGAGTCCGTCGCGGATCAGATCGGTGAATGCCGGGTCGCCCAGGGCTTTCCAGAACTCGTCGATGTCCAGCACCAGGCGGCGGCCATCCACCCGTTCGCCGATCCGGTGCAGCAGATAGAGCATCACCGGCGCGCGCACCTCGGCGTCGTCCAGGATCGTGGTGACGTCGAAGCCGACCAGCCGGGCGTCGAGTGCAACGGCGTCCTCCGGATTGTCCAGCACCCAGCCCAGCGGGCCGCCCTGGACCCAGCGTTCCAGCCGGGCGCCGATCCCGCCCGCGTCGCCCTGGCCGAGCAGGCTTCTCAGGGCGGACAGCGAGCGCCTGGCTTTCGGCAAGGCCTCCAGCGCCCGGACGGCGTCGTCGATGGCGCGGCGCTGGCCCACGCTGAGGGTTTCGCCTGGCCGCTCCACCAGGGCGCGGACCAGACGGGCGAGGAAAGCCCGGTTGGACGGCGATGGCGTCAAGGCCTTGAAGGGGGCGAAGCCCGACGGCTCGCCGGCCTTCAGCGCCAGATAGTCGCCGCCGGACGCGCGCACGAAGATTTCGGCGCCGAGGTCCTTGTCGATGAAAATCTGCTGGACGCCGAACCGCTCCAGTTGGGCAAGGACGAAGTTCTGCACCACGGTCTTGCCCGAGCCGGAGGGGCCGCAGATGAAGGTGTGGCCCAGGTCGCCCAGGTGCAGGTTGAGATAGAAGGGGGAGGCGGCCGTGGTGCGCAGCACGGCCACGGCCTCGCCCCAGTGATTGCCGTCCGGGCGTCCTACAGGATGGGCGTGGAAGGGGGCCAGGGCCGCGAAATTGCGGGAGGTGATGGCTGCGGGTCGGGTGCGTCTGGAGAAATTGCCCGGGAACTGGGCCCAGAAGGCGGCTTCTAGCCCCAGATCCTCCCGCGCCACCACCAGACCGCAGTCGGCCAGCACGCCGCGCGCCTTGGCGAGGTGGTCGGCCAGGGCCGCAGGATGGTCGCCATGGACCAGCACCGAGGCGTGATGTTCGCCCATCACGAAGCGGTTGCTGACCAGATCGTCCAGGGCCGCGTCCAGCCCGTCGATCTGCGACGCCGCGCGGTCCCGCGACGCGACCATCTGGTTCTGCTTGCGCTCCATCACCGCCCGGGCGGCGGACTTGGAGAGAAAGGCGAAGGACTGGGAGACGACGAAGGGGAAACGGGCGTCCAGAAGGCCGTCCCACAGGCCGGGCCGGGTGACGGACGGATACTCCTTGATCGCCAGGACGCCGGCGAAGCGGGTGTCGGCCACGTCCCGCAGCTCCAGCGCCTCGCGGCCAAAGATGACCCGCGACGTATAGACGGCGTCGCCCAGATGGCCGCAGGTCAGCGGAACCCGCTCGGGCCGGCCCGTCAGGATCAGGCGGAACATCTCCATGGGTTCGGAGAACCAGAGGCCGCCGTGCTTGTAGAGGCCAAGGCGGCGCGGGCCGTAGGGGGCGAGGAACTGGACCAGGTCGCGGGCGGCTTCCTCCAGCCGGCCCAGCAAGGTCGCGTCGATCTCGGCCTCGCCCCGCCGGGCGGCGCGAAGTCGACGTATCAGAGCGCCGGCGCGTTCGCCGGTCTCACGGCCCGGATGAAGCACCAGGGAGACATAGAGGTCATTGACGAACAGGCGCCGGGCGGCGAGTCGGGCGTCATAGTCGGCGGACAGTTCGCGGGCGAAGGCCGAGATGTGGCCCGTTGTCGGCGCAAGCTGGATCGGGCGGCGCACCACATGGTGCCAGACCGCCAGCCGGTCGTCGGCGAGATTGCGCCAGGCCTGGTTCAGCTTGACGTGCCAATCGTTGAGGTCGCGCGCGTCGGCGGTCTCGAAGCTGACGCCGTCCAGCTTCAGGCTCAGCATCAGGGCCCCGGTGTCCAGGGCGACGATCTCATGGCTGACGTGGCGGGCGTAGGGCAAGGCCCCGCGGACCGCCGGCTCGCGTCGAAGGGAATGCGCGCTGTCAGCCATGACGCAGGCCTCCGGGCGTAAGGCGGCGAACGAGAGGCAGAGGGGTCGGGGAAGAGCCGCCCCAGGCGGCGCCGTTGCGCGCTCGACCCTTGGTGTCCACGTAGAGGAAGAGCAGCCGGAAGGCGTTGTGGTCGGCCTTGCAGATGGCGCGGAACACCAGATGCAGCACCGGGGCGGCCAACAGATAGAGCAGGCTGCCGCCGACGAGGAAGACGACCCCCGACAGGATCACATTGACGCCCACGGCCTCCATCGGCGCCCCCATCACCATCGCCGGACGGGTGCAGGCCAGGAACAGCGGGTCTTCGGCGAGCCGTTCGTCCGCCATCAGCCGCCCCCGGTGATGAGGTTGACGATCTCGGCGGCGCCGAAAACCACCACGATGCCCAGAACCACGATGGCGGCCCGGCGCAGGTCGAACAGGCCGAACATCCACAGTATGCCGACGATGACCACCGCCAGCACCGCCAGGAGACGAGCGGTGTTGCCGGTCAGCAGGTCCACCACGTTCTGGAGCAGACCTTCGATATTGGCGGAGGCGAAGGCCGGACTGACGGCCACCAGACTGGCGGCGCCGGCGATCATGGCGGCGGCCGCCCAGCGGCGCCGGCGTGAGACAGGGATGGTCATGGTGAGGAACTCCCGATGGGCTCAGTCGAAACGGTGATGACGGCGCCGCCGCGCGCGCGCGCGAACACGTCCCAGGACGGCGGCGGCGGTTCGGCGGCGAGCCGGATCGGCCCGCCCGGCGCGGGGGCGTCGGCCGCGATCGGTCGGGTGAGGGAAAGGCGCGCGGCGGCGGCTTCGACGCGGGCGACATAGCCGTTGCGCAAGCCACGGTTCGGATGGCCGGTGTTGTAGCGGGACAGGGCAACGCGCAGCGCCGCCTGCCGATGGGCGGGTTCGGCCCCGGCCGGGCGATAGCCCGCGCGCAGCACGGTGGCGGAAGCGGCGAGGTTGCGGCAGGGATCGAAAGCGTCCTCGATCGACAGGCCCAGCCAGGGAAGATTGGCGCTGTTGATCTGGGCCAGGCCGAGATCGAGATTGGCGCCGCGCGCCAGCAGAGCGCGCGTCGCCGCGACGGCCTGGGCGCGACTGCGCGCCCGGAGCGGCGGCGCCGGACCGCGGTTCACCCCGATCGCCAGGGGATCGAAGCGGCTCTCCACATAAGCCACGGCCGCCAGAGTCTCCGGCGCCACGCCGGGCGCGCAGGCCTCGGCGAGATCGAGCACGGCGGCTAGATCGAGCATGACGGGCGGCTTTCGGCGGAAACGGGACGGGGCGGCACGCCCCGGGCCCGGGGCGATGTTGGAGGCGGAGCCTCATGGCCGGCGAGGATCGCGGCCGCCTGGACCCGGGTGCGGACGTTCAGCGTCCGGCACGCTCGGGCGATATGTTCATCGACCGTGCGGGGCGACAGCCGCAGTCTGGCGGCGATGCGGGCCGAGGACAGCCCGGTCGCCGCCAGGTGTACGCACTCCCACTGCCGGAGCGACAGGGCGTCCAGGGCGGGCGACAGCGTGTCAGTGGCGAGGGGACCAGACATGGCCCTAAGGAAATCGCCGCCAGTCGATTGCGGCTATCCCGCAAGCGTGCGTCGGTAGATTTCCGGTGGCGCCGTCAGGCCTCTTCGGGGCCGACGGGCTTCACCAGCCGATCGGCGCCGGACGCCAGCCAGGCGCGGGCGTCCTGATCTCGCTGGACGGCCAGCTCGCCGAGATCCTTGAACAGGCGGTCGAAGGCGTTGATCAGGGTGCGCGCATCCAGCGATGCGGCGAGGGCGCCGTGGTCGCGGTCGAAATCCTGCAGCGCCACCATGACGATGGTCATCAGCTTGTTGTCGGCGCAGCGAAGGGCGAACTCGGGCGATCCCAGGGCGAGGCTGGCCAGGATGGCGTAGGGGTCGCTGTCGGTGGCCTCCGCGAACCGGTGGATGCGCTCCAGGTTCACGCGGCCGGCCCCGGCCTCGAAATGCTCATAGGAGCGCTGGGCCATGTTCATGCGTTCGGCCACGTCGGCGGCCTTGAGGCGGCGATGGGAGCGGATCAGGCGCAGGCCGGCGGACAGGGTCTCGCTCTGGCTGCGGCGCTCCTTCGGATCCACGATGGCTCCCCCTTCCGTATCGACGACGGCCCTGGTCGAGGCCGCGCGGCTCGCCCACTGGTTGAAAAATGGGGCAAGTGGAGCGCAAATAAAAGCGGCATAGCAAACGCACGCAGCTTTATTGCGGGTGGTCCGCAAAGATCGGCAAGCGGGGCCAAAGAGCGAGGAAAGATCTGTCGTGGGCGCGCTCATCAGCGCGTGATTGCTCAAATGAATGGGCGGATTGTAGTCAGGAGAGGCGGCGCGCGTGCTGCGCCGGCGGCGATGAGAACGCGGGATTCGTTCGGCGAGGCCATGGGGGCCACCTGGCGTGTGTGCCTGTCCGAGCCTGTGCGCGCCGGCGATCCCCTGGTCGTCCGGGACATCGCCCAGGCCTCTCGCCTGAGCGCCACGCCGGTGCGCGAAGCCCTGGCCTGGCTGGCGGGCCAGGGTCTCGTCGAGCGCCGGGTGGGGCGCGGCTACTTCATGCCCGACCCGTCGGCCGAGGAGGTGAAGCAGCTGTACGACCTCCATCGCCGCTGCCTGCTCTGGGCGCTGGAAACCCTTGCTTCGCCCCAACGCCTGGAGCCGGCCCCCGACATCGCGGACCTGGAGGACCGAACCGCCTGGCTGTTCCGGTGCGTCGCGGCGAGCAGCGGCAATGTCGTCCTCGCTGAAGCCCAGGGACGCGCGGCGGCGCGCCTGCGTCTGCTTCGGCGCGCTGAAAGCCAGGTTTGTCCTTCAGAGCCCGCTCTGTACGCCGAGGCGGAGGCCGCGTTCTTCGCAGGCGAAATTCCCGCTGTGCGCCGACTCATCGATGGCCACCATGAAGCGAGGATCGGAAGGGCTGGCGAGATTTGCGCGGCCCTGCGCCCGGCGGCCAAGAATATAGACCAAATATAGTTTGAATATAGAGTGCGCGGGACGCTTCCTTGGTTCCGGGCGATCCCGCCCTTCAAACGCAAGGAGCATATGATGACCCCGACTTTTATTCCTCTGGGCCTCGCCAGTCGCGAGACGCGCGCCTGCCTGTGCGGCGAGTTCGTCGAACTGGTTCCTGTCCACTACTACCAGCAGGCCGGCGTCGGCCTTGACCTGGTGCCGCTCGGCGCGGCCGGCGCCGCCACCCGCGCCGTTGAACGGGGCGAGGTGACCGAGCTGAATCCCATCTTCGAATGGACGCCCTCCGGCGCCGGTCAGGAGATGGTCGCCCTGGGCGATGCGGCACGCTCAACCCGCGCCACGTCTGGTGGCCGTGAGATGGAGCTGAACCCCATCTACCAATGGACGCCCCCCGGCGTTCAGGAGGCCTGAGCGGGCAGGGGCGTCGGTCCGCCGACGCCCCTGTGCACGGGTTAGCACAGCATGACCTTCCATCTGCGTGAAGACATCCACGTGGCCCTGATCGACGAGGATGCGGTGATCCTTCACGTCACAAGGGACGCCTATCTCTGTGTGCCCGGTGGCGCGGCGGGCTTCGAGGGAACAGCGACGAGCCCGCGCCTTCGCCCCGGTCCGCTGGCCCAGAGGCTGGAGGCGGCCGGCATGACGCGCGAGACACCCGCGCCGCCGCGGCGCCTCGCGCCGGCTAGTCCGACCCGATCCATCATCCATGAGGCTGCAGCCGGGCGCCCGAGCGCGCCGGAACTTCGCCATGCGGCCGGCGCCCTGAATGATCTGCGCAGGGTCCGGCGGCGCCCCGGCCTCGCTCCCTATCTTGAGCTGGTGCGGGAGGACTCCGCCCTGTCGTGCGACCCGGACCAGATTTTGCCTGCGGCGCGCCAGTTCTGGGACATCATGGTCTGGCTGCCGTTCCGGGGCGAGTGCCTGCAACGCTCGGCCTTGCTGGTGGCGTGGTTGCAGCGACACGGCCTTCGGGCCGAATGGGTGTTCGGTGTTCGTCTCTGGCCGTTCTCCGCCCATTGCTGGGTCCAGTGCGAGGACGTCTGTCTCAATGACGATTTTGAGCGCCTTCAGGCCTTTACGCCGATCCTCCGCCGATGACGCCGCCTCCGCCCCACGCCCACGGCTATGTGCTGATCGACCGGCGTGACCGTCCGGCCGGTGCGGCCGATGGGCTTGAAGCCGGCCTGGCGGCGCTGCGCGACCAAGGCTGGCGCCGCGCGCTGGCCGTCTGCGACCTGGAGGTCTGGCTGGGGCCGCGCTCGCGGCTGAAGGCGGTGCAGGTTCATCGGCGGCACATCCTGATCGGCGACTGGCGCGGCGACTCGCGTTCGCTGGCCTCGCTGATCGGCGAAAGCCGCTCGTCGGTGGAGATTGCAGGCAAGGCGGTGGGGCGCGGATGGGGCCGCTATGTGCTCGCCTGGATCGACGACGCCTCGGGCGCGCTGGCCCTGCTGCGTGATCCGTCAGGAGCCCTGGATTGCGTCTGGTGGCGCGCAAACGGCCTGACGGCCGTGACCGGCGAGCCGCCGCCGGAGCTGGACCCGCTGTGGCCGGAGCACGTGGGTGTCGATTGGGAGGCCCTCGCGGCCTTTCTCGATGACCCCGCGATGATCGCCGACCGCCTCGGGATACGGGGTCTGGTCTCCGTCCGGCCCGGCGAACTCACCCTGGCTGGCGATCATCCAGAGTCCCTGGAGGTCTGGAGCCCGGTGGGGTTCTGCTCCCGCGGGCGCCTGTGGGACGACGATCCAGCGGCGCTGGAATCCGTCGTGGACCGAACGACGGCGGCCCTGGTCTCCGGTCACGGCCGGCTGGTGGGGGAGCTGTCGGGCGGGCTGGATTCCGCCGTGGTCGCCGCGGCCCTGGTCACAGCCGGCCGGTCCGGCGACACGGATTTCATCAATTACCACGGCGTCTGGCGGGAGGGCGATGAACGCGCCTATGCCGGGGTGGCGGCCGAGGCGCTGGGCCTGCGTCTTGCGTTCGCCCGGAAAACGACGGCGCCGGTCACGATCGAGCAACTGATGTCCATGGGACGAGCTCTGCGGCCCGGGCTGAACGGCCTGGATGCGGCCTATGATGCGGACATGGCGCGTCGCGCCGCGGCATCCGGTGCGACGGGTATCGTCAGCGGACAGGGCGGCGACGCCGTGCTCCAGTACGCCGCCGACCCGAACATCATCATTGATCGTTTTCGTCGCCTCGGGCCCCAGGCGCTCTCGCCTGCCTATCTCACGCGGTTGGCGCAATGGACGGGCGTGCCCGCCTGGACGCTGGCGCGCCGCGCCCTGGATGGTGGGGGTGCAGACCCGTCAGGCCCGCGCCATCCCTGGTTGCGAGGCCGCGACTTGCCGCCGGCCAAGACCGCCCAGATCAGAGCGCTGGTCAACACCCAGCTGTTTTGGGGCGACGCCTTGAGGGCTCGCCAGGCCAACCTGATCCAGCCCTTGCTGGCCCAGCCGGTCATCGAGCACTGTCTGTCCATACCGGTCGATGTCCTGACGCAGGGCGCACGGGACCGGGCCCTGGCGCGCCTCGCGTTCTCCCGGCGCCTGCCGACCCGGTTGATCGCGCGCCGTGGCAAGGGCGACCTGACACAGCACTATGGCAAGGTGGTGCGCGCCAGCCTGCCCACCCTGCGGCCCTTCATCCTGGAGGGTGAGCTCGCCGGTCACCGCCTGATCGACACGGCCGAGATGGCGAGCGGTCTGGAAGAGGCGGTCCTAATCCGGCGCCCGGCCAGCAATCGCCGGCTGATCACCGCGGTTCTGGAGGCCTGGCTGCGAACCTGGCTGGCCAGGATCGAGCGCCGACGGGGCCAGGTATCGGTCAAGCCACGCAAGGACATGGTCGTGCAGGTCGCGGACATTGCCGGGGCTGGCGAAGCTGTGGCCCTCGCCGAAGACCGTCAACAGGCCCGCTTCCCTGTTGAGCCGATAGAGGACGCCGAACAGGCCGCCCAGGCGGGCCCCGTCCAGGTCGCTTTCGATGAGCAGGGTCGGCGTCACGATCCGCCCTGCGGCGTATAGGGGGCTGTGATCCACATAGGCCAGGGGGTCCGAGGCGAAGGGTACGCCGACGCCGCCCTGTCCCGTCTCCGCCCAGCCCGACATGGTCGTGATGGGCACGCCGTCGCGGGCGATAGCGCGCCAGTAAAGCCGAAGATAGGCGATGTTGGCGAGATCCGCGTATCCGTTGGACGCGATGATCGCGCGGAACCGGTCGGTCTGGGTCGCGACCCGCAGGACGGTCTGGGCGCCGAAACTGTGGCCGACGAGCGCGGCGCGATCCGGGTCCACCCAACCGGCTTCGGCGGCGGCGTCCAGGACCGTCTCAAGCTGCGGGGCGATGTCGCGAAGGTCCGCCGGGTGCCGATCGTACGGCAAGCTGGGAACGAGCACGGCATAGCCCGCCGCCGCGAGGACGTGGGGATTGACGTGGCGTTGGTCAGTTCCGGGCTGCAGGCTCCCGGGGGCTTCGGCGTGGATGTCGCCGGGATAGGGCATGATCACCACCGGGGACGGCGTCGTGCGGCGCTCCGGTGGAAGAAGCAGCCAGCTCGTCAGCTCGGCGCCGTCCGGCCCGGCGTGACGGACCGGGATGACCTCGCCCCAGTCCAGGTCCTCCAGCGTCGGGTTGACGGTGAAGAGCCGCCGAGCCTCGTCGGGTGTCCGCAAGGTCACGGTTGTCGCGCCCAGGGTCGAACGCCGGCGAGTGACGAGGGCGGGGTCCTGCGCCGCGGCGGCGAGGATCATCTCTCCCTCGAGGGCTTCCGCCAGGCAGTGCGGGCGGGTGGTCCGGGCGGTGGTGATGCAGCCGGCCTGGTTCACCAGGGGTTGGCGGCCCAACCACACGGGGTCGGGGTTGTGATTGCGGCGATCTCCGCCGTCGAAGCTTCGTCCTGCGAGGGAGAAGCCGGTCAGAATGGAATCGCGGCCGCCGAAAAGAGAAAGGCCCGATCCGTTCAGGACCATCAGCTGGTCATTGGCCCAGACGAGCCGCTCTCCGGGCGCCGCGACCTGGGCAGACCTGTCGTCGTCGCCAGGGGATAGCCGCCGCCAGAGCCGCGCGCCGTCGGCTGAACGCACCTGGACGACCGGAACCCGTCCGTCCCAACCGGCGAACGCCAAGGGGATTCCGTCCCACGTCGCGTCAATCCAGGGCGCGTCGTTTCCAAGGTCCAGGGCTTCAGACTCCCCGCCGGCCGTGATGGACCAGAACCGTCCGCCGCGAAAGGCGCGCCCTTCGGTGCGGGCGAAGGCGATGAGCCGCCGGCTGTCCGGGGACCAGGTCATGAGGTGGGTGATGAAGTCCTGCCCGGGCAGGGGTTCCAGGGTATGCCCCGTTTCCAGGTCCGAGAGGACGAGGCGTCTGCGGCTGAGCCACTCGCCGGTGGAGGCCGGGACGTCGGGGCCGATCTGGTAGTCCTCTCCGTTCTTCATGGCTGCGACGCTGCGGCCGTCCGGTGAAATCTCCAGGTCAAAGAAATCGCCCCGCGCCAGCACCCGGTCTTCGCCGGTCTCCACATTGAGGCGGATCAGGCGTGCAGGCCGCGACCGGGCCCGCTCATTGCGCGTTGATCCGCTGGTGACGAAAACGCCTGAAGGCGCGTGCCCGTTGGCCGCCGTCCGCCAGAGGGCCGAGATTTCCTCCTGCGCGCCGCCGGGCATGCGCAGGAAGAGCGGCAGGTCGTCGGCTTCCCGGGCGACCAGCACCAGTTCGGTGTCGGATCGCCAGGCGACGGTCTGGCCGTAGAGGGGATACTCCGGGGTGATGTCGAACCATCGCACCTGCAGGTCGGGGAACGACAGCACGCCCAGACGCCAGGTGTCTTCGGTCAGGCGGTAGACCACCATGCGCCGACCGTCGGGGGAAAAGGGTCCGGACAGGTAGCCGGCCGCCGCACCCGGATTCTTCAGGACCAAGGCCGGGACGTCGCCGTCCCTGCGAGAGACCTCCAGGCGGCTCAGCAGGTGGGAGGTCAGGTTGCCGAACCGGTAGCTGGACGCGCTGTTCCATGGTCCCCGTCGCTCGACGGCGACCCACTGTCCGTCCGGACTGATGCGAGCCCTGCCGACTCCTTCCATGGACAACAGGTGCTCGGTCGAAAAGGCCCGCTGGCCCATGGCGGACGCGGGGACCGCAGCGGCCAGGGCCGCTGCGAGAACCGGAATGATCGGGCGCATCACCAGCTCCGGACGAGCTGCAGCGACAGATACCGGCCCCGGACGTCGGCGTTGGCCGCGTCATAGGCGACCCCTGCGGGAGAATCGTAGAAGGGCGGGGCGCGATCGAACAGGTTGTCGACGTTGAGCGTCACCGCCGTTCCGGCCAGGGGCCCGGCCGTCGGCTCGTAGCGGAGGCTTAGGTCGAAGGTGGTCCAGGAGCCGATCGCCGTGTCCGTGAGATCGCGATAGCCCGTCACATGGCTGACGCCCACGGCGCCGGACCAGTTCTCCCGCGACCAGCCCAGATGGGTCCGGCCCCGAAGGCTGACGGGATAGTTGGGCCGGTCGAGCTGGGACACGACCGGCGACGTCGGGGTGGACTGGGCGTCGAACCGGTCCAGATAGGTGAGATTGACGCCGGTGTTGAAGGCGTAAGCCCCGACCGTGAAGGGCCACGCAGCGCCCAAGTCGACGCCCTGGGTGGTCACGCGGGCCGTGTTCACATAGCGGGCGTCCACAATGGCGCCGTAGGCGGTCGCGGGGAAAAGGTCCCTCAGGCTGGTCGTGGGCTGGTCGAGGATGGCCTGCATGTCAGCCCGGTCCGCCGCATTGTTGGCGGGGTCGATGACCCGGATGAAAGCGCTCAGGGACGGGTCCGACAGGGCCGTCAGAATGTTCTCGGAGGTGGGCTGGCCGATGCGATTGTCAAACGCGATGCGGAAGGCGTTGAGGCTCAGGCGCAGGCCAGGTGCGATGGAGGGCCGGTATTCCGCCCCGACCGTCCAGCTCTGGGCTTCCTCCGGCTCCAGGTCCGGGTTGCCGCCATACAGGATCATCGACAGAATCTGGGATGAGCCTCTGGGCAGGATGCTGGGGCCGGCGCGGGGGGCGTCATTGATCTCGCGCAGGGCCGGGGCCCTGAAGGACTCCCCATAGTTCGCGCGCACCAGCAGGTCCGATCGGGGCTCCCATAGCAGTCCGATCTTCGGGCTGAGGGTCTGGCCGACGTCGCCGTAGTCTTCGAAACGGGCCGCCAGCGACAGCTCCAGCCGTTCCAGGCCAGGGCGGCGATAGGCCGGACCGAACAGGGGCAGCCGCGCCTCGGAGAAGACAGACGCCACCTGTCGCGAAGCCGTCACGGGCGCGCCGATGGCCGGAACGGCGCCGGCGGTGAAATTGTCAGCGCGGCGACGGAAGTCTTCTTCCCGGACGGCGGCGCCGACCGCCAGCCGAAGCGGTCCGGCGGGCAAGTGCAGCACGGTTCCGTCCAGTTGCAGATGCGCGGTCGTGACGCGTGTGTCGAATTCCGAGTTCGTCCAGCCCGAGCCGATGAAGTCGAGCACGGCGGCGGGACTGTTCGAGCCGTCGCCGAAGGGGTTGAAGAAGCCGTCCCGCGCCGTGCTGAACGCCGTGTCCGGGTTGTCGGGGGTCGAGCCGAGGGCTTCGCGCAGCAGGGTCGAGTTCAACAGGCCGACGGTGCGGTCCCGCGCGCCCTCGGTCGCATAGGCCAGGTAGCTGTTCAGCCGCCATTCGGCCGGCAGGGTGATGGATGCGCCGAAAGTGGCGCCGAAGCTTTCGGCCTTTCCGCTCACCACCGGATTGCCCAGGTCGGGATGGAAGGCGTAGGCGATGTTGTGGGAGATCGCCCCAACGGGCGAGACAAAGTGGGGATTGGCGTCGGTCACCGTCAGCACCGTCGTGGCGCCGGGGGCGACCGTGTCATAGGCCCTGTGGCCGTAGCGGGCGTCCGCACTCAGTTCGACCCGCTCGCCGATCTTCTGAGTCCAGGCGAGAAAGCCGGAATGCCGGGTCTGGCGGGGCACGATGTTGACGCCCTCGCGCATGTTGAAGAGGTTGACCTGCCCCGCCAGGAAGTCGCCCGGCTGCAGGGCGGAGCCGTCCTGGCCCGGGGGGATGGCGTAGGCCGGGGTCTCGCCCAGCACCGGATCGCGGATCAGGATGTTGCCGGGGTTGCTGTAATACTGCCGTCGGTCCGAGCCGCCGAGCCAGCGCAGGTCGGCGTCGCTCGCCCGGCGGCGGTCGGCAGCCGCGAAGGCGTCGCGCTGATTGAATTCGTAGACGGCGAGCAGGCTTCCCCCGGACCAGCGGCGGCCCAGTGTCTGGCCGATCTGGCGGTCCTGCATCGCGCCGTCCGCCGTGGCGCCCAGCCGGAGACGGGTTTCGGCACCCTCGTAATCCTGACGCAGGATGATGTTGACCACCCCGCCCACGGCGTCGGCGCCGTACAGGGCCGAGGCCCCGTCGAGGAGCACATCGATCCGGCTGACCGCACTGGCCGGGATGGTGGATATGTCCGCGAAATCCCCGTTGCTTCCGCTGCCGGCCAGGCGGCGGCCGTTGATCAGCACAAGCGTCGCGTCGCTTCCGAGACCCCTGAGGTTCACGCCCGAGGCGTAGGCGGCGTTGCCGCCCGCGCGGTCGGCGCCGGCGGTGATTGCGGCCTCGTTGCCCGACCCGCCGAAGTTCTGGGGCAGGTCCGCCAGGGCGTCGGCCACCGTGCCATGGCCGCGGCGGTCCATGTCGTCGCGGCTGACTACCACCACAGGGGAAGGCCCGTCCGACGTTCCGCGAAGGAGCGTTCCGGTGATGACGATCTCGTCCAGCACCGTGGTCTCTTGATCCGGTCCGGACCGTTGCGCAGGGTCATAGAGGACGAACACATCCGGCCGGCTCTGGCGGAAGGCGAGCCCGGCGCCGTCCAGCAGACGCTCAAGCGCCTCGCGGGACGTCATCTGGCCGCGCACCGGCTGGCCGGTGCGCCCCGCGACGAGGTCTGCGGGGTAAAGGATTTGATCGCCGCTCTGACGTGCGAAAGCCGCCAGCGCGGGGCCCAGCGGACCGCCGGGCACATCAAAGTCCCGGACGGCCGCGGCGGTCTGGGTCCAGGCCGGCGCCGCGGCCGCCATTAAGGCCGCAGCGGCCGTGGTGCATAATCCCATGCGCATGTGAGCTTCCCCCTTTGTTTTAGCCGCGACGCGGCTGTGAGAGGAAGAGACGGGGCAGGGCGGCCGGCGCCCTGAATGGCTGCGGAATTTATTTTCAGGAGGCGCCGGCCGCGCGATCCGAGATGATCAACCGCCCGTCCGCGCGGCTGACGGTTACCGGGTACAGATCGGCCAGCGCGGCGGCGAAACCCTCCATGTCCCCGGCGTTGAAGGCGCCGCTGACCGGGATGTCGCCAAGCCGTGAGGCGTCAAGCACAAGCTGAACCCTCGAATACCTGTTCATTTCCGCGACCGCTTCGCGCAGCGGTAGCTCTTCAAACGTCAGCCGCCCGGTCGTCCAGCTCGTGGCCGCCGGCACATCCACAGTCTCGACCGCAGGCGTCGGCCGGGTCGTGACCAGCTGCTGTCCCGGGCTGAGGGTCCAATCGCCGTCCACCGTCCGCTCGTCAGTCACCGCGACACGGCCCTCGGCGAGAATCACCCTGGCGCCGCCGTCGAGTCGCCTGACGTGGAAGCGCGTGCCAAGGGCGCGGATTTCGACGGCGCCCGCTATGACCGTGAAGGGACGGGAAGGGTCGCTGGCGACGTCGAACAACGCCTGGCCTTCGATGAGGTCGATGCTGCGTCGGTCCCCCGAAATCCGCACGGCGATGCGGCTGGCCGTGTCCAAGGTGACCGACGAGCCGTCGGAGAGATTGATCGTCCGCCGCTCGCCGATCTCGGTCCTGTAGGTGGGCGTGTGCAACACGCTCCAGCCCACCAGCGCGCAAATGACCACGGCGGCGCCGACCCCGGCGGCGGCCAGATAGCCGAGAGGCCTGGAGCGCCGTCGCCCGGGCTGCCGCCGTCCGGCGTCCTCGGTCATGCGTTCGATGGCCGGGTCCGAGGCGAGGGCGCCGGCGGCGTCCCACAGGCGTTCAGCCTTCGCATAGGCTGCAGCGTTCGCCGGGTTGCGGCGCCAGGCCGCAAAAGCGTGAACGTCGTCCGTGGAGACCCGCCGCTGGTTCAGCCGGGAAAACCAGGCAGCCGCCTCCTGCTGTCGCTTGTCGCTGTCGACCATCGTCCCGCCTAGTCGTCCAGCCGCTCAAGGCAGTGAGCCAGGGCCTTGGACATCCGCCATTCCACGGTTTTCACGCTGATCCCATGTATCCGCGCGATGTCTTCGTAAGTCATACCTCTAAAACGGCTCAAGACGAAGACGTCCCTGTAAAGCGACGGCATGGAAAGCAGAATTTCCTTCAGTTGCACCGCTTCCGCCTGGTCTCCAGGCGTGGAGGTTGGATGGAAACTTCCGGCGGCGAAAGCGGCCTGTACGGCTTCCCTGCGCTTGCCATCGCGCAGCAGATTGGTGGCGATCCGCAGCAACAAAGCCCTCGGGTGACGGATGTCGTCACGCGCATAGGGCGCCAGCCGGACGTAAGTTTCCTGGACCAGATCGGCCGCCTGGTCATCGCCCACGTGGCGGCGGAGCCGCCGCCGCAGCCAGTCGGCGTAACCCCGGTAAAGCTCATCAAGGCCTGTGGAACTAGGCCCGTCGCACTGTCTTGTATCGGCCAAAACCCGCGCTCCAGCGAACTCGCGAAGGAGCACGTGCCGCTGAGAAGCGGCTCGGGAATCACCGGGCGCGCGCTGGTCGCCGTCGCGCCGGCGAAAAATCGCCGCTCGCACACGCCAAGCGTTCGCCGCGCTGGTCGCGGCCAGAAATGTTCAGCCTTCGCACAGGGGATTCCACGCCCCTATCGGCGCCAGGCGCCGACGACGAAGCATGATTCATTTGGAATCCCGCTGCAAGCGGGGAGGGGTCGGGCGTTGGAATCCTCGCGAATTGAGGCCCGCTGCTTCAGGTCGATGCGACGCCTTCGTGCGTGACGAACCCCGGCACAACCATCGACCCTATCCACGGCGCCCGACATCTGAACCTAGCGGACGCTTGCCGGACGACCAAGCATGGGCTGTTTCGTCGCGCCTTCGCGCAAAATTGTTGCGGCCAGTCCGCAAGACTCATTCGTTGATTGCAGCTCTTCTTGAGGCTGTAGTGGTCGGGAGCCATTAGAGAGGGGCGTATGAAGGATCATCACACCCTGCGTCCGCTGAGCCCGCGTGAACTGGAGTGTCTGACGTGGGTCAGTTTGGGAAAGAGCTCAACGGATATTGGAGTAATACTTGACCTTTCGTCGCGGACCGTGGACGCCTATCTCCAGAAAGCGTGTTCGAAACTGCAAGTCAGGACGCGCATTGAGGCCGTGGTGGTGGCGGTTCAGACGAAAATCATCACAGGTCCGCCTGAATGATGTCGTCTGCCGCCTGTGGATTCGTTCCTCTGGGTCGATTGGATCTTGCGGCTGAACGCCAGTCCGTTAGACTGTCTGACCTGTCTGGAGATGCGCGTGAGTCGCGCTGGAGCGATCGCTGGTGCGTGCAATCGACCTATACGCAGGAATCGGCGGGTGGAGCCTCGGACTCCGCCTGGCGGGCGTCGATGTCGTCGCCTCCTACGAATGGTGGCAGGCGGCCGTCGACACCCACAACGGCAATCATGGCGGCGCTCTAAAGGCGACGGATGTTCGTCAGCTCCGGCTTGAAGACCTGCCTTCCGACATCGACCTGGTCGTAGGCAGTCCTCCCTGCACAGAGTTTTCGTATTCGAACCGGGGCGGTGGCGGCGATCTTGAAGAGGGATTGAAGGACCTCATCCGGTTCCTGGAGATTGTCGATCATCTGAAGCCGAAGTTCTGGGCGCTGGAGAATGTGCCGCGCGTGGCTCACGTTCTCCGGCGCGGAATGTCGGACCCCAAACATCCGCTGTACCGGTTCCGCGATCTCGGAATGCGGATCGAGGTCATCGACTTCTCGGACTATGGGACGCCCCAGTCCCGTCGCCGGTGCATCGCGGGAAATATTCCCTTTGATCTGATCGCCTCCTATCGCTCGCGCCTGCCGCGCCGGACGCTCGGCGACGTCATCGAGGCGGTCGCCTGCGGTGATGAGGTTGTGGATCCGGTGTGGGGTTGCAGGCTTTCCGCCGCCGCCGTGACCGAACGCGAAACCGAAGGCGCCTTGAATGCGGAAGAACTTCGCATGAACCGCGAGGCCAAGACCTACCACCCGGTTTACAACAACATGGCTTTCCCGGATGCGATGGACGTGCCGGGTCGGACGGTGACGGCGACCTGCACGCGCGTGTCGCGCGAAAGCATTGTCATAGCGGATGGGAAGGGGGGCTTCCGTCGCCTGAGCATCCGGGAACGCGCCTGCCTGCAGGGCTTCCCGATCACCTATCAGTTCTACGCACGCTCTTTCCCGGAAAAGGCGAAGATGGTCGGCAACGCCATTCCCCCGACCTTCACCTATCTCGTGGCTCGAGCCGCCCAGGGCGCCTCGGCTGAGGATTTGGCCCCATACAGCGGAGCCGGCTCGGCGTTGAGGCTGCCGGAAAGGTCGGCGCCAGTGACGCCGCCGACCACAGAGGGGCGCACCTATCCGGCGGGCCGCAGCTTCCGCGCGGCCTTGCCCGGGCTTCGCTTCAAGAGCGGCATGAGATTCGAGCTCGCCAATGGACGTGGACAGCAGCGGGATTGGCAGGTTCGGTTCTTCTTCGGCCCATCGGTCGATATTCGAGAGATTGAACTCGACCAGGACCTGCTGCGGCAGCTCGGAAGCTCTCCGCTGATTAAGAAGCTCATGATGACGACCGGCGCGGCGTTCGCGACGGCGGAGCTGAGACTCCAGGAGACGACGCCGGGCGCGCTTCAGGCCGCCTGGTCACACCGCGCCGAGGGTTTGCGGCCTTTCCAGGTGGCGGACCTTCTGGGCGAGTTGGCCGCCGAGGTTCATCGACGGCTGGAAGTCGTGGCGATCGACGACCAACATGCTGTGATCGGCTACGTCATGGCGGCGGCGGCTGAAGAGGAAGAGGGTGATACTATTCCGGGGTCGAAGAAGCTCGCCACCCACGCCATGGCCATCCTGAGCGGACTTCTGGTCGGGGCCTGGTTCAATACCCTGCCTTGGCATCGTCGTCAGAAGGCGGTCGCCTGACTAAAGCTCTATCGACCCGAACAAACTGGTGAAGGCGGCAAAGGGGACTTCAACCATTTCCCAGCCGCCGGCGCCGGTGTCCGCCGGGATGTGCTTGGCCATCGCGTCCATGCTGGCGCTCGCCAGGCGGGGCGAAGCGGCCGCCAGATCCCAGAGGTGGAAGACATGCGCAGAGCGTTCGACTGCGATCTCCCACTCGTGACGCGTCAGGTGCAGCGCGCCGCCGATCCCGGTTCGACTTGTCTTGACCTCAATCGACAGGAAAGCACGGTTCTCCGCGCTGACGACGGAAAGGACGTCATAGCCGTCCTGATTGCTGTCGATCGCAACCCACTGCGGCTTTAGCCCGGTTCGCGCTTCTTCATAGGCGAGCGTCAGCCTTTCGCCCTCCCGGCCGATGATCAGGAGGTGATCCTGCTGCAGGCCTCGGGCGATCCTCGCGAGCAGGTCCCAGAAGTCGACGACATCGCTGGTCGGTGGACCGGCCAGGCCAGCCTCCACGAACACCTGCCACACCCCCACCGGACAGAAACTCAGCACCCGGGATCGGCCATAGGTCGCGTTCTGCAGCCAGTCGGGCTTTTGAGCGTCCACATACTGGAGAAGGATGCAGCGCAGAGCGGCTTCGTAGTCGGCGGCGCCCTGGACTTTCAACCCTGCGGTCGAGGCCTGGAGCAACCCCGCGTCAGTGATGTCGAGCCAGCCCAGGACCTCGGCGAGCGAAAGCGCGGCGCTGGCGGGCATGCCGCCGACTTTGGGCAGGCCTGCCACAAGATTCGGCGCCGTCATCGCATGTCGCTGCAGCAGCTCCAGCAGGGCGATGCCCGCCTGGGCCAGGCCGGGCGAGAGCGGCAGGGTCACGAGGCGCGGCCCAACTCATCGACCAGCGCGCGGATGTCGTCGAGCTGAAGACCGGTCGTATACTCTTCGATATCCTCCGCTTCGACATCGGTCGGATCGATAGGGATTGGGTCCGGAGCCAGCGAGGAATCCTCCAGGGCCTTGGCCATTTCCCCGATCTTGAAGCCGAGCCGGTTACGCACCGTTTCATCGACGGTTCCGGTGCATTCAACGATCTCGATGATCGTCTCCTGATCTTGCGGCAGGCCGAAACGGTGAATCCGGTCCTCTGACTGGAGGTAGTGGGCCGCGTTGAATGTGCGATCCAGGTAGATCGCATGATGGCACACCCGGTGCAGGCTGATGCCTTCGCTGGCGGCTGCGGGATTAGCGACCATGACCCGGACGTTCTCGTCGTCGTGGAAGGCCTTGATCTTGCCTTCGCGGGTGTCCGCATCGTCCTCGTCGCCAGCATCGACGCCGCCGTGGATGTAGACGGCCCCGAGGTCCGCCAGCCGCGAGGCCATGTATTCGACATTCCGGACGAATGAGGACCAGATCAGAACCTTGTGACCCTGGCGGGAAAGTTGGCGGGCCCGTTTGAGAACGTATTCAAGCTTGGGGCCCTCGCCCTCGGCCAGGACCGCGGCAAGCAGCTCATGATGCGCGAAGCCGATCTGGGCAGCGAGGAGGGACGGGTTGGACACGAACTGAAGCAGCCTGGAGACCGACCGGCCCAGGGCGCGGAACGTCTGGCGTCCCTGGGCGTCCAGTACGGCAGAAGCCTCCCGTGCCACCTCCAGACGCATCAACTCGTAGAGCGCTTGCTGGACAGGCGCCATCGGCAGTGACACCAGGTTGCGGGTGACGTCCGGCAACTCTAGCTGCTTCTTGTTTGTCCGGACGTGGATCGGACGCATCAGGTCCACGACCGTATCTTCTTCCGCTGGAACCTCAGGATAGAGGAACTGGAACTGCGGAATAAGATCGGTGACGGCCTGCGGCATGGGCGTACCGCTCATTACGAGCTTGCCCACCGGCAGATGCGAAAGCTCGATCACCGAGCGACCACTGGCCCGGCTCACGCCGGCCTTGATCCGGTGGCTCTCGTCAAGGAAGAGAAAGGTGCGGTGCTGCGCCAGGTGTTGCGCGACCAAATCTTGCACCCTTGGCAACTGTTGATAGGTCATCAACATGAGGGCGGGGTCGGCGGCCAGGGCGGCGCGGATGCGGTCTCGACCTCCCCGAAGGCGCTCGAACGTGGTGGTGGTTTGCGGCAGGCACTCGCGGATTTGCTCATCCCAGGCCGCGAAGGCGTTCTTGGGCGCGATGACGAGGAGACGATCGCCCGGTTGGGCGCGCAGGGTGAAGAACGCCAGCGCTTCGGTGGTCTTGCCCGCCCCCGGGACTGAAAAGGTCGCCGCCGCCGGCAGGGCGGCGAGCCGGCCCACGTTCGGGGTCTGATGCTTGGAAAGGTCACGTCCGAAACCTGCGGCCTTCAGCGAGGCCCGGAGTGCATCCGGTGGCAACGGCGGGGCGTCGGCCGCCGCCCAGTAGCTCGCCGCCGCACGCTGGGATTGCTTGAGCAGGGCCGTGGCGCGCGGGCTGATCGACAGGCCGTCGCCGACCTTCAGGCCGTTTGCCCTGAAAACCTGCAGGAACTGATCACGGGCGCCGACAAATCCCCACCAGGGCAGGGACACGCCGGCAACCCCTTCGAATGCAGCTTCACGACTCGTATCGAAGGCCACGCGTTTCAGCATCGTCGCCCATGGCGAGGCGCTTTCCCCGGCGCTCCAGGTGAAGACCGCCCTTCCGTCTCCAGCCCGGTAGTCGATACTAAGCATGCTCGGCCAGATAGGCGCGGATCGTGGCGACTCGAGCCTCGATCTCATCGAGCTGCTTTGACACGCCTGTGAGTTTCGACTCTGGGCGCAGGCCGTCCTTCGCCGCCACGGTCAGGAAACTGTTCGCCTTTGCGCACTGGTCGAGCAGGTAGCCGGCCTTCTTGACGTCCTTCTTGAGCTGTCGCTCCGTCTCGAGGACATCAGCGATCGTATCCCGGGCAACAGACCGCTGCTGCGGGTCCTTCAGGGCGTTGATCAGACCGGTTTCCCTTGCGCCGGCCTCGTCATCAGCCTTCCCTGCGCCGAAAAGCTCGTCCAGATCGTCATCCGGCGTCGCGGTCTCCAACTCGAGTTCGGCGGCAAGGCGGTCGACGACCTTGTCAAGATTCGCCGCAAGATCCGGAATGGCGATGTACAGCCGGCCGACCGAAGCCGGCTCGTCGATGAGGGCGAAGGCGGCCTCCTTGAAGACTTCCTTTCGGGCGACCCCGGACAGCCTGGAGCGGCTCTGCACCAAACGCTGGAAGGTATGCTCCTGTCCGGAGACCTCCGACCACATGTTGGCCTTGTCGCGCGAGCGGAGATATTCGTCAGCGTAAGTCCGCATATCCAGGAGCTGGGCGAACTCGGCGTCCTTCATCCGGTAGAGCTTGCACAGCTCTTCGGCCTTGATGCCGTCCCGCTCCATTTTGGCGACCATCATGTTGGCCTGGGCGTCCCAGCTGTAATCGGCCCGAATGTCCTTTTCGATCTGAAGCTGCGCCTCGAGCCGATTGAGGTCCTTTTCCGTCGCGTGGGGGAGGACGACGACCTCAATGTGTTCGAAGTGGCCGTACTTCTCAGGCTCGTCGTGAAGGAGCTGGCGCCACATCGAAAGGCGGCGGTTACCATTGACGACAAAGCCGTTCTCGTCGAGCAACAGCGGGTTCACCTGTTGATGCGCCGCGTCCTCGAAATATCCATCCAGATCGGAAAGCCGGCCCAGCTTCAGCAAGAGCTCATGCTGCGCCTCCTGGGCGTCCCACATCTCAGGGTCGCCGGTGAACAAATCCGACCTCAGCCCGGGGTTCATCGCCAGGTGTTCGACCTGCAGGGAGGCGGTGCGTCCGTTGGCCATTCGATATTTGGGCAGGTCGATGGGAATCCGGATGATCGGCAAGTCCTGGTTCAGACCCTGGAACACCACCCGGTCCGTGGGCAGTCCCTTGGCCTCGAGCCGGGTCTTGAACTCCTCCAGGCGTGCGGGCCGAGGCCAGCCGAACCGGGAGCCCTTGGGGATGTCGGGGATGGCGGCGTCCGGCATTTTCACTCCAGTGATATGACCAGCGTGGGGACGTAAAAGACCTTGCGGAAAATCTCGAGCTCCCGCTCCAGACGGGCCGCCTGGGCGATGTTGTCTCCAATCGCGAGGGCGACTGGCTGGGAAGGCAACACCAGAACCGCAGCCGCGATGGCGTTATCGAGATAGAGCGTCTGCAGCTTGATGAGGTCGGCGTACATCCGCGCCATGTTGCCGGTCTGGAGACACAGTCCGATGCCCTCTCTCATGGAGGTGATGCTCATGTCGGAGCCGCGCGCAACCGTCACCTCGCTGGACCAGCCGCGCGAGCGAAGCTGGGCGACGAACTGGTCGCGGATGCGGCGAGCCGCGCCGCGCTCGACCCGGACATCCACAGCGGCCGCCGAGGCGACCACGCCCTCCAGGATTCCGGCCGGCACGCGTTCGGCGCCGGAGCAATGACTGTGCACCGAAACCTTCATGACAGCGCCGGCCGTGGAACTCCGAACTGTAAGTCGTGCGCCACGGGCGCCTCCAGAATCATAGGGCGACGCGGGTCGCAGCCCCTGAAGACTTAGCGGATGTCGGGCATATGCAAAACCGTTCCGGTGAATTCGCCTCGCCGCCAAGTTGTGGCTTTACTTCTGCCAGCGATGCTCAGCCTGGACAAGATCATGGTGTCCGTCACCAGCAGCAGCCTCGCCAAGGGCATGCTCGACAAGCGCTGCCCCCGGATCACCTTTGAACGTGTGGAACTGGACGCAGGTCCCGCGTAGGGTCAGGTGACCCACGTAGAGGTTGCAAAGGTGCCGGGTTAGTCCTAATGGCGGAGAATGAACGAACAGGGCTGTTTGCGGCTGGAAAGCTTGATCAGAGAGCACGCCGTGAGGTTGGGCGCTCCGGATTTGGGCGATCGATCGGTCGAGTCGGATGAGCGCTCCGAGGAGGGAGTGCGGCGACGGCTTCCACCCCGCGACCGGCTGCTGCGGCGGCTTGATGCGCTCGAACGGCACGTTCTGCTGCTTCATCGTGGCGTCTACGACCAGGCGATGTCCAAGATTCGCGGCATGCTCGAACTCGGCGCGCGCGACTCCGAGGGCCCGGCTCTCAATGTTCCGTCAACTGCGATCGCGGTCCTGCCGTCTGCGACGGCGGAAGGCACGATCGAATTTGATCTCGCCAGGTTGCCTGACCTGTCGGAGCCGTTACGCCGAATCCAAGTTTTGAGGGCGCTCATTCAGGAGGACGACGATGCCTTCCCTGGATGAGGAGGCCTGCGCCGATGAGATCGTGGCGATTTTTGACCAGGTCACTTCGCTCACGCCGATGCAAATTGTGCATGCGGTCCATGCGACGCGCGGCAAGCTTTACGAGGTTTACTGCGTCGGGCGTCTCCTCGCCCAGTTGCACGGGGACCATGGGCTGACACCGACCTACACCGGGACCGGACCGCTGCGCCTCAAGGCCAGTGGGGGGTATGCCGATCCTCTATCGCCCCATTTCATGCTGTTTGACGGCGGCGTCCTGGTAGGCCGGGTTTACACTGACGTCGAGGTGATGACGCTCGGCGCCGAGGTCGCGCTCGCGCATGGGGCGACGATCACCGACCTCAGCGCGTACCACGAGATTGATATCGTCGTGCTTGCGGATCAGCATCAACCTCGCCCCAGTCCCGGAGAAGTGTTGATTGGTGTCGAATGCAAGGCTGTCGCCGAGTTCGAGAAGTCCTTCATTCGGGAGGTGCTGGGACGTCGCCGCGAGTTGAGCTTCTACCGGCCTGATACGACCGCCTTCGGGGCGGCGATCATGGCCTCGCCAGCTTCGGACTATTTCCTCGCCTACATCGATCCCGCAGGCAATCGGTACTCGCAGAGTCCGGCCGTATTCGAAGTGAGGCTGGAGCACTGGGTTCCCACCATCTGATCCGGTCCTCCGGCCTGTGCCGGCAATCGACCGTTTTCGCGGCCGCAGCGTGACCGGCTGGCCTTCAGGGGGATGCGATCGTGAGTGCAAAAGACTGCGACAGCTACCGCGCCACCGGTCGAATGCGCCGGGACGGCCAACGGCGCCGCGTCGAGATCAGCGGTGATCTTTTCGCCCGGGTGGTGGAGGCGAGGGAGGGGCTCGGTCATATCCTCGATATTGAGGAAGCCTATGAGGCGATGCTCGGAAATTTCATCGATTTCGAGCGTGGGGCCATGATGCGACTGGCGTCCGAACTGGTGCATCCGATAACCACGATTGAGGAGTTCGATGCTGTCCGGATCACCATGGGGCGGCTGCTCGACAATCTCCTCAGCTCAGCCTTTGCCTTCCTTGAACAATCTAAAGACCGGCTGCCTAAGCTGGGCGGGCGGCCCCTGCTGAAGGCTTTCGAGAAGGAGCTTGAAGCTCTGAAGCTACGTCTGCCTGTTCTCACGGTGGTTCACGCGATCCGCAATCATGCCCAGCACGAGGGCTCCAGCGTCAGCGGTCTCACCACGGCGCGTCGGCGGTTGGAAGAGGGCGAGCAGGTCGTCGTGGAGCAGACGCTGACTGTGATCTTCAAGCGTGACGCATTGCGTCGCAACAGGGAGGCGTCGAAGGAGGCGAGGGCGAGTCTGTCAGCGCTCCTGAATGCGCTCACCGACTCCAAGGGCGCGATCGAACTCGGGCCCTTGGCCCGCTCCTATGTCGCGGCTCTATCGGAGGTACTGCTGCTGATCCGCCGTCTGGTCGCTGAACGGCAAGCGGATTGGAGCCAAGCGAATCGCGAGGCGATGTCCCTCCTGGACCCGCAAAACGAACTGTTCGCCCGCCAAGTATCGAGGGTTCGCGACGGTAAGGTCGTCGCGCGAAGCGAGATCACTGTCTTCAACGTCGAGCGAGTCGAACGCCTGCAGTCTCGAAACCGCGGACTGGTCAGTCTGCCGCAGGCGCGCCTGAAGCATTGAGGAGGGTGGGCCAGTCGACCGCTCAGCCGTTGTGCGGCTGACCCAGGCAGCAACCGGGGCTCAACCGAAATGGTCGTGAGGGTCGCGAGCGCCGAAAGACGTGAATCTCACTGCCGCAACCCTTCGCCTTCGGGGAGCGACCCGCTTGCAGAGAACACGGGGATCGGAACTGACGGCCAGCTAGAATTCCGCTTTGGGTCGGGAGCGGTCCTCAGGGGGCCTTGGTCTGAAGTCCAGTTCTCGCCGCAGCGCCTATGTCCGCTTCTTGCGCAGACCTGTCAGTGGAAGTCCCTTGAGCCCGGCAGCATGCGCAGGTCGCGGGGGTGCTGAGGGTGGACGAACTCGTCGGCGCCGGAGAGCTGTAGCACCGGCTCGTGCTCCGGCGACAGGCGGCCCAGGTCGGCGGAGCGGTCGTAGAGGCGATCGGCCATCAGATGGACCACGCCCTCGACGCTCTTCTCCACCACGCCCTCCACGCCCAGCAGGCGCGCGCCCATGACCACGCGGCGGTAGGCCTCGAAGGTGCGCACCCACAGGACCAGATTGGTGACGCCGGTCTCGTCCTCCAGGGTGAGGAAGATGGCCTTCCCGTTGCCGGGCCTCTGACGGACCAGCACGATGCCGGCGGTGCGCACCCGTGAGCCCGACCGCTTCGCTTCCACCTGGGCGCAGGTGAGGAATCCCTCGGCCGCGAACACCGGGCGCAGGACGGCCATGGGGTGCGCCTTCAGGGACAGGCGCGTGGTCTGGTAGTCGGCGGCTACGTGTTCGCTGAGAGCCATGGCGGGCAGGGCGGCGTCCGGCTCCTCGCCCAGCTCCCTCGCGCCGGCGGCGGCGAACAGAGGCAGGGCGTCGTCGTCAGGCAGGCGACGCACCGCCCAGAGGGCCTCGCGCCGGTCCAGACCCATGGAGCGGAAGGCGTCGGCGTCGGCCAGCTTGCGCAGCGCCGCCACGGGCAGCCGGGCGCGGCGCATCAGCCCCTCGCCCCCGTCGAACGGCCGGGTGCGCGCCGCCGCCAAGGCTTCGGCCCAGTCCTTCCGGAAGCCGTCGATCTGGCGCAGGCCCAGACGCAGGGCCAGGGCGCCCTTCGGACCCTCCAGGGTGTTGTCCCAGAGGGAATGGTTCACATCGATCACCCGCACCTCGACCCCGTGCTCCCGGGCGTCGCGCACGATCTGGGCCGGGGCATAGAAGCCCATGGGCTGGCTGTTCAGCAGGGCGGCGGCGAAGGCGGCGGGGTGCCGGCACTTGATGTAGCTGGACACATAGACCAGCCGGGCGAAGCTGGCGGCGTGGCTTTCCGGAAAGCCGTAGGAGCCGAAGCCCTTGATCTGCTCGAAGCAGCGCCGGGCGAAGTCGGGATCATAGCCCCGCTCGATCATCTTGCCGACCATGCGGTCCTCATAGGTGTGCAGCGTCCCGTCGCCCCGAAAGGTGCCCATGGCCTTGCGCAGGCCGTTGGCCTCGCGGTCGCTGAACTCGGCGGCGACCATGGCCACCTTCATGGCCTGCTCCTGAAACAGGGGCACGCCCAGGGTCCGGTGCAGGATGGTCTTCAGCTCGTCCGGGTCATGGGGCGGCGCCGGGCTGGCGTAGACCACGTCCTCCTGACCCTTGCGGCGGCGCAGATAGGGATGAACCATGTCGCCCTGGATGGGGCCGGGCCGCACGATCGCCACCTGGATCACCAGATCATAGAAGGCGCGGGGCCGCAGGCGCGGCAGCATGTTGATCTGGGCCCGGCTCTCCACCTGGAACACCCCGATGGAGTCGCCCTTGCACAGCATGTCGTAGACGTCCGGCTGTTCGGCCGGGACCGAGGCCAGGTCGTGGTCCACCCCTTCGTGCGCCTTGATCAGATCCAGCGCCTTGCGGATGCAGGTCAGCATGCCCAGCGCCAGCACATCCACCTTCATCAGGCCCAGCTCGTCGATGTCGTCCTTGTCCCATTCGATGAAGGTGCGACCCGTCATGGCCGCATTGCCGATGGGGACCAGCTCGTCCAGCCGCCCGCGCGTCAGGATGAAGCCCCCCACGTGTTGGCTCAGATGGCGCGGAAACCCGAGGATGCGCCCGGCCATGTCCACGGCGCGCCGGATCATGGGATTGGCCGGGTCCATGCCCGCCTGTTCGATCTGGGCGTCGGGGATCGACGACCCCCAGCTTCCCCACTGGGTGGAGGCCAGGCGCGCAGTCACGTCCTCGGTCAGGCCCAGGGCCTTGCCCACCTCGCGGATGGCGCTGCGGGGGCGATAACGGATCACGGTGGCGGCGATGCCCGCGCGCTCGCGGCCATAGGTCTCGTAGATGTGCTGGATGATCTCCTCGCGCCGCTCGTGCTCGAAGTCCACGTCGATGTCGGGCGGTTCGTTGCGGTCCGCCGACATGAAGCGCTCGAACAGCAGGTCGTGGTGGACCGGATCGACGCTGGTGATGCCCAGCACGTAGCAGACCGCCGAGTTGGCCGCCGAGCCGCGCCCCTGACACACTATGCCCTTGTCTTCGGCCACCCGCACGATGTCGTGGATGGTCAGGAAATAAGGGGCCAGATTGCGCTCGGCGATATAGGCCAGCTCCTTTCTGATCAGGCCCATGACCTTGGCCGGCGCGCCATCCGGATAGCGCATCGGCAGGTGGCGGTTCACCAGGGTCTGCAGCCAGCCTTGCGGCGTCTTTCCCGGCGGAATGGGCTCCTCGGGATATTCGTAGCGCAGCTCAGCCAAATCGAAGGTGGAGCGGGCCAGCAGGGTCTGGGTCTCCGCCAGGGCCTCCGGCGCGTCGGCGAACAGGCGGGCCATTTCCTCGGGAGGCTTCAGATGGCGCTCGGCGTTGGCCAGCAGGCGCCGCCCGGCCTGATCGATGGTGACCCCTTCGCGGATGCAGGTCAGGACGTCCTGAATATCCCGCGACTCCGGCGCGTGGTAGAGCACGTCGTTCATGGCCAGCAGGGGCGTGCCCGCACCCTCGGCCAGCGCCATCAGCCGCGCCAGCCGCCGCCGGTCGTCGCCCCGCCGGTGCATGGCCGCGCCCAGCCAGACCGCGCCGGGGCGGGCCGGCCGTCTATCTTCTGGTCGGGAACGGCGATGAGCAGCAGGCCGTCCGGGTCCGCCAGCAGGTCATTCAGATGCAGCAGGCACGCGCCCTTTTTCGCGCGTCGCGAGCCCAGGGTTAGCAGCCGCGTCAGCCGTCCCCATCCGGCCCGGTCCTCAGGGTAGGCGACGATGTCCGGCGTCCCGTCCGCGAACACCAGCCGCGCCCCGGTGAGCAGGCGAAAGCCCTGCACCCGTTCCCGGATGGCCTCCGCCAGATCGGGCCCGCCGGTCGTATCGTCCACGAAGATCACCTCGCCGGGCGAGCCGCCGGTGCGGACCTTTTCGGGCGCGCCGCCGTGTTCCTTGAGCTGTTTCAGCGCGCTCCACGCCCGCACCACTCCCGCGACGGTGTTGCGGTCCGCCAGCCCCAGCCCGGTGTGGCCGCGTAGCACGGCCGTCAGCACCAGATCCTTCGGGTGCGAGGCGCCGCGCAGGAACGAGAAATTGCTGGCCGCGACCAGTTCGGCGTAGGCGGGGATGGGGGCGTTCATGCGAACAGCCCGTGCACGTACCAGCGCGGCGGCGGATCATCGCCATAGCCGCCCGCGCGGAACAGCCAGAAGCGGCGGCCCTCCTCGTCCTCCACCCGATAATAGTCGCGCACCCGGTGGCGGGGCGCGCGCCACCACTCGGCCTCGATGCGCTCGGGGCCTTCGGCGCGGATGACCCGGTGGGTGGCGCGCCGCCACTGGAACCGGGCGGGCGGGCTGTCGGGCGCCAGGGCCACGGCCTCAACCGGCTGGGGCGGATCGAACAGGTGCAGCGGCCGCAGCGGGGGCGACTCCGGATCGGGGGCGGGCCAGACCTCGCCACACGGCGCGGCCTGGGCGAGCGTGAGGCGGCTGGACCGCTCCGGCAGGTGCGAGGCCACGGGCGTGACACGCAGCACCGCCTCGGGGCCCAGCCGCGCGCTCAACTGGTCGATCAGGGCGTCCAGGGCCTCGCCGCCGTGGGGGCGTCGGTCGAAGGCGATCTGCCGGGCCGCGACGGCGCGCAGATGCTCGGCGCCCAGACGCAGGTGATCGAAGCCGAAGCCGGGATCCACCGGCCGGGCCAGCGCCGCCAGCCTTTCGCGGAACAGACGCATGACCACCCCCGCCTCGCGCACGGGACGTGCGGTCTGCAGGGCGATGCGGCGGACGTGGCCGTCCAAGCGGTAAAGGCTCAGAACAAAGCGCCGTGCGCCCTGACCCCGGGTCTCGAGCTGCTGTTCGGCGCCCTTCAGCAGGTCGGCGATGACGGCGTGCACCGCGTCCAGATCGGTGATGGGTTCGGCGAGCACCCGGTCAACGGTGACCGGCGCCGCCGGACGGTGGGGGGTAATGCGCACATCCACCCGGCCCATCACCCGGTCCAGCCGGTCCGGGAAATCGGCGCCGAAGCGGGCGGCCAGCGGCGCCCGGGGCCGGGCGTCCAGATCGCCGAGGGTCTTCAGCCCCGCGCGGCGGATGGCCTGATGATCGCGCGGGGCCAGCTCCATGGCGGCCACGGGCAGGCAGCGGGCGAGGGCCGCGTCCTGACCCTCCGGCGCGACGCCGCCGGGACCGAACCGGGCCAAGGCGCGGGCGGTCTGGGGCGTGCGGGCGAGGGCCAGCCGGACCTGCAGCCCGAGGCGTTCAGCCCGGGCCCTGACCACGCCGACCATCCGCGCCTCGCCGCCGAACAGATGGGCGCAGCCGGTCACGTCCAGCATCAGGCCGTTGGGCGCGTCCAGCGCCGCCATGGGGGTGAAACGGTCGAAATCCTCCAGCACCGCGCGCAGCAGTCGGGCGTCGGCCTCGCCGTCGTGGGGAACCGCCGCGATCCCGGGTACCCGCGCCTGGGCGTCGGCCAGGGTCATGCCGGGCGACAGTCCCAGCGACAGGGCGGCCGGGTTCGCCGCCGTCAGACGCAGGGCGCCCCGGTCCTTGTCCACCAGAACCACGAGATGCTCAGGCGGCGCGGGATCGGCCTGTTCCCGCCGCAGCCGGTCGGTCGGCAGGACGGGAAACCAGACCGCCAGATGCCGACGGCGTGACGAAACTGCGCGTCTCACGATCCCACTCCATGGTCCATTCGCCGGGCGGCGCGCCGGACCGGCTGCGCAACAGCCGCGCGCGAAAAGCGGGTCTTCCCGGCGCATTGGCGGCTAGGGGCGCTGACGGGGCCGAGGCGATGGACCAGCGGGTCTCCGCCGCGCTGGGCGCCGGCTCGGCGTTGGCCCGCACCAGCAGGCCCAGGGTCGAGCCGCTGCGCGCCGCCATCATCAGTCGCCGGCTGGCGGTCAGGCCGTGGACCCTGGCCTCGCCCCAGCCGCTCATGATCACCGCGCCCGCCGCCCCGCTGCGTAGCGCCTCCTCGCCCGCCGCCAGCAGGGACGCGGCGTCGGACACCCGCACCAGGATCAGAGCGCCCGGATCCAGGCCCCAGGCCGACAGCCCGGGGCCAAAGGGCTCCCCCATCTCGGATCGCCCCATTGTCTGAAGGATCCACACCATCGCGCCCGCCGAAGCCCGGGACGCCAGACCCAGGGCGAACCCCTGCGCCGCCACCGCCTGACGCGGCGCCTCGGGCAGAACCTCGTGCACCGCATCGGCCCTCACCGCCCCCAGCCGCTCATCCAGCGCCTCTACCCCCAGCCGAAAGGACCGCACGGACGCGCACTGCCTGGGCTCCAGAGCTGAAAGCTGGCGGCGCAGATGGTGAAGGGCGAGGGGCGGAGGCATAAATGTTCCTGGTATGTTCCTCTATATGCCTCCTCTTCAGCCATCAGAGTCAAGCGGAGGAATTCAAGGGAAGCAGCGGCCGCCAGGGATTGGGCTTGGGCTTTGAGAGCGAGTGGGGCTCGTTTGCATACGAACGCCCAATGATCGCTCCTGACGATAAACGCCGCTCAAGGCTGGCGGCCATGAACTCTAGGCCTAATGATCTAATAGGTTGGTGCGAACACGGGGATCGGAACCAGAGGCCCGCACAAAGTCTGCTTCGGGCTCATTGCGGCGGTTGGCACGTCCGCTTTTCGGGCACTGAGCAAGCATCGGATGTCATTTGGCGGCGAGCCACAGAGCGTTCCGCCCATCAGCTGAAGAGCAGTCAAGGCTCCAGTGCGCTATGATATCGGTCAGTCAGACGATCTATAAGGCCGATGGCGCTAGCCGATTAATGCCAAGGATTGACCATCGTGATCCAGACCGACGGAACAGACGAGCTTCTGCGCACACTCGTGCTGGTCTTGGATCTCTGCGGGACATTCGCCTTTGCCCTCAGCGGGGCCATGGCGGGCGTGCGGCGGCGGCTCGATCTGTTTGGCGTGCTCGTGCTGTCCTTCGCGGCCGCCACGTTCGGGGGCATAGCCCGGGACTTGCTGATCGGTGCGACGCCGCCCGCGGCCTTGCAGGACTGGCGGTATCTGGCGGTGTCCCTGACGGCCGGAGCCATCGTCTTCTTCTGGTCGTCCCTGATTGAGAAAGTGCGCAATCCCGTCCGCATGCTGGACGCGATGGGCTTGGCGCTGTTCGCGGTCGCCGGCACGGAGAAGGCCCTCGCCTTTGGCTTGAGCCCGGCGATGGCTGCCCTGCTGGGGATGCTGACGGGCATTGGGGGAGGTGTCGCGCGCGACGTCCTGCTGGCGGAAATTCCGGCGGTCCTTCGGTCGGACCTGTATGCGGTTGCCGCGCTGCTCGGGGCGGGGATCGTGGCCGGGGGCAGTCTGCTGAATTTGCCCATACTGGTCACGGCGCTAGCCGGCGGCCTAGCCTGTTTCAGCCTGCGGGTGGCGGCGATCCGACGAGGGTGGAGACTGCCTGTCGCAGCACCCGGGCGGAGCTAGACCGTTTTGATACTGCCGGGCTTTAGACAAGTGTGCTGTAGAATTCGGCGGCCCGCCCTTAAGTTGACAATTGACGCTCTGGGAGCGCACTATCGCTTCGTTATGTGGAAATACGCCATCCCTTCGCGGAATACGCTTCACGCCGGACGCTTCGTCGGAGGCGTCTAGCCCCAAACTCGTCTTGAGCGAAAGCTCAGAGTTTGGGGACTGCCTTCCTGCACGCATTAGATTGAAATCAGCGGCGCGATAACTTCGGCCATTCCCGACGCGTGTTCGGAAGTCCAGAATTTTTTACAACAACCTGAACGCTGCGCGCCTCGGAGGCGCACGCCCCGATGGGTTGCGTTAAAATTCACAGAACCGGACAATACGATGACGAAAACCAAATCCAGAACGATCAAGAAGCCGCGACTTCTCATCACAACGAGCGATCTCGAACTTCTTGAGTCGATGGTCGGTCATAGACCGACCTCCGCCGCCGCGAAATTGCTGGGGGAGGAACTCGACCGGGCCGTGGTCGTGGGCGAATTTTTCAACGGTCGGCCCTTCTGCCGGATCGGGAGCCGGGTCACCTACGAGGATCAGGGGTCCGGCCAGACCCGCGAAATCCAGCTCGTCCTGCCTGCCGATTCGGACATCGACAAGCGCTGCGTTTCCGTCCTCAGTCTGGTCGGCGCCGCCTTGCTGGGCCTGACGACGGACGCCGAGTTCGACTGGACAGATGACAGGGGCCGGCCGCACCGGCTTAAGGTCCTGGATGTGGTGAATGACCATGCCCCGCACGTCGGATAGCGACGCCCGGCTGCTCGCGGCCGCATCGTCGGAAGCGCTCTGCGCAGCGCGCTGGGAGCGCATTGATCTTGAAACCAGGCGGCCCGGTGTGGCGCATCGCGAGCTGCTGCTCGCGAGAGCGGCCGAACTGGCCCTATCCCCCGTCGGGCGTGACCAGCTGATCTCGCTCGCGCTCGAGCGCGGCGCGTCGCCGGGCGACCCCGATGCGTCCCTGATCGACCTGTCTGACCGGCCTGCCGAACGCGCCCGGATCGCCCGGAGCGTCTTTGGACGAGGGCCTCGCCGGTCGTCCGAGACCGTGGCGCTGGTAGGACAGATCGAGGAGGGGCACGCGCGACGTCTGGGCCGGGAAGCGCGGTTCGACCTCCTGCCGGAGCGCCTTCTGCAGGATGCGATCCTGCAGGAGCTGCTTTGGGATCATCCCGACATACCCGCGAGCGACGATACTCGGCTGACCATGCTCTGCTCCGTCCCCCGACTTCGGGACCGATCCGAAGACCTGTCGTCCGGATGGTCGTGGGGCGCGCTGCCTCGCTGGTTCAACTCATTTCTGAAGCGAGCGGCCTGATGAGAGAGAGACACAACATCGTAGGGACCGAAGTCGGGCGGCCGCGACCACCCTTCTACATGCGACCCGGGCCTAGGCTCCAGGCCCGGCGATCCGGGGGTGGAAGAGTCTGGGTTCTCACCCTGTTGATGCTGGTCGCCGCCGGCGCAGGGCTCGTGCTGTTCGTCTGACGTCCGACGCGTGGCGAACCCGACACGCCGTTGATCCCCGTGGGTGAAGCCCTACCTTGAATCAAAGCAAGAAAAATCCACAGAACAGGCAGGAGTTCTAAAAGTGAACGAATGGCACGAGAACCCTCCCGGGAAAATCCTTCTTGCAACTGACCTGAGCGGACGAAGTGATCGTGCGCTGGACCGGGCGGTTCAACTCGCCAACACCTGGAAGGCAGAACTGCACGTCGTGCATGTTCTGGAAGAGAGTTCAGCCCTTTCTGACAGTCGGGGCCTTCCATCGTGGCGCTGGCCTCCGGACATGGCGGCTGTCGTCGAGCGCCAGATCCGAGAGGACATCTACGGACCCTGCCCCAACCTGCGCTTCCACGTCGAGGAAGGCCCGGTCCTGGCGTCGATCCTTAAGATCGTCGCGCGCGAAATGCCTGATCTGGTCGTCGTCGGCGGGCGGCGGCCCGAGCCATTCGGAGATCTGGGAAAAACGATCGATGAACTGTTCAGGCGGTGTCCCGCCTCCGTCCTGGTCGTAAAACGGCGTCCGCACGGTCCCTATCAGAGAGTGGTTATCGGCGAGGATTTTACCCCCGAGGCCCGGCACGGACTGGAAGTCGCCGTGCGCCTCTTCCCGGACGCCGAATTCGCTCTCATGCACGCTCACGAGATCGCCTATGGCAGGCTGTTCCTGAACTCGCCTCTCAGCGACGCTTTCGGGGAAATGGAGAGGGAGGCGATCCGTGAGTCCCTTTCCGAAGCGGTCATTCCGGACGACATCCGGGGCCGCATCGACACGCTGATCGAGCATGGTGCTCCCGAAGTCATGCTCAGCAGCTACGTTCGTGAGAAGGCGGCCGACCTGACGGTAATAGGCGCTTACGAGCGCGGCCGGCTCTTTCATACGGTCGTGAAGGGTAAGGGCCCCAGGATAGTCCAGGCTGTTCCCGCGGACGTGCTGGTTATCAGGCCGGAGCGAGAACGGGACGCCGGCTAGCCGTCAGGATTCCGCCCTTCAAGGCCGCCCTTCGACCGTCGGCGGCCACTCGGTTGTTCGTTGAAGCTGGCCCGTCCGGTCAACAGCGGAGTCCAAATGGCCATGATCGTAACGGTAGCGGCCCTGCGCAACGTTGGTGCGCTCAACAAAAGGTCAGCTTTCAGGCCCCGGCCCGACGTCTGCTTCTGGCGCCAAGCCGACCTGAAAAGGCGTCGCTCGGAATCTGGTGAAAGCGTAGGAACCTGAACGACCGCCCCGGCCTTACCAAACGTCTCTTCCCTCATCGCCGATCCGGCGGCTGATCGAGGAGAGACCATGAGTGCCATCACTTTCCCTTCCGGCGGACGCGTAAAAATTAGGCGCGGTGAGAGCAAGAGAGAGGGCGAGTTCGTCCTTACGGCTCACTCAGCGTCGGGTTGGGCGTCCGGGCGTGCGGTCTGGAAAGCGGGCAATGCGGCGCAGGCGTTCTCGATTTCCTGGAGGCGCGGCCAGCGCAGTTGGACGCCGAAGCGGCGGGCGTTGCCCAATTGTGGAATTAGGCACAGATCTGCCAGCCCCGGTTGATCCCCGAAACAGAACGCGCCTTGCGAGCCCTGGTCCAGAAGGGCGGCGAAGGCGGTCAGCCCTTCGTCGATGGTCAAGCGGGCCCATTCCTGAACGGCGTCATCGGTCAGGCCGTTCTCACGCAGGCGCGCCAGCACCTTGAGGTTCTGCACCGGATGGATGTCGCACGCGATCACCTGGGCCATGGCCCTGACGCGCGCCCGGTCATAGGGACCGCGAGGCAGCAGCGGCGGCTCGGGGAGGAGATCGTCCAGATACTCGCAAATCGCCAAGGACTGGGTGAGGACGCAACCATCGTCCAGTTCCAGCGCCGGCAGCAAGCCCTGTGGGTTCAGCGCCAGATAGCCTGGCTCGCGATGCTCGCCCTTGCGCAGATGATGGAAGGCCTTCTGGTGCTCCACATGCTTCAGGGCCAGGGCGATGCGCACCCGCCACGAGGCGGTGGAGCGGAAATAGCCGTGCAGAACCGTCATGGGGCTGGCGGTCCCACCGTGACCTTGAGCGGCGTCAGGCCATCGATGCTGACGACGATCTCGTCGCCTTGGACCACGGCGCCCACGCCGGCGGGGGTGCCGGTATAGATCAGGTCGCCGGGTTCAATCCGGTACAGGGTCGACAGATAGGCGATGACGTCAGCCACAGGCCAGATCAGGTCCGCCAGATCGGCTTCCTGACGCACATCGCCGTTCTGCGTCAGGCGAATGGCGCCGTGATCCGGGGTGAAATCACCGTCGCCGGCCTTGTGAATCAGGCCCAGCGGCGACGACTGCTCCACGTTCTTGCCGGTGTCCCAGGGGCGTCCCTGTTCGCGGGCTTCGAGCTGAAGATCGCGGCGGGTCATGTCCAGGCCGGCGGCGTAGCCCCAGACGTGATCCAGGGCGTTTTCCACCGAGATATCCCGCCCGGAACGGCCGATAGCGACCACGAGCTCGGCCTCATAGTGATAGTTCGAGGTCTTCTGGGGGTAGGCGATTGTGGAGCCGTCGGGGACGACGGTCTCGGCCCAGGCCGTGAAGAAGAAGGGCGGCTCACGGTCAGGGTCGCGGCCCATCTCGCGGGCATGTGCGGCGTAGTTTCGCCCGACGCAGAACACCCGACGCACCGGGAACTGTTCGCCCGATGAGGTGGGCGCGAGAACGGGCGGGGTCGGCTGAAACGCCAGGCTCATGTGTTGTCTTCCCTGTAGAGGTTCAGTTTTTCCTGGCAGGCCTTGTCGGAATAGCCGAACAGCACCAAGCGGCTGTCGGCCTTCAGGCGCAGGGCCTTCCATGACGGCACCACTAGGATGTCACGGGGGACGAGGGCGATCTCCTCATCCTCGACCCAGGCGCGTCCTTCACCCTCGACCACCACAAAGACCGTGCCGTCGGTGGCGCGCCGGGCGCGCGTCTCGAACCCGGCGGGCATCAGGCGCACATGGGCCGAGATGGTCGCCATGATCGGTCCGCCATTGACGGGGTTCAGGAACTCCAGCGCATGGCCCAGATGGGGATCCGGATCGGCGCCGCTGGCGGCCAGGGCGTCCAGCGCCGGGCGCCATTCGGCGTAGGGGTAGTGGAACAATGG
Organism: Brevundimonas sp. BAL450; assembly: GCF_015767455.1. NCBI lineage: Bacteria > Pseudomonadati > Pseudomonadota > Alphaproteobacteria > Caulobacterales > Caulobacteraceae > Brevundimonas > Brevundimonas sp. BAL450. Next base: position 83,110 of record NZ_JADWOW010000043.1, read on the forward strand.
CTGGTGCGCAGGCCGCCTGTCAGCGCTGCGCCCCTTGAGCGGTCTCATGTTGCGGCCATAGCGGTTCAGACTGTCCCCCGGCGGCGCTTGTTCGGGGAACTGCTCCGCCTCGTACTGCTCGGCGAAGCTGGCGTCGAAGTGACGGACCGTGGGGATGTCCAGGCCGTCCAGCCAGACCATCGGCTGGTCCGTGGGGTTGCCGTGATCGTGCCACTGCCCCCCCGGCGTGAGCACCAGGTCAAAGGGGCGCATGACCGCCTTTTCCCCGTCCACCGATGTGAAGGCTCCGTCGCCCTCCAGTACGAAGCGCAGGGCGCACTGGCTGTGCCTGTGGGCCGGGGCCACTTCGCCGGGCAGGATCAGTTGCAGCCCGGCATAGAGGCTGGGGGTGATGGCCGACAGGCCGTCCAGCCCGGGGTTCTCGAGAATCAGAACCCGTCGCTCGGCTTGTTTGGCGCTGATGAGATCGCCGGCGCGCATCAGATAGGCGCGGGCCCCGTCGTAATCCCACTTGTGCGGACGCGCAGGGGAGGACGGCTCAGGCAGGACGAGCTGGGCCAGCGATTCCCACAGGGGCAGCAGGTTCTTCGGCGCCATTTCCGCATAGAGCGCCTGCAATTGGGACGCCTGATCGTTGGACAGGGGGCCCGCCATCAGATGTTGATGACCTGGCGGTCATCCGCCGGCGGCGTGCCGTCGACGCCCATGGCCGCGCAGTATTCAGCCCACACTTCGGCGGGTTGTCCCGCCTGAAACATGAAACGTTTCAAGTGCTTGCTGTACACGGGGTGACTTTTCCATTGCTCCATGCTCATCCCGTCGATCAGGAGTTCCCGATCCGCGATAGGCAAGGGGATGGCCTTGTTGATCGATGGGTCGCGGATCACCCCCTTGGGGTCCTTGCCGCGCGTGATGGCGTCCAGATCGTCGTGGAGATGACTGCGCAACATCAGGATGCCGCGATCACTGAGCCCCAGCTTTTCCTTGGTGCGGTCCGCGATGGTCCCTTGGCCCACCCAGGCGATGAAGTCCTGGTTGATGACGTGCGTGCTGATCCAGCGCCCTGTTTCCGGATCCTTGATCGGGCCATGCCATGTGGGAATGCGTTCTTGAACGTAGGGCTCCTGCTCCTGCGGAACGCGGGAATAGACCCAGGCCACGCTGAGCGTGTTCTCGTCGTCGATGGGCACTCGCCATTCGAAGTGGTCGCCCAGAAAGAAACAGTTGGGCCACAGGCACACCCGACCCACGGTCCACATGGTGTGGTCTTCGGGCAGATCCTCCCGCTGGCGGCGATAGACGAGGCCATACTCAAAGGAGTCGAAGCCCACCTTCATGTGGCGTGGGCCGTGCGCGGCCTCGGGATCGCTCTGACGGCGACTCCAATTGGTGTGCATCCACTCAAAATGGACAGGGTCGATGGAGTTCTCCTGACACTGCAGCCAGTTGCAGGGAATTTCCGAAATGATGATCTGGCGGAATCCGTTGCCCCAGCCGAACGGCTCCCAGTCCGGCAGCTCAGGCGCGGGCAGGGGGCCGAGATAGGCCCAGATCATGCCCGCGTGTTCACGCACCGGATAAGCCAGAATCTTGACTTTGTCCTTGTAGCGGGCCTTCGCCGCGACCGTGTCCTCGTAGGGCATCTCCACGCATTGGCCTGTCTGATCGTAGGCCCAGCCGTGGTAATTGCAGCGCAGGCCGCATTTCTCGACGAAGCCATATGACAGGTCGGCGCGCCGGTGTGCGCAAGCGCGCTCGACCAGCCCGTACTTGTCGCTGAGGTCCTTGTAGAGCACCAGGTCTTCACCCATCAGGCGGACCGGCTTGATGCGCGTCTTCTCGAATTCGCTGGCCCCGGCGATGGGCATCCAGTGGCGGCGGAGCAGCCCGCCCATCGGCGTTCCAGGCCCCACCTGGGTCAACAACTCGTTTTCAGCGGCGTCCACGGTGTGTCCCTTTTCTGTTAAGCCTTGGCGACATCTTCGGTGGCGAAGCCGGCGATGCGCTTGTACTGGTCGGACAGCTGACGCAGCTCGTCCTGGGTGATGTACTCGTTCAGGTCGTCGAACGGCCGGTCTCCCGTCAACTCTTCGACCCGAATATTGATGATGTCCGGTGGCGAGGTGCGGTTGGTGCGCACCACATGACTGGTGGGCGCAAGCCGTGCGGCCTCGTAGGCTTTCAGCGCGGCTGCCGGGTCGTCGTGGGTCATCAGAAGGTCGGCCAGGGTCCGCGCGTCGATCAACCCTTGGGCCGAACCGTTGGAGCCGCGCGGATACATGGGGTGCGCGGCGTCACCGGCCAGCGTCACGCGGCCGAAGGTCCACCGGTCCAGAGGATCCTTGTCGACCATGGGGTATTCGAGCAGCACCCCGGAATTGCGGATCAGCTCGCCCACATCCAGCCAATCGAACTTCCAGTCTTCATAGACCGGCAGGAAGTCCTCCAGCCGGCCGCCCTTGTTCCAGTCGTTGCGTTCGGAGGTGGGGCGCTCGATCTCGGCGACCCAGTTGATCAGTTGGTTCCCCGAGCCGTCCGCATCGTCACCGATGGGATAGATGACGATCTTGCCGGTGCGGATTGACCCGACGCGCAGATAGGTGCGCCCGTCCAGGATCGGCGGCCGGCGGGTCACGCCGCGCCAGGTGTTGATGCCGGTGAAGACCACGGTGTCTTTCGGATAGAACGATTTCCGCACGACCGAATTCACGCCGTCACAACCGATCGCCAGATCCGCTTTAACGGCGGGAAGTGTCTGACCCTGTGAGTCCCGGAAGGTCAGCTTCACGCCGGCCTCGTCCTGTTCCAGGGAGGCGAGCTGGCGGTCGGTGACGATGCGATCCGGACCGAGCGCCGCCAGCGCTTCCTGAAATAGAAGGTTGTGCAGTTTGCCCCTGTGGATGCTTACCTCGGGATAGGGGTAGCCCGCGGCGCGGCCCCGGTCCTCGGCGTAGATGCGCTGGCCGAAGCGATTATAGAAGGCGCTACGTTGAAGCTCGACGCCCGCGGCGCGGACCTTGTCATCAATGCCGAGCGCGGAGAGCTCGCGCATGGCGTGCGGCAACAGGGTGATGCCGACGCCGACCTCCCGCACCTGGGGGGCGGCTTCGTATACACGCGCCCTAACGCCCCGCTTGTGCAACCCGAGGGCGAGCGCAAGTCCGACAATTCCGCCCCCGATGATCGCGATGTCCATGCCCAATGTCTCCGTCGAGGGTCGTCGTCGCCCTGAAGCGCGGTGCGCCTGAAGCTGGCGCGCTGGAACTCCAATATCAATAGAAAGACGTCTGTTCAATTCCTCTTTTGGGCAAGCCGTCGACGAGGTTCCGTCAATCCCTTGCCTATTCTCCGCTGGCAGAGCGACCGGATCATTCCCTTTGCGTTTGAAAGGCCAGGCGTTGGCGACGTGGAAGGGTGCAGGTATGGTCGTCGGTGGATTATCTATGTATGCATACGTCTGATTAAGCGACGATCAAGCGTTGCCAAATCGACGGAACGGCAAATGGAGCGATCATGACCTTTTCCTCGGAACTGCTGTCGCGGGCGCGCGGTCTGGGCGCAGCCACCCTGCATGAGGCCGCCGGGCGAATCGGCGCCCTTCCGTCTTCCATCAAGCCCGTGACAATGCAGATGACACTGTGCGGTCCCGCTTTCACGGTTCACTGTCCGCCGCTGTCCAACCTTCAGATTCACCACGCGCTCTATCACGCTGCACCAGGCGACGTGCTGGTGGTGCACGTCAGCGGCGGAACCGAAGCGGGGTACTGGGGAGACGTCCTCAACGAGGCCGCCATGGCGCGAGGGCTGGGCGGTCTGGTGATCGATGGCGGCGTCCGCGACACGGCGGGCCTGTCGCTCATGGATTTCCCGGTTTTTTCGAACGGTGTCTGCATTCGGGGGACGGGCAAGGACTACGGCGCCGTGGCCTGGCTCAGAGCGCCAGTGCGCATGGGCCAGGTCGTGATCCGGTCCGGGGATCTGGTTATGGGCGACCGCGACGGGGTTGTGGTCGTGCCCGCTGATCAAGCCGAACGCGCCGTTGAAGCCGGCGAGGCGCGCGAGGCCGATGAGGCGCGCAAGATCGCCGAACTGCGCAAGGGCGCGCGCACGCTGGATCTGTACGGTTTCGCCGAGGACGCCCCCGAAGTGATCGTCGAAGGCGCGCCGTTCTACGGCCGTCGCCGCTAGGGGTCGATGGTCGGGGCGTCGCCTAGGGGCGGAAGGGGCTTATACGTCCTCTCCGTCCACGATGATCGGCGCGCGGGTCACGCCGTTGAAGGTGTCCACGAACTTGCCGAGCAACAGCAGGAACTGGTCGGCTTCATCGGGTGTGAAAGCCGACAGGGCGATGTCCTGCGCTCGGGCGGCCGCCGGGCGCATTTCCTCAAGCTTGCGTTCGCCCCTGGCGGTCAGAACGATGATCTTGCGGCGCCGGTCGGCCGGGTCCTCGATCCGCACCACAAGCCCATCGGCCTCCAGCTTCTTGATCACCAGTCCAGTGGTGGAACGATCCAGCCCGACCTTCTTCGACAGGCCGATTTGATCCAGGTTGTCGTAGCACCGCAGGATCACCAGCACCCCGTACTGCGTGGTGGTGACCCCGAAGGACACGGCCTGTTCCATGAACAGGGAGACGCTGATCTGGTGGGCGCGCCGGAGCATGAAGCCCGGTCGCTTGTAGAGGGCGTCGACGCTCTGGCTTTCGACCTTCGGCGGAGTGCGCTTGACCAATATGGACCTCTCGGCCGGACGCCGATGATTTTTGAAAGAACGCAGAGGACACGCCATCCGCGAACCCTGACTATCAGCGCTCTGGCGCCGCTCGGCAAGATTCATCGGCAGACGTCACACCTTTTCAGGCGTCGATGAGGGTTTTCAGAGGAACGGCGACATCGGCCAGAAGGGCGGGATCCGCCTGGGCCGCGTCCAGCACCAGCCTGCGCCCCTGGGCGAAGTCTCGCGCGGCGTTGACGCAATCCAGGGCGATCACGCGTCCTTGCCGGAGATAAACCAGCGAGAAGGATCCGGAGGCGGGGTCTCCGCGACGGATGATCTGATCATGGCCGCTCGACAGGCCGACGGTTTGCAGACGCAGGTCATACTGGTTCGACCAGAACCAGGGCGGAGCCTCGGACGACCTGGGCTCGCCTAAGATATGGCGCGCGGCTGCGGCGGCTTGGTCCGATGCGTTCTGGACTGACTCGATGCGCACGCGGCGGCCGTTGCTGAAGCGATGGACCCGAGCGGCGCAGTCCCCGGCCGCATAGACGCCGGGCAGGGAGGTTCGACAGAAAGCGTCCGCGTCTACGCCGTTGTCCCCGGCCGCGCCCGCGTCGACCAGGGGTTTGACCGTAGGAACAAGGCCAATGCCGACGATCACGAGCTGGGCTGGCAGGGTTTCGCCTTCGACGAGCCTGACGCCCGATACCCGGCCGTTCTCGCCGACAATCGCCGCGATCCGGGCGTTGAGGCGAACGTCCACGCCCTCAGCCCGATGGCGGTCTTCGTAAAACCGAGACAGGGGCTCGCCGGCCACGCGGGCCAGAACGCGGTCTTGCGCTTCCAGAACGGTGACTGATTTGCCGGCCCGGGTCAGAACGGCCGCCGCCTCGAGGCCGATGTAGCCGCCGCCGATGATGACTGCATCGCGCACGTCGGGCATCCGCCGGATCAGTTCATCGGCGTCGGCCCGGTGGCGCAGGCTCAGAACCCCGTCCAGGTCCGCGCCCGGCGCGTCCAGACGCCGGGCGACCCCGCCAGCCGTCCATATCAGAATGCCGTAACCGAGCTGCTCGCCCCCCTCAAGGACGACGGATCGGGAGTCCGCGTCAACGGCCTGCACCGCGCGCCCTGGCAGCAGGACGATGTCGCGCTCCCTCCAGAAATCGGCGGGGCGGATGAGGATGTCGTCGAAGGTGCGCGCCCCCGACAGGTAGTCCTTGGATAAAGGTGGGCGCTCATAGGGCGGGGCGGTTTCGGCGCTCACAATCGCGATCGAACCGGCGTAGTTTCCTTGGCGTAGGGCGATAGCGGCCTGGGCGCCGGCGTGGCCGGAACCGACGATGAGGACATCATAGCGGAGCATGGTCGATCTGCCTTTTCCCGTGCTTCGGATTGCGGGCGAAGAGGAGGTTGGCGAAGCTGCAGACAGCCGCCGCGATGACGCAGGCTGCGGCGGCCAGACTCGGCGCCGGTCCTTCGCCCAGACCCAGCCAGAACAGGCCTGCCAGGATGGTGGCGCCAAGTGCGGACCCTACCAGCCGGGTGGTGGATATGATGGCGCCGGCCGAGGCGGTGCGATGGGGCGGGGCGGACCCGACAATCTGGTGCGCGTTGGGCGCCACGAACAGGCCGAATCCTGCGCCGCCCAGCACCAGCGGCAGCCCCAGGCGGAACACCCCGGCGTCGACGGGGGTGATAGCCATGAGGCACAGTCCTGCGGCTGTGATGATCATCCCCGTCCCGCCCAGAACGCCTCTTGGGGCGCGATCAGAAAGCCATCCGGCGACGGGGGCGGCCGCCATCATCGCCAGCGGCCAAGCGGCCATCATCAGCCCCACCTGTGGGGGCGAGAAGCCATGCACATTCTCCAGGCGGAAGGGCAGGGACAGGCTGAAGCACAGCGAGGCGGTGAAGGCGCCGAGCGCGGCCAGCGCCGACAGGGCGAAGATGGGTCGCCCCAGCAGGTCCACCGGCAGGGTGGGGTTGAGCCTCGTTCGCTCGCGTCGAATGAAGAGCCACCCGCCAACCATGCCCGCGATGGTGAGTGCGGCGGCCATCATTGTCCGCCCCCCCTGGGCCAGCAGTTGAAGACCGCCGATGACCGCTCCGAACACCAGCGCGCACGACACCGCTCCGCTCAGATCGTAGGGCGCCGTCCCCGGCGCCGAATCCGGGAGGCTGCGGCCCAGGACGAGCGAGAGGATGGCGAAGGGGGCTGCGGCGGCGAACACCCATCGCCAGACCCCCAGGCCGAGAAGCAGGCCGCCGAGCGTGGGCGCCAGGGCCGCGGAGAACGCGATGATGACGCTGTTGATTCCGAAGCCGCGGCCGAGATTACTGGCGGGGTAGATGCGCCGGAGCATCGCCGAACTGACGCTGAGCGCCGCGGCGACCCCGAACGCCTGGGCCGCGCGTCCGGCGAGCAGCATGGGCAGATCAACGGCGAAGGCGCTGACAAGCGTCGCGGCGAGAAATACGGCTTGGCCGGACTGGTACAGGCGCTTGTGTCCAATGCGGTCTCCCAAGGCCGAGAACGGCAATATCGCCATCAGCAGGACCAGTTGATAGACCACCACCACGGCCACGCTGGCCGAGGCGGGGACGCCGAAATCGGCCGCGATGGTGGGCAGGGCCACAATGGAGACGGCGTTGTCCACCACCAGCAGCGCCGTCCCGAGCGAAATGGCGATGATCGCCTGAATCCGCCTGGGCATCGGCAGACCGGTCTCGCCGGTCGACATCACTCGCAGATGACGTTGAGCAGGACCTGTCGCCGTTCCTCACGCACAGTCGTCAGGGCGCGGCGGATGGCGTCGGGCAGGGCAGCCGCGTCGGTGACGCGTTCCCCATAACCACCGGACGCCTCGCAGTATTTCTCGAAGTCCGGAACCGGCCGCAGGTCGCTGAGCGGCGCTGGCTTGGGGCCGCGTGCGGCGTGGCCTTCGGGATAGACGCCGATGGTAGAGCTCTGCACGGCGCCCCAGCGCGCGTTGTTGCACAGAATGGTCAGCAACGGCGCTTCGTGCATGGCGATGGCCTGATGGCAGGCGCCCGGATTGCCGAACAGATAGGCGCCGTCGCCAAGGGTGCAGACTACGGGCTGATCCGGGGCGGCCAAGGCCGCGCCCACGGCGGCGGGCATGCCCCATCCCAGCCCGGCGGCCGGAGAGTGCATGAAGAAGCCGCCCGGTCGCCTGGCGTCATAGATTTCACGGTCGACCCAGTACTCGTTGACGACGATGACGTCGTCCGGCAGCGCCTCGTTCAGGCAATGGTTCAGCCAGTCCTTGGTCATGCGCGGCTCGGCCATCAGAGGCGCCAGCCGCTTGGCGCGCCGCTCCGCGCGGGTCGAGGCGAGACGGGCGGCCGAAGCCTGGCGGGCTTCGTTCCCTTCGTCCGAGCTCACCGCCTCCAGCGCCTGGGCCAGCGGGCCCAGTACATGGGCGGCCGCGCCGGTGATGAACCGCTCGCCCCGGAAACTGCGGATGGGATAGTCGCGGAAAAGAGGGTCGGCCCCGATGTGGACGATGCGTGTCTCTGGGCGCGGCTCGCGCGTGCCGGGCAGCCAAGGCACCTCGCTTTCCAGGCAGATCAGCAGATCTGCATCGCCCAGATAGGGGTGGACAGCCTGGCCCAGGTGGTAGGGATGATCGGCCGGCGCGCAGACATAGCGCGACTTGGCCTCCACGATGCCGATGCCGAAGCGTTCGCAAAGCGCCGCCAGCGGTTCCACGGTCGACGGATCGCGGCCGCTGGCCGAGGTCACCAGGATGGGGCAGCGCGAGGATTCTATCAGGTCGGCGAGGGCGTCGATATCGGCGGGGACCGGCGCCGGCGCGGCGGGCACGGCGGGAGGGCGGGACTCGACGGGTTCCGGCGGCGTTTGCTCGGCCAGCACCTCGCGCGGCAAGGTCAGATAAACCGGCCCGGCGGGCGCCGCCTGCGACAGAGCCAGGCCCCGGTCCAGGACCTCATCCACATTGATGCCGCTGCGAAGTTCATAGTCCCACTTGACCAGCTCGCGCAGCATGCCCGCCTGATCGTACATTTCCTGGGCCCAGTGAATGGCGCCGGAGCGGGCGCCCAGCGGGCCCTTCTCGAACAGGGGCGTGCGTCCGGCCATGAACAGCATGGGGATTTCATCGCGTCGTGCGTTCATCACCCCGCATACGGCGTTGGCGGCGCCCACGCTGACGTGGACCATCACCGCCTGGATCCTGCCCGTGACCATGGTGTAGCCATGAGCCATGCCCACCACGAGGTTCTCGTGCGTGCCGATGATCGGAGTCGGGAAGTCGAGGCCCGACAGATGCTGGCGGGCGTAGGCCTCGGCGATGGGGGCGGAGTCGGTGCCGCTGTTGATGAACAGATGGTCGACGCCCTTCTGCTTCAGCAGAGCCAGGAAGGTCTCGCCGACGGCTTCCGAGCGCGGCTCGACGGCCGTGGCGGCGCGAGTGGCGGACTTGCTAGTCATTGTCGTCTCCCGGGGCGTACGCGAACGCGGCGTCGGCAATATGAACAGACGTCTGATCTAATGCAAAGGGAAATGTCGGGGCCTGTGGAAGTCGGGTGGCCCCGAACGTGGGGCGGACTGCGGGATTCGGGGTGGCGACGTTACATCGCATGTCGTTTCTTATTATCTGTCCTGCAAAGGGGCGTGATCCTGAAAACGTGACTGCCTGAGCCGCGATGGCGCTTGCCACCGGTCACAGCCGTAATGTACAGACGTCTGTGCAAATTGTCTGGTGTGTGTGTTATCCGCAGCCCGGCATGGCTTCGGGAGCAATCAGGCGAGGAAACGGAATGATCATCGACTGTCACGGCCACGTCAGCGCCCCGGCCGAGCTGTGGGCCTACAAGGCTTCGGTGCTTTCCCATCGCGGTTCACACGGTCGCGGCGGGGTGAAGGTCAGTGATGACGACATCCGCCGCGCGGTCAACAAGGTTGAGATGGCGCCCTGCGGCCACCTGGACATGCTGGACCGGCACGGCACGGACATGCAGCTGATTTCGCCTCGACCGTTCCAGATGATGTCGAGCTTCGAGCCGGGGAGGGTGGTGCACTGGTTCGTCGAGGAGACGAACACCATCATCCATCGCCAGACCCAGCTATTTCCGGATCGCTTCATCGGCGTGGGCGGCCTGCCCCAGGTGGCGGGCGAGCCGATCGAGAACACCTTCAACGAGCTTGATCGCTGCATCAACGATCTGGGTTTCAAGGGCGTGCTGCTGAACCCTGACCCCTACGAGAACACCCGCACCGACGGACCCGGGCTTGGCGATCGCTACTGGTATCCGCTGTACGAGAAGCTGTGCGAGCTGGACGTGCCGGCGCATATCCATGCGACGGGTTCGCGCTCGGATCGCTCGCCCTACAGTCTGCATTTCATCAACGAGGAGACGATCGCGGTCTTCAATCTGGTGAACTCCAGCGTGCTGGACGACTTCCCCGATCTGAAGATCGTGGTCAGCCACGGTGGCGGCGCCATTCCTTATCAACTGGGCCGGTTCGAGGCCGGTTCGATCCGTCCGGGCGTGAAGCGCACCTTCTCCGAAGGCATGCGGCGACTGTACTACGACACGGTGCTCTACACCGAAGGCGCGCTGCGCCTGCTGATCGAGACTGTGGGCGTGGACCAGTGTCTGTTCGGTTCGGAATGCCCCGGCGTCGGCTCCAAGGTGCTGGAGGGGCACGATCACACCATGGACCATATCGCACCGACCATCGCCAGGTTCGATTTCCTGAGCGACGCTGACAAGAAGAAAATCTTCGAGGACAACGCACGGCGCGTGTTCGAGCTGGACGTCTAGTGACGGCAACCAAGGGAGGCCGTCATGGCCGAGATTGTTCTGGGTATGTGGACCACCCACGGTCCGACCCTGTCCACCACGCCAGAGGAGTGGCTGCTGCGCTTGCCGGCCGACCACGCGCGCAAGGATCATCCGTTCCGGGGAAAGACCTACGGTTTTCCCGCCTTGGTGGAGCTGCGCAAGGACGAGAATCTGGGCGAGAAGGCGACGCTTGGAGAGCGCACGCGTCGCCACGGCGCCTGCCGCGCGGCAGTGGAGCGAATGGCGGACGCCTTCGAGGCGGCGAGGGCCGACGTGGCGGTGATCTTCGGCAACGATCAGAGCGAGCTGTTCCTGGACGATGTGATCCCGGCTTTAACCGTATTCAACGGTCCGACCATCTGGAACGAGCCGGCGTCCGAGGAGCAGGCCAAGAAGATGGCGCCGGGCATCCACGCCGCCGAGTGGGGGCATAACCCGCCGCAGCGCACCGAATATCCGGGGCATCCGGAACTTGCTGACCGTCTCATCCGCCAGGCGATGGGCGACGGCTTCGACGTGGCGCGCTCGTCGCGCCTGCCGGAGCATCCGGGGCACTGGAACAGCGGCATCGGCCACGCCTTCGGCTTCATCTATCGCCAGATCATGCGCGACAAGGTCATCCCCAACGTGCCGTTGATCGCCAACACCTTCTTCCCCCCCAACCAGCCGCCGGCGCGGCGCATGTTCGAGTTCGGCCGTTCGGTGGGCCGGGCGATCCGGGATTGGGACTCGGACGCCCGCGTGGCTGTATTCGGTTCGGGCGGCATGAGCCACTTCGTTATCGACGAGCCGTTCGACCGCAGCATCATCGACGCCATCGAGGCGCGGGACTCGGAGATGCTGTGCGGCATCGGCGAGGAATGGTTCCAGTCGGGCACCTCAGAACTGAAGAACTGGATCGCGGCGGCGGGCTGTCTGTTCGAGACGGACCTGTCCGGCGGACTTGTGGATTATGTGCCCTGCTACCGTTCCGAAGCGGGCACGGGCACGGCGAACGGCTTTGTGGCCTGGGACCGGAAAGGCTGAGTATGAGCGATCCCATTTCCGAGCGTCTGGCGCGTCTTGACGCCTGCGCCGTGTCCGACGCGCTGGATCACCTGGGCCTGCCGTCGTCGGTGACAGGGCTGAGGCCCCTGTCTGTGCGCCAGCGCATATCGGGTCGGGTCACGACCGTGCGGCTGGCGGCGGGCAAGCCGCCGGCGGAGGCGCCGCCCCGACATCTGTGCACCACCGCCATCGACGGCGCGGAAGTCGGCGCCGTCATCGTGGTCGAGCAGAAGACCGGCGTGGAATGCGCCGGATGGGGCGGCATTCTGTCCAACGCCAGCCGGGGTCGGGGCATTTCCGGCGTCATCGTCGAGGGTCTGGCCCGCGATGTGGACGAGGCCGCCGACATCGGCTTTCCCGTCTATGGCCGCGGCGCCACGGCCCGCACGGCGCGTGGGCGTATCCACGAGGCGGAGACCGGCGGGCCGATCACGGTCGGCGCCCAGACTGTCAGCGACGGCGACTGGGTGGTCGCCGATTCCAGCGGTGCGGCCTTCGTGCCGGCCGCCTCGATCGAGACTGTTCTGGACGCCGCCGAAAACATCGCCGCCAAAGAGGCCGCCATGACCAAAGCGGTCCTGGCCGGAAATCCCGTCAGCGCCGTTATGGGCGCGAACTATGAACATCTGCTGGAAAAGAAGCCCGCATGACCGATCGGAACGTCGAGCGCGCCGCGCGTCTGGAGACCGCCACCCTCAGTGATGCCCTAGACAAGCTGGGCATCGCCGGCCAGTGCCTCGGTGTCAAGCCGCTGGACCAGAAGTTCCGCCTCGCCGGTCGCGCTTTCACGTTGGCCTACGCGCCGGCGGGACCCGACGGGACCGTGGGCGACTTCATCGACGACGTGCCTGAGGGCGCGATCGTGGCCATCGACAACGGCGGTCGCCCAGACGCCACCGTGTGGGGCGACATCATGACCCTTTACGCCCACAACCGGGGCATCGGCGGCACGGTGATCGATGGGGCCTGCCGGGACACCCATCTGGCGCTGGACCTGGGCTATCCCCTCTACAGCCGTAGCTATTCCATGCGCACCGGCAAGGACCGGGTGCAGCTGGAGGCTGTGCAGACTGTGGTCAACATCGGCGACGCTCGCGTACGCCCCGGCGACATCCTGCGCGGCGACTCCGACGGCGTGGTCGTCATTCCCGGCGACCGCGAGGACGAGGTGCTGGCGACGGCCGAGGCGATCGATGTGGCCGAGGGCCGGATCCGCGACGCCATCCTGTCCGGTATGGGCCTGGCCGAAGCGCGCAAGCAGCAGGGCTATCACAAGCTGCAGACGCCCGAAAGGAAGGCCTGATCGATGGCGTGGCGCATCGTGACGACCGCCACAATGGGGCCCCATGAGGGCGCGATCGAGCGTCTTGCGGCCGCCGGCTGCGTCATTGACAGGCTGCCCGCCGACGCGGCGGGCTGGACGCCGGAGCTGATCGAACAGTTCGCGCCGGCCGCCGACGCTTATCTAGGCACGTTCCGGGGCGTGGGCCTGACACGGCAGGTGCTGGAAGCCTCACCGCGCGTCAGGGTGGCGACCTCGCCCATCATCGGCGTGGAGCATATCGATGTAACGGCCGCCAGCGAACTGGGGATCGTGGTGGCGCACGGCGCCATGGCGGAGAATTTCGAGGGCATGGCCGAGGCGGGCGCCATGCTGGTGGCGGCCCTGCGCAAGCGGATGCCGCAGAAAACCGCCTCCATGGCGGCGGGCGAATGGAAGATGGGGCACTCAGGCCATCTGGTCCGGGGCTCGGTCGTCGGCCTGCTGGGCCTTGGCCGCATCGGCCAAGGCGTGGCCCGGCGGCTGGCGGGCTGGGGCTGTGAGCTCATCGCCCACGATCCCTATGTGGACGCAGGGATCGCCACCGGGAACGGCGTCGCCCTGACCGGTTTCGACGATCTGATGGCGCGATCCGATGTGCTTCTGGTGCTGGTCACCCTGACGCCCGAGACGCGACACATCATCGATGGGGCGGCCATCGCCAGGATGAAGCCGGGCGCCGCGCTCATCAACATCGGCCGGGGCGGCTGCGTGGACGAGGCGGCCCTGATCGCGGCTCTGAACGCCGGTCACCTCTCTGGCGCGGCCATAGACACCTGGGAGCAGGAGCCACCGTCGGCCGACCATCCCCTGCGACGACATCCCCAGGTGATCGCCACATCCCATGACGTGGGCCATTCGGCCGAGCTTTACGCAGCGATCCCGGAAACGGCCGCCGCCAACACCCTGGCCGCGCTGAGGGGGGAGCCGCCGCCCCATGTGCGCAATCCAGAGGTTCTGCCGCTTTGGCTGGAGCGGATCGCCGCGCTGGACAAATGGGCTTAATAGACAGACGTCTGATTGTTCTTGACATGGGGGCGGCTTCGCCCGCCAATTGCGCCCATAGGAGTGGGAAAACGCCGTGACGGACACCTTTGAATATCCAGCGCCCAAGCTGTTCATCGCTGGTCGCTGGCGCATGGGCGGCGCGGGCGACGTGCAGCCGGTTCTAAACCCCGCCAACGGCCAGGCGATCGCCGAGGCGCCGATGGCGACGACCGCCGACTTGGATGAGGCCCTGGCGGCGGTGGAGGCCGCGTTCCCCCTCTGGCGCGGAACCTCGGCCTATGATCGGGCGAAGATACTCAAAGCCGCCGCGGCCCTGATGCGCGAGCGCGCCCGCTACATCGGCGCCGTCACCACCAGCGAGCAGGGCAAGCCGATCGGCGAATCCTCGGGCGAGGCCTTCGCCTGCGCCGATATCTTCGAGTGGTATGCGGAGGAGGCGCGCCGCGCCTATGGCCGCATCGTCCCGTCCAAGCATCCGGGCGTGCGCCACATGGTGTTCAAGGAGCCCATCGGGCCGGTGGCGGCCTTCTCGCCGTGGAACTTTCCCACCACGATCCCCGCCCGCAAAATCGCGGCGGCCCTGGCGGCGGGATGCCCGGTCATTATCAAGCCGGCCGAAGAGGCGCCGGGGAGCTGTCTGGAGCTGGCGCGGGCTCTGGATGACGCCGGCCTGCCCAAGGGCGTTTTGAACGTGGTGTTCGGCGTACCATCGGATATCTCGACCTACCTCATCACATCGCCGGTGATCCGCAAGATTTCCTTCACCGGCTCCACGGTCGTGGGCAAACATCTGGCGGAACTGGCGGCCAGGCGCATGATTCCCTCCACCATGGAGCTCGGCGGGCACGCACCCGTGATCGTGTTCGACGACGCAGACCTGGATTTGGCCGCGCGGCTGTCTGCGGCGGCCAAGTACCGTAACGCCGGTCAGATTTGCATCGCGCCGACCCGCTTTTATGTGCACGACAGCGTTCACGACGCGTTCGTCGAGAAGTTCGCGGCCCACGCGGCGGGCCTGAAGATCGGACCCGGCCTTGATCCCGCGACCAACATGGGGCCGCTGGCCAACGGCCGGCGCCTGTCGGCGATGGGCGAGTTCATCGGCGACGCCCAGGCCCACGGCGCCGGGCTCGCCACGGGTGGCGAAGGGCCAGGCGGCGCCGGTAATTTCTGGCGGCCCACGGTTCTCACCGACGTGCCGGACACGGCCCGCATCATGAACGAGGAGCCGTTCGGGCCGGTTGCTGTGACCCAGCGATTCACCAGCTTCGACGAAGTGGTCGCCCAGGCTAACCGGCTGCCCTACGGCCTGGCCGCCTATGCCTACACCCGCTCGGCCCGCACATCCGCCGACATCGGCGATGCGCTGGAGGCGGGCATGATCGGCATCAACTTCTCCATTCTCACCGGCCCGGAAACTCCCTTTGGCGGGGTCAAGGAAAGCGGCCACGGCTCCGAAGGCGGGATCGAGGGTCTGGAGGCGTATCTGGTCACAAAATACATCGCCCAGGGGTGACGGGCGCGAAGCGGGAGAGAACAGCCATGACCCTGACGCCACAGGACCTGAAGGCCCTGATCGATGACCGGCCCGAGGACGGCCTGTTCCGCGTGCACCGCCGTGTTTTCACGGATCCGGATATCTTCGAGCTGGAGATGAAATACATCTTCGAGGCCGGTTGGGTGTTTCTGGGCCTGGTGTCGCAGCTTCCTCGCAATCACGACTTCTTCACCACCACCATCGGCCGCCATCCGGTTCTGGTGACCCGCGACGGGGCGGGCGAACTGGGTGCCTTCGTCAATAGCTGTCCGCACAAGGGCGCGCGCATCTGCCAGCATGAAAGCGGCAACGCCAAGCTGCACGTCTGCCCCTATCACTCCTGGTCGTTCGACAGTTCGGGCCGGAACCGGGCAATCAAGGGCAAGGCGGCCGGCGCCTATTCCGAGGCCTTTCACGAGGCCGGACACGACCTGACGCCGGTCGCAGCGTTCGGCAACTACCGCGGGCTTCTGTTCGGCTCCATGAGCGCCGACGTGCCGTTGCTTGAAACGTACCTGGGCGACGCTCGCCCCCTGATCGACCTGGTGGTGGATCAGAGCCCCGAGGGCATGGAGCTGGTGCCGGGCGCGGTGGGCTTCACGTTCGACGCCAACTGGAAACTGCAACTGGAGAATTGCTCGGACCAGTACCACTTCTCGTCCGTTCATCCGTCCTACCTGCGAATTCTGGAGCGCCGCACCGAGAAGGAATACGAGGGCTCCACCCGCAACATGTGGGACGTCAAGAAGATGGCCGAGGTAGAGCCGGGCGTGCCCACCGGCGGCACCTACAACTTTCATGAGGGCCATGTGATGAACTGGCGGATGCCGGACTCGCCGGACGCCCTGCCGCTGTACGAGCGTCACGAAGAACTGGCCGCTCGTGTGGGAAAGGCTAAGCGTGACTGGATGTTCTATTCGCGCAACCTGACCGTCTTCCCCAACGTGCAGTTCGCCGAGAACGCCTCCAGCCAGCTTCGCATCATCCGCCCGATCTCGGTCAATCGGACAGAGATGCGGACTTTCTGCATGGCGCCCATCGGCGAGAGCGCCGAAGCACGGCGTCGGCGCATCCGCCAGTATGAGGACTTCTTCAATCCTAGCGGTCTGGCCACGCCGGACGACACGGTCGTCTACGAAGCCTGTCAGGAGGGGTATCAGTCCGAAGCCGATCCGTGGCTTCAGGGCTATTCGCGCGGCATGTGCGCCTCGGTCGCCGGGCCGGATCAGTTTGCAGACGCCATCGGCCTCAAGCCCGCCAGTTCGGTGGCGGCGGACCGCTTCCTCAGCGATGAGACCATCTTCCACGCCTATTACCGGGCCTGGCTGGCGCGCATGACCAGCGAGGGGCGCAGACACGCGGCCACGCCGCGGAGGGCGGCGGCATGAGCGGCGTTCTGACCTCCGAACAAGCGGCGAGCCTGCTTTACGCCGAGGGCCTGGCGCTGGACGAGCGGCGCTGGGAGGACTGGCTGGCGCTGTATTGCGAGGACGCGCGCTTCTGGGTCCCCTCGTGGAAGAACGAGACAGAAACCACCACCGATCCGGACAGCCAACTGTCGCTGATCTATTACGACAACCGCGCGGGACTAGAGGATCGCATCTGGCGTCTGAAAAGCGGCCTGTCCGTGGCGTCCAACCCTCTGCGCCGCACCGCACACATGCTGTCCAACATCGTCGTCCAAACCGATGAGGGCGACGAGTCGGTGGTGAAGGCCAGCGGCGTGGTCCACGTCTATGACCCCCGGCGCAAGGCGGCTACCGTGTTCTTCGGCCTTTATGAGTATCGGCTGCGCCGGGAAGGCGATTGGCTGATTGCGGCCAAGACCGTCCGGCTTCTGAACGACAACATCCCCGCCGTGCTGGACATCTACATGCTGTGACGGGATTTGGCCGATTTCGTGCTGAGTTTGGCCGGTGCGAAAATCCCGTCAGGCCTTAGGGTTCAGGCGCCCAGACAAGAGGAGGCGCCAGTGTCCGTTCCATTCAAGACCCTGTCCGACCGCGCCGAGGCGCATGAGGAGGCCATGAGCCGCGAACTGGACGACGTGATCGTCAAGTCGGTCCTCTATCAGTCCGGGGACATCGATCCGGTCGAGCCGCGGTCGCGGCCGTCGAAGGACGAGTTGGCCGGCCGACATTTTCTCATGCGCGAAGACCCTCGCCTGCGGGCGATGCCCGAGGCGCCGACGCTGATCGACTTTTTCCGCCATCGCTTCGGACCGTCGCAGCATCTGCTCCAAAGCGCGCGCCTGGCCATGAAAAACGGCCTAGATGAGAAGGTGGTCATGGCGTGTCTGCTGCACGACATAGCCGTCTTCGGGCTTATTCGCTCGGACCACGGCTATTGGGGCGCCCAGTTGATCGAGCCCTATGTGGACGAGGAAGTCAGCTGGGCCGTGCGCGCGCATCAGGCCCTGCGCTTCTATCCGGATGAATCCGTCGGGTACGAGTATCCCGAGGTCTATCTGAGGATGTTCGGCGCCGATTATACGCCAGATCCCTACATCGACCGGGACTACCAAGAAGCCCGCAGGCACAGGTGGTACATGACCGCGCGTCTGGTGACGCTGAACGATCTCTACGCCTTCGACCCGGACGCCTATGTGGAGATCGAGGAATTCGAGGACATCATCGGCCGCAACTTCCGCCAGCCCAAGGAGGGGCTGGGCATGGACAACAGTCCGGCCAGCCACATGTGGCGTACCATCATCGCGCCCACGCGGTTTCTGTGACTCCGGCGGTCTGAAGCACCATGGGCGGAGACATGGCGACCCTGGCAACCCTGGCGGGCATCCTGCTGGCCTGCGGCCTGGTCGCTGGAGTGCTAGCCGGCTTGCTGGGCGTCGGCGGCGGCATCATCATGGTGCCGATCCTCTATTTTGTCTTCGGCGCGCTGGACAGCGTGGACCCGTCGGTGCGGATGCACATGGCAGTGGGCACCTCTCTGGCGGCCATGGTCCCCACCTCGATCCGCTCGGCCATGGCCCATCACAGGAAGGGCTCGGTGGATATGGCGTTGTTCCGCCGCTGGCTGCCCGGCTTATTGGCCGGTGTCCTGGCGGGCGTCGTCTTCGCCGCCTGGGCCGATGGCCCGGCCCTCATGGGTGTCTTTGCGGTGTTCGCAATGGCGGTGGCCCTGCACATGCTGTTCGGCCGCCCGGAGTGGCGTCTGGCCGAGACCCTGCCCGGCGTCGGGACGCAGCGCTGCATGGCGATAGCCATATCGGGCGTGTCGGTCATGATGGGCATCGGCGGCGGAACCTTCACCGTCCCGACGTTGACGCTGTTCGGCTATCCCATTCACCGGGCCGTGGGCACGGCGGCGGCCGTGGGGGTGCTCATCGCCATCCCCGGCGCAGTCGGTTTCATCCTGGGTGGCCTGGGCGCCGCAGGGCGTCCGCCGGGGTCGCTGGGTTACGCCAGTCTGGTCGGTGCGGCGGTGCTGATCCCGGCGACCGTGGTTGCCGCACCTTGGGGAGCCGATCTTGCGCACCGTCTGCATCCACTCTGGCTGCGGCGGGCCTTCGCCCTGTTCCTCGGCGCCACGGGTCTGCGCATGGCCTTCAGCCTGATCGGGGGCTGACGGCCGAGGCCCGGCGATAGGCGAGGGGAGTCATGCCGAAGTGAACTTGGAAAGCGCGGGCCATCTGGACGGCGCCGGAATAGCCGCATCGCTGCGCCACCTCCTCCAGGGCCAGGGGAGAGCCGTTTAGCCAGCGCTGCGCCGCTTCCAACCGAAGTCGCTCCATGAAGGCCGAAGGCGAGAGGCCTGTTTCCTTGCGGAAGGCGCGGGAAAAGTTGCGCTCGCTCATGGCGAAACGTTCGGCCGCATCGCCCACCGATATGCGCCGCGCGACATTTTCGGACATCCAGTCTATGGCGCGCGCGATGCGTGGCGCGGCTCCCAGCCGCGCCTTCATCTCGGCGCTGAGTTGCGGCTGATCGCCGGCGCGAATGCGGGGGGTCACCAGCATGGCGGCCACGTGGAGCGCCGTCAGAGGGCCCACGTCCTCCTCGACCAGCCGCAGCCCCACGTCCAGGCTGGCGCTCGAGCCCGCCGCGGTGATGAAGGGCCCGTCCACCACGAACAGCGCGTCGCGCACAAGATGGACGGCCGGGTGCTCGCGCTCGAAATCATCCTCGAACCGCCAGTGACTGACGCATCGGCGACCCGACAGAAGCCCCGCGCCCGCCAGGATGAAGGAGCCGCCACCGAGCCCAATCACGCGCCGCGACCGCCGGGCGGTATCGGCGATCCAGCGAGTCATGGCCTCATCCGCCATCACGGGCCGGATGCCCGCGCCGCCCGGTATGATCAGTACGTTCACGGTCGGGGGAAGGTCGGAAAGCGGCCGGGTGGCGATTTCCACCCCGGCGGCGGTCAGGACGCCGCCGCCATCCCGAGACACCATCGTCAGGCGGTAGGGTGCGTTGTCGCTGGATGCGGCGTCCGACGATCGCTCCTGCATGGCGCGGTTCGCCGCCGCGAAGACCTCCGCAGATCCCGCGATGTTCAGCAGGTGCGCACCGGGATAGGCGAGAATGACGACCTGGTGCGGCATGGCCGATGTCGTCGTGGAGGGCATCGGGGTTCAGTCTTCCGGCGCGATGGTGACCCGCAGCCCATCCAGTTCAGGGCTCATGCGAATCTGGCACGACAACCGGGAGCGATCCGTCTTGTGGTCGCTGCAGTCCAGCAGGTCCTCTTCGTCTCCGCTGGCTGAAGACACCCGGCCCGCGAAAGATTCGTCCACATAGACGTGGCACGTGGCGCAAGAGCAGCAGCCCCCGCATATGGCCAGGATCTCGTCTATGCCGCTATTGCGGATCGCCTCCATGACCGAGCGTCCGTCGCGCGCCGACACGGACTTTTCCTCGCCGGTGCGAAGGGTGACGATAAGCGTACTCATTCGATGGCTCCAGAGGCCTTTCCGGCGGGGGAGGGTTGGTTGAGCGCCAGCCAGTAGGCGGGCTTGAGCGACCACATCAGGGCGGCCGCGATCAAAGGCAGGACCGCAAACACGATGAAGGCGGTGCTGTAGTTCCCCGCCATGTCGTAAAGGCGTCCCATCAACCATGGGCCGGCCGCGTAGCCCAGGCTGACGATGGCCGTGTAAACGCCGATGAGCGTGCCGAAGTTTTTCAGGCCGAACACATGTTTGGTGATGACCGTGGTGTCCAGCAGCACCACGGCGTGACCCACGGCCCTGAGGACGACGAACGCAATCAGAAGAACAGGGTTCACCAGGTAGAACGCCAGGAGGGACGTCGCCGTCAGGGTGATGTAGAGCGCCGAAGCCGCCTTGTTGGACCGGCTGTCCAACAGGTTGCCGATGGCCACGCGGCAGACGATGCCCAGCATGCCGATCGCACTGATCGCCATGGCCGCCATCTCACGCGACATGTGGATGTCGTTCAGCATCAGAACCTGATGCTGGATGAACGCCTGGTCCGAGGCGGCGGCCAGAAAGAGCGCGCCGGCGAGCAACCAGAAGGGCTTGCGGCGCGCCAGCCTTGCGACTTCGCCCAGGCCGATCCGCGGCCGCTCGGCGGCGGGTTGGTTCTTCTGATCCGCATGTCTCTGTCGCGCCGCACGCGGGAAGAAGAAGATCAGCAGGGGCAGGGTCAGACCCCATACGCCCAGCGACAGCAGCCCGAAAGCGTATCTCCATCCAAACGCTGCAATCAGGAAAGTAATGACCAGCGGCACGATCACGGAGCCGATGCTGGTTCCCAGCAGCGCAAAGCCGGTAGCGGTGCCCTGGGAGGTGTCGAAATTGCGCGACACCAGAACCTTGACGGCCACCATCGCGCCGGGGCCGGCCAGTCCGAGCAGCATGCCTGACAGATAATACGCCGTCAGGTTGGGCACCCACAGGAAACTCAGAAGGGCGAGACCTCCGAGACTCAAGGTCACGATCAGGGCCGACCTCTCACCGATGACGTCGACGAAGCGACCCACCACCAAGGCGGCCGCAGCGCCTGTGAGATATTTGGCGGAGGCCAGAAGCGTCGCCTGTTCGCGCGTCCAGCCGAACTCATTGATGACTTCGGTGAAGAGGAAGGGCAGGGCGAAGGCTGGCGCGCTGAAGCCAAAGAAGAGACAACAGAAGGCGATGACGAGCACGCCCCAGTTTTCCCTGAACTCCGACCTGAATGTGGGGTCAAACCTGAACATGATGTCTTTTCCGTCCTGTGACGGAGACTCTTGTCGGGCGCGAAGGTCGCAACCGCCAGGCCCCTGCCTTTTCTGATTATCGATCGAATATGCAGACGTCTGTGCATAATGCAACCGCCCTGACCGATGAAACACGCCGTAGCGAAGGCCTGCATTATCGGTCAAGCCCCTTGACGCCAATCAATAAAATTTCAGATAAACAGTCAGATAGCGCGTTCGCGGTCCTATCGGGCGTCAGAAACGGTACAGCAGGCTGACTGGCCCGGGCACCGCAGCTCCCAAGGCGTTGAGCTGGGCCGTCTATACAGGCAGACGTCTGATTGTTATTGACAGCATCCGGCTTTGCACGGATTGTCGTCATCATTCTGGACGTCCGGACCCGAAAAGGTGGTCCCGGCAAGCAGCGGCGCCAGCTATGCTGAATGGGAGGAATTTGGATGAAACGCCGTACCCTGTGTCTGGCCTCGACCGCCGTTATGGCCGCCCTGGCGGCGCCATCGGCCGCTTGGGCCCAGGAAACCCCGGCCGCTAACGACGTCACCTCGGTTGACGAAATCATCGTGACCGCCAGCCGCGTCTCACGCTCTGGATTTGATGCGCCGACCCCGACGAAGGTTCTGGACTCGGAGAGCATAGAACAAAGAGGTCTGACGAATGTGGGCGACTTCCTCATCGAAGTCCCCGCCTTCCGACCAAGCCAGACCTCGCAGACCAATCCCCAGAACTCCCAGGGCGCGGGCCAGAACTACGCCGACCTGCGCAGCCTCGGCAACATTCGCACCCTGACGCTCGTCGATGGTCGCCGCCACGTTCCCTCATCAGCCACGGGGCAGGTGGATCTGAATCTGATACCCACGGTCCTGGTGGAGCGGGTGGAGGTCGTCACTGGCGGCGCCTCCGCTGCCTGGGGCTCGGATGCCGTATCAGGTGTGGTCAATATCATCCTGAACCGTCGCCTCGACGGCTTTAAGGGCGAGACGTCCTACGGGATTTCCGGCGAGGGCGACAATGCTGATCATCAGCTGGCTCTGGCGTTCGGGACCCCGTTTCATGATGGGCGCGGACACATCGTCATCGGCGGCGAGTACGTCGAGAACGACGGTGTGGAAAGCTACGCCGACCGGGACTGGGGACGTCGACAGGGCGAACTGGTCTCCTACACCGGCGCGCGCCCGGCCGGCGCGCCGTCGCGCTTCTACGCCGAAGGCGTGCAGTCGCTCAACATGTCCTATGGCGGGGTCATCTATGGCGCCAACGCCGGCGCCGGCCAGCCGCTCAACGGCATTCAGTTCGGCCCGGGGGGGGCCGTCATCCCCTTCGAATACGGTGAGCAGATCGGCACCTCGGCCATCAACTTCACCGGCGGAAATGCAGGTCTGTATGCTCGGGACGGACACCAGCTCATTATGCCGGTGGAACGTCAGACAGCGTTGGCGAATATCGACTACGAACTTACCAGCAATCTGTCGGCCTTCGTCAGCCTGGGCTACGGCAGGTCGGGCGCCAACTTCAACACACCACCAGTGCGCGACCCCAGAGGCGCCAGCCGCATCATCATCCAGCGGGACAACGCCTTCCTGCCGGATGAAGTGGCCGACATCATGGACGCCAATGGCATCACGTCCTTTACCATGGGGCGGGCGAACAACGACTTCGGCGCCGTGCGCGGCGATAACCAGAACACCACCACCCGCTTTGTCGCGGGCCTGGAGGGGAGTCTGGGCGAAGCGTGGCGGTGGGACGCCTACTACCAGTTCGGCCAGAACACGTTCGACTCCAAGATCTCCAATTTGCGCATCAACCCGAACTTCCAGTTCGCCTATGACGCCATCGACAACGGCGCCGGCGGAATCGTCTGCCGCAATGTCGCCGCCCGCGCCGCCGGCTGCCAGCCACTGAATCTGTTCGGCGAGGGCTCGCCCTCCGAAGCAGCGCTCGACTACATTTCGGGGACACAGTTCTATGAGGTGGTGACGGAACAGAGCGTGGCGGCCCTGAACGTTCAGGGCGAGCCGTTCTCGACCTGGGCCGGCCCTGTGTCGGTGGCCGCAGGGCTTGAATACCGGGAGGAATCCGCGAGGGCGGATTCGGACGAGATCGCCCAGCAATCGGATTGGGCCTATGGCAATCCACAGCCGTTCGACGGATCTTACAGCGCCCGCGAGGTCTATGTGGAAGTGGTTGCACCGCTTCTGACCGACGCGCCCCTGGCGCGCTCGCTGGAGTTCAACGGCGCCGCTCGCTACACCGACTACAGCACCAGCGGCGGGGTCACCACGTGGAAGCTGGGCCTGAACTGGGAGCCGCATGAGGACCTGCGACTGCGCACCACCCGGTCCCGTGACATCCGGGCCCCCAACAACAGCGAGTTGTTCGCGTCCACCTCCAACAACAACACCCTGCGTAATCCGTTTTCGGGCGCCACAGCCCAGATGCGGGTCATAAACCAGTCCAGCCCGACCCTGCAGCCGGAAGAATCTGACACCTTCACCGTGGGCTTCGTCTACTCGCCATCGTTTGCGCCGGGCTTCCGGATGTCTGTGGATTACTATGACATCGAAATCGAGGGTGCGATCGGCGGTTACAGCCCGCAGTTGCTGCTCGACAACTGCGCCAATGAAATTAGCGGTGGCGGACCCGGCTTCTTCTGCGGGTTCGTGGACACAAGTGGTTCGGGCGCTGGCACCGTCATCGAAGCCGTTCGTGTTGAACTGCTCAACATCGCCTCGCTGACCACCCAGGGCGTTGATTTCGAGGCGAGCTACCGGACCCCGGTAGGGGCGGGCAATTTGACCGCCCGTCTTTTCGGGAATTACACGGACTCTCTCATCAGTGATGATGGCCTCGGCACGCCGCGCACCTATAACGCCAGTGGCGTCATCCAGAACGTGGGCAGCATAGTGGATCGGGCCGGTCAGGTCGGCGGCTTCCAGTCCGGCGCGAACATCGGCGCGACCAACGCGCCGCACTGGACCGTGGCCGGCAGCTTGTCTTATGATCGCGGTCCGTTCACAGCCATGGTCATGGGGCGCTGGGTCGAGGGTGGCTCCATCGACAACACGCTGGTGGGACCCGACAGCCCCGATTACGATCCGACCTCGCCGATATCCATCGCGGACAATCATATCGACGGACGGTTTTACACCAATCTGTCGGCATCCTATCGGGTCCGCGAAAACCTCCAAGTGTACGGTGTCGTGAACAATCTGTTTGATCGCGACCCGCCTTTCCCGGCCACCGCGATCAGCGGCCTGTATGACCGGCTGGGACGATCCTTCCGGGTGGGCCTGCGCTTCACCTACTAGCCGGGAAGACTTCCTCCCCGCGGTTCCTCTCCGGCGCGTTGACGGCCATGGGCGACCATGGCCGTTTTCGCGTGCCCGGCATGCTACGGGCATGGCGCATGAAGACCCCCTGATCCTTTAGGAGGATCAGAGGGCAGAGGGGATAGCGTCGCGGCGGGCTACTGGGGCTGTGTGAACTCCCGGATCGCCTCGGGATCAGGATCAAAACCAAGGCCTGGACGATCAGGGACCACATAGTGCTCGGTCGTGGGATCCTCGATCCCACGATAAATCGTCTTGCACATTTCCATGAAGGTAGCGTGCCACTCCACGCGTCCGCCGTGAGACAATCCCGCATGCAGATGCACATTATGAGCGCCGGCCGCGCCGCCGTTGGCGATCGAGACGTTGAAAGCCTCCGCCATGCCGGCGATGCGCAAGGCCTGGGTGAAGCCGCCGCCGTTCATGACGTTCGGCTGGGCGTAGTCTATAGCGCCGGCGACCAGAAGATCCCGGAAGCGTGACGACCGGCCCTCGTTCTGGCCCGCCCCCAGCAGCATGTTGGTGTTGCGACGGAGTTCAGCCATCAGCTCCGCGTCGTTCTCTCGCAAGGGCTCTTCAAAAAAGGTGACGTTGTACGGGCGTACCGCCTCCACCAGCCAGCGTGCTGATGGGTAATCGAGGTTGCAGTTCGCGTCGATGTAGAGACTGGCCCCGTCGCCCAGCGCCGCCCGAACCGCGCCGACGCGGGCTGCGTCCTCCTGCAGCAGGGCCTGCAGCGGCCTCTCATCCCGTTCCCGCAAACCCGGCCTCCCGACGACTATCTTCAGGTGGGTGAAGCCGCGGTCGAACAGTTCGCGCCCTGCCTCGACCAGTTGATCCCGATCGAGGAAATGGGAACCGAAGGTGGTGTAAAGCGGTGTCCGGTCGCGGGCTCCGCCCAGCAGCCGCGCGATCGGCATATTGAAGGTCTTGCCCTTGATGTCCCACAGGGCGATGTCGACCGCCGACATGGCGTGCACCGCGAAGCCGGACTGCCCTCGTGGAGTCAGCATCCAGTAAAGCTTGTGCCAAACAGCTTCGTGGCTGAGGGCGTCCATGCCCATGAGGGCCGGGGCGATAGTCAGGTTCACCACCGCCGCGATGGCGCGCATATCCGCCGCGATCCCGGTCATGCCATGACCGATCAGCCCGCTGGCCGTTTCCACCTCAACGTGGCAGCAGGCTTCCCGGCTCCGGTGACCGGATGAGCCGTACGGATAGGTCACCGGCGTGGCGATGGCCGTGGCCGTCACGCGCACGATAGGATCGCGCGGATGGGTCGAGCCTTCGACCTGCCTCGCGGCTGCCGGCGCCGATGTCGCGGCCATGGGCAGGGCGAGCCCTCCCGCCAGTCCCGCGGTCAGAAGACCGCGTCGCCCTATGCGGCCCGTTGCGGGGGATGAATGTGTCATATCGCCTCCCTTTATGGTGGTCTGACTATATTATCAGACGTCTGATCGTGACCTAATGTGGAGCCACGTCAACCGGGGAGAGGGCCAGGCCGTCGCCGCGACGTCCTACCGCTATGCGCCTGACCACGCCGGCTGACGCTAGATCCACTTCGGCGACCCGGTCATGTCCAGTTTCGGCCACCAGAACCTGACCGGAAGATGAGCCGGGAAGGATGGTGACCATATTGGCGTCTACGCCGTCGGCGATGGTGATCGTCTGCCGGACCAGCAGGGTTTCGGTGTCGATGACGGTCAGGGTTCCATCGACAAAATTGGAGGTGATCGCGTGGCGCCCGTCGGAAGAGAGCATGATCCTGATGGGGCGCTCGCCCGTCTTCACCGCTCCCAGTTCAGCAAGCGAGTGCGTGTCGAACACACGCACACGGTCTGCATCCCTTTCCGCGACCCACAGGGTTCGTGCGTCCGGACTTAGTGCGATTCCTTCCGGGGCTTGACCGGCCTCCAGTTCGGCGAGGACCGTCTGGTGGTTCAGGTCGACCACGCTGACAACCCCCGAATTGACGTTTGAGACATAGGCTAGGCGCCCGTCGGGGCTTACCACTGTCATGTGGGGCCTGAGCCGATTCAGTGGAATCACAACGACGCCCCCTCGGTCCGCAGGGATGATAATCAGGGCGCCGAGCCCCTCGGCGGTGGCTACGATCCGCCCATCGTCCAACCACGCCAGTCCGTGAGGCCGCGCTCCCTGGGGCAGGGTGAGCACGGCGACTGAACGCGCTTCGGCGATGTCGATGATATCGATGGTCTGGCCTCCGTAGGCGACGACGGCGGCGTACTCGCCGGTCGGCGACAGCGCCACCTCGTGGGGCTGCGGCCCCGTACGCAGGCGCGCGCGCTCCTCTCCGGATTCGAAATGAATGAGGCTGACCGTGTCTTCGCCCTTGTTGGCGACCACCAGGGTGGAGGCGTCGACATTCCCGGCGCCGAGAAGCACTGCCGCGACGGCGAAAAAAAGAGTGGCTGAGCGCTTCATGACGGCCTCGACGTGTTTGCTTGAGAATGACGCAGGACGCTGTAGAGGTAAATAGTAAGATATCTGATGAGTTGTCTCTGGGGAGGGGGCCGTTTGAGCCGGATGACTGAATTTCTCTCGCTCCACGATTTTGAGGCGGCGGCGCGCAAGCGACTGCCCCGTTCGATCTTCGCTTTTGTGGAGGCCGGTTCCGAAGATGGCGAGGCCCTGAAAGCCAACCGCGAGTCCTGGAGTCGATGGGCCTTCAAGCCCAGATCTCTTGTCGATGTTTCGTCACGGTCGCAGTCGGTCGCGCTGTTCGGCCGCTCCTATGGGTCGCCCTTCGGCATCGCGCCCATGGGCGGGGCGGTCGTTTGCGGCTGGCGGGCGGATCTGGACCTCTCCACCGCAGCCCAGGAGGCGGGGATTCCGTTCGTTCTAAGCGGCGCAGCCACCACCCCGCTCGAGACCGTCATGGAGGCGGCGCCGGGAACATGGTTTCAGGCCTACCTGTCCCACGACATGGCCCGCATCGATGCCCTCCTTGATCGACTGAAACGGGCGAAGGTCGAGGTTCTCGTGGTGACCACCGACGTGGCGGTCATGGGCAATCGTGAGAACGCGCTCAGGGCAGGATTCTCCCTTCCGCCCCGGCTCACGCCGCGCCTGGCATGGGACGGCGTTAGCCATCCGCGCTGGCTTGTGAACGCCATGCTCCGCACCCTTGTCCGGGACGGGATCCCCCGGCAGGCCAATTTCGAGGCCGAACCGGGCGCGTCGATCCTGGCCCGAAAGGCGTCCCCCGGTGATCGCCGAAGCCGACTTGGCTGGGAGCACATTCGCCATATTCGTCGCCGCTGGAACGGGCCGCTGGTGCTGAAAGGCGTGTTGTCTGTCAAGGACGCCAGACTGGCTCTTTCTCATCGTGTGGACGGCTTGATCCTGTCCAACCATGGCGGGCGTCAGCTCAGTTCTGCCGTGTCGCCGCTTGAGGTGCTGCCCGAGATACGCGAGACGGCGCCGGATATTGCGATCATGATTGACGGCGGACTGCGTCGCGGCGGCGATGTGCTGAAGGCCCGGGCGCTCGGCGCAGACATGGCCTTTCTCGGGCGTCCCTTCCTCTATGCGGTCTCGGTGGCTGGACATGCCGGCGTTCTGAAAGCGGCAGCCATTCTGCGCCAGGAAATTGACCGTGACCTGGCGCTTCTCGGCGAATGTTCGGTTTCAGGCCTGAACGCAGAAAGTCTTCAGAGGTGGCGGTGATTTTCAGGCTGTAAGCTGGAAGATAGCTCCAGAACAGGGACGACCATCCATCTCTGCTTGGTCGTCAATGGATAGAAAGTGATATCAACATCACTCAAAATTTATCCGTCTGATTTCCCCTGCTTTTTCAATAGGCTCCGGGATCTGTCGGCAAACGCGCCGGTGTGAATTGAAGCGGCCAGAAAAAGCTGTTCGATAACAATATTCTATGATCGCGGGGACGATCGAGTGGGAGTGATGCGGCGCGGCTTCTCTACCTAATCTGACGGCCAGAGCGCGCGTGTGAAGGTCAGGGCCCCGGACGCCATGCCCTTGAACTTGGGGGCGTCGGCCAGGGGCGCGACCAGAAAGGCCGTGTCAGGCGGCAGCTGGCGCTTGATGCGGTGATAGAGGCGCGACCGGCTCAGGGCGCTGACCACCAGATAGAGGCCGTCAGCGAGAACGAAGACTCGTTTCGCAGGAAATGTGACGTCGGCGGCGTGGTCGATGTGGACGAGGTAGGCCTGACGCGCCTCGCCGTCATCTTCGCGGGCGTTCATTCGCCGATCACGCTGATGTCGCCGTTGCGCTCCAGCGAGGCGGACTTCACGCGGTCCAGATCCGCGTGGCCCGCCGCCCGCAGGGCCATGCGCAGGTCGCCCTGACCGATGCCCGCGTGGCGCATGGCGGATTCGTCCATCTGACCGTCGCGCACCAGGGTGATGGACGAGCCCTTGGTGAGGGTGCTGAGCCATGACCATCGCGCCGCCGCCATGGCCAGCAGGCCGTGCAGGGCGACGAGCAGGATGGTGGCGATCACGGTGGGCAGGAACGGGGCGCTTCCGGTCAGGGCGCGGCTGAGGTTCGAGCCGACGATGACGGCGAGGATGATGTCCAGAGCGCTCCATTTGCCGAAGGCCCGGGTGGCGGCGAAGCGCACGATCAACACGCCCAGAACGAAGATCAGCGTGGCGCGAAACGACATCTGCAGCCAGCCGATGTCCTGACCCTCTGTGCCGATGACGGCGTGCAGGGTCTCCATCATGACGCCCGCGTCACGGCCAGCGAGCCGTCAGTTTCGAGAAAGACCGCCTCGGCGTCCTCCACGCCCCGCCTGCCCGACTGGCGGATGGCGGCCTCGATCTCGTCGCTGGTGATGCGCTGACGCCGCATGGCCTGGGGCAGCAGTTCGCCCTTGCGGACCAGCAGGGTGGCCTCGGCCTTGACCGCTTCATTGAACCATGGCCAGCGCACCGAAGCGCTCGTGACCACGAATTGCATGCCCACCAGCAGGGCGAGGGCGGCCAGTCCGTCCACCAGTGACAAGGTGCTGCTGGTGATGACCGAGGCCAGGGTCGAACCGATGGCGATGGTGATGATGAAGTCGAAGGCGTTGAGCTTGGCCAGGGTGCGCTTGCCGGACATCCGCAGAATCAGGATCAGCGCCACATAGGCCGCCGGCGCGATCAACAGGATGCGCAGCACCCCGTCCCAGCCGTTGAAGATGGCGTCAGGCATGGTTCCTCCTGCGTCCCCAACGATCACCGTGGAGGTTGGGTTGCGGGGGATCAGGCGGGTGCGGGCGGCCGTAACATTCACGCGCGTGAGAGTGAATGTTGACAGGATGGCGGAACCATGGCCCACTCCCTCTCCGAGAGCGTCGGCATTCACGATCGGCGCCGAGGGAGGACATCAGATGAGGGCGATACTTCTCGCGTCGGCTTGCGCCGTCGCCACCATGGCTGCCTGGCAGCCTGCGGAGGCCCAGACGGCCGCCGCGAACCCGAGTGATGAGCGGCAGGATCAGGAGGTCACTTCCGTGGGGGAGGTGATCGTGACCGCCACCCGCCGCGCCGAGCGTCTCCAGGACGTGCCTTTGAGCATCACCACCCTGTCGCAGGACGAACTGACCGAAAAGGGCATCGTCGGCTACGAGGGTCTGGCCACCGAAACGCCGGGCGTGATCCTGAATCGCGCCAGCGCCAACTTCAACAATTTCACCGCGCGCGGCATCGCCACCAACGGCTACAACGCCAATCTGCAGAGCACGGTGGCGATCTATATCGACGAGTTGCCGATCTCGTCGAACGGCAACTCCACCATTCTCGATCCCAGCCTCTATGACGTGGAGCGGATCGAGTTCCTGCGCGGACCGCAGGGGACGCTGTTCGGCTCGGGCTCGCTGGCCGGCGCCCTGCGCATCCTGACCCACGCGCCGGATCCCAACGCCTTCGAGGCGTCGTTCCTGGGCGACATCGGGGTGACGGGATCGGACTCCCTGCGCCAGCGCTACAACGGCATGGTCAACATCCCGCTGGTGGAAGACCAGCTGGCCCTGCGCGTGGTCGGCTTCTCGCGGGATGAGGAGGGCTACCTCAACAACATCGGCACGGGGGTCGAGAACTCGAACAGCCTGGAAAGCTGGGGCGGTCGCGCCACCCTGTTGTGGGAGCCGACGGACCGTCTGTCGATTCAGCTGCGTTATTCCCACGAGGAGAGCGACCCGCAGGACTCCTCGCTGGTCAATCCGACGCTGGGCGAGGACACGCGCCGGTCGGACCGGCCGGACCGGTTCTCGGGTGTCATGACCAACTACAATGTGACGTTCGACTATCAGTTCAACGGGGCGAATCTGACCAGTTCATCGACCTGGTCCGACTATGACGCCCTGTTCCATGTGGACCTGGCCGGCACCTTCGGCCAGACCATAGCCTTCGCCCTGGACGCCGACGCCTGGGACGAGACCTTCGTGCAGGAAATGCGGCTGGTTTCGGATCCGGGCGGGCGGTTCGACTGGGTTCTGGGCGGCTTCTATTTCGAGCGGCGCCGGGACGTGGCCTTCAACTACCGCTCCAGCCCGGAATTCCTGGCGGCGCGCGGCATCACCGGGCTGCCGGACGAGTACTATCAGCGGTTCAACAGCTACTCCATCTCGCACGAGCAGGCTCTGTTCGGTCAACTGACCTATCGCTTCACGGACGACTTCTGGGTCACGGGCGGGCTGCGTTACGGCAGCACCGACGCGCAAGCGTTCACCGAGGCAGGCGGCTACAACAGCAACTATCTGGTCAACGCCCTGTTCGGCATTCCCGGTCCCTTGACCATCACGCCGATCGCCGCCGCCGAAGGGGTCAAGGCCGAAGAAACCGGGCCTTCCTATCGCGCCAGCGTCTCGTGGCGTCCGCGCCCGTCGCTCACCACCTACGCCACGGTGGCGACGGGTTTCCGCGGCCCGATCGTGAATGCCCGGGCCGGGGCGGTCAGCGTGCTGGACCCGACCGATCTGGTCATTCCCTACGGCGCCGACTCCGACGAGTTGATCAGCTATGAGGTGGGGCTGAAAGGCAGCTGGATGAACGGCCGTCTGGCCGCCAATCTGGCGCTCTACTACATCGACTGGAACGACATTCAGGTCCAGGCGAACCGGGTGTCCGACCAGGTGCAGTTCGCCACAAACATCGGCGGCGCCTACAGCCGGGGGATCGAGTTCGAGCTCCGCGCCATTCCGGCCGAGGGCTGGACGGTGGCCCTGAACGGCGCGCTCAACGACGCCGAGGTCGACGATCTGTCGCCCGAGGAAGCCGCCATTTCCGGCGCGGTTCTGGGCGCGCGGCTGGCCGGGCCGCGGTTCAGCGGCTCGCTGCTGGTCAACTACAATTTCGATCTGTTCCAGAGCGCCGAGGGCAACGCCTCGGTGTCGGTGATCCATGTGGGCGATTATCCCGGCTCGTTCCCCAACGTGCCCGGCCAGCCCGGCGTGGTCAGTCCAACCTATGACTGGACCGAGGAGTACACCATCGTGAACGCCACCCTGGCCGCCGCCTTCGACCGTGTCACGGTCGCGGCCTATGTGGAGAATCTGTTCGATGACCGGTCCATCAACTATGTCCACCCCGAGGCCTTCGTTGACGGCAAGTACGGGGTGAACCGTCCGCGCACCGTGGGCGTGCGCCTGGGGTATGCGTTCTGATGGCGATCTCCACCTCAACCGTCCCGGGCGCGCCAGTCGCGCGCCCGGGCGCCGGGGCCTGGGCCGTGCTCGGGGTCCTGTGCTTCGTCTATGTGCTGAACTTCCTGGACCGTCAGCTGCTGTCGATCCTGGCCAAGCCGATCCAGGACGAGCTGGGCGTGTCGGACGGGCAGCTGGGCCTGCTGACCGGTCTGTATTTCGCGATGTTCTACTGCATCCTGGCCATTCCGGTGGGATGGCTGGCGGACCGGACGAACCGGGTGAAGGTGCTGGCCATTTCCTGTGGCCTGTGGAGCGCAGCCACGGCCGCCTGCGGCCTGGCCGGAAGCTATCCGCAGCTGGCCGCGGCCCGCATGGCCGTGGGCGTGGGCGAAGCGGGCGGGGTGCCGCCATCGTACGCCATCATCTCGGACTATTTCCCCTCGGGCACCCGGGGCACGGCGCTCAGCCTGTTCAACATGGGCCCGCCCATCGGCATGGCGCTGGGGGTGGCCTTCGGCGCGTCAATCGCGGCGGCCTATTCCTGGCGGCTGGCGTTCCTGTGGGTCGGCGCCATCGGCGTTCTGACCGCCCTGATCGTCTGGTTCATGGTGCGCGAGCCCAAGCGCGGCGGACTGGACGCCAGGCCGGTCGATGCGGCGGTTCCCGAGGCGGAGCCGACGGCTGTCCCGACCCGGTCGGGGTTCTGGGAGACCTTCCGCATGTTCTTCGCGGACCCGGTGCTGTTCCGCATCGCGGCCGCCTGCGCCGCCACCCAGTTCATCACCTATGCGGTGCTGAACTTCACCGTCCTGTTCCTGATGCGTGAGAAGGGCATGGAGATGGGGGAGGTGGCCGTCTGGTACGCGCTGCTGATCCTGATCGGGACCAGCGCGGGCATGGTCGCCTCCGGGCGGCTGGTGGACCGGTTCGCGCCGCGCGGCAAGGCGGCCTACGCCTATGTGCCGGCCATCGGCCTGGCGCTGGCCGTGCCGCTGTTCGTGGCCTTCGTCTGGGCGCCCAGCTGGCCGCTGGCGCTGGCGTTCCTGCTGCTGCCCATGGGGCTGAACTATTTCTATCTGTCGCCGGCGGTGACGCTGGTTCAGGAGGAGGTTCGGCCGGACCAGCGGGTCATGTCCGGCGCCCTGCTGCTGCTGGTCATGAACCTGGTGGGGCTGGGGCTGGGGCCGACCTATCTGGGCTTCGCCAGCGACTTCTTCCAGGCCCGCGGATACGAGAACTCGCTGCAGCTGGCGTTCTACACCCTGACGCCGTTCTACGTCCTGGCCATCGGCCTGTTCCTGTGGCTGGCCAGGGCCATCAAGCAACAGAAGCTCGAGGCGGCGGCATGAGGCGGTCCCTGTGCATGATGGCGGGGCTCGCCGCCCTGATCCTGGCGGCGCCCGTGTCGGCCCATGACGCGCCGGTGGTTCAGGCCCCCGCCGGGTCCGTGAGGGGGGAAGCGCTGGACGGCGTCGCCGCCTTCCGGGGCATTCCCTACGCCGAGGCGCCGACGGGGCGGATGCGCTGGCGGGCCCCGGTGACGGCGGCGGGCTGGGACGGGGTGCGTGACGCCTCCCGGTTCGGCCCCGCCTGTCACCAGCCGCCCTCGCGGCCGGGCAGCATCTATGCGCCCGCCGAGACCCCGGCCATGAGCGAGGACTGTCTGTCGCTGAACGTGTGGACGCCGGAGAATGCGGAGAACGCCCCCGTGTTCGTGTGGATCCACGGCGGCTCCCTGACCGGCGGTTCCGGCAGCGAGGTCATGTATGATGGCGCGCGCATGGCCGCCGAGGGCGTGGTGGTGGTGACCATCAACTATCGCCTGGGCGTGCTGGGTTATCTGGCCCATCCGGATCTGAGCGCGGAGTCGACGGACGGGGTGTCGGGCAACTACGGCCTGCTGGACCAGATCGAGGCCCTGCGCTGGATCAACCGCAACATCGCCGCCTTCGGGGGCGACCCGGGCAATGTCACCATCGCGGGCGAGTCCGCCGGGGCCCTGTCGGTCATGTATCTGATGGCCGCGCCGCAGGCCCACGGGCTGTTCCACAAGGCGGTGGCCCAGAGCGCCTACATGATCTCCACCCCCGCCCTGCGCGAGACGGTGCATGGGACGCCGTCGGCCGAGGACGCGGGCGTGGCGCTGAGCCGCCAGCTGGAGGTGAGGGGGCTGGCCCGGCTGCGAGCCATGGATCCGCAGGCCCTGACGGTCGGCGCGGCCATGTCCGGCTTCCTGCCGCTGGGCAATGTGGACGGCCATGTGCTGCCCGCCCAGCCGGTGGAAGCGTTCGAGCGGGGCGAGGCGGCGTCTGTTCCGATCCTGGCCGGGTTCAACGAGGGCGAGATCCGCTCGCTGCGGTTCCTGCTGCCGCCCCAACCCGCGAGCGCGGAGGCTTATGAAGCGGCCATTCGGGCGGCCTATGGCGATCTGGCGGACGACATGCTGGCGCGTTACCCGTCCGGGAACCTGGATGAGGCCATGCTGGCGACCACCCGGGACGCCATGTACGGCTGGACCGCCGAGCGTCTGGTGCGCAGCCAGACGGCGCAGGGACAGCCGTCGTTCCTGTACTATTTCGACCACAGCTATCCAGCCGCCGACGAGGCGGGGCTGCACGCCTTCCACGCCAGCGAGATTCCCTATGTCTTCAGCGGCGGAGAGCGGACGCCGCCGTACTGGCCGGCGATTCCGGAAACGGATGTGGAATCCGGCCTGTCCGACGCCATGTTGAGCTACTGGGTCAGCTTCGCCCGCGACGCGGTTCCGTCTGCAGAAGGGCAGCCTGAGTGGCGGCCCTATGGCGAGGATCGGGCCTATATGGCCTTCGACCAGACGCCGGTTCCGGGCGCCCACCTGATGCCGGGCATGTTCGAACTGGTGGAAGAGGTGGTCTGCCGCCGACGCGCCCAGGGCGATCTGCCGTGGCACTGGAACGTGGGCGTCGCCTCGCCGCCGCTTCCTGCAGCAGCGGAATGCCGATGACCGACGGGGAGATGCAGGCCTTCCCGCTGACCCTCGACCGGTTCCTGGATCATGCCGCCAAATGGCATCCGGGCGTCGAGGTGGTCACGGCGCGTGGCGACGGTTCCAGTGAACGTATCGGCTACGAAGCCCTGAGGGTCCGCAGCCGACGTGTGTCGAGCGTCCTCGCCGGGCTTGGCGTCCGTGCAGGCGACCGGGTGGCGACCCTGGCCTGGAACACCCAGGCCCATGTGGAGGTCTGGTATGCGGTCATGGGCATGGGGGCGGTGTGTCATACGCTGAACCCGCGCCTGACCGAGGCGCAGCTGGCCGACATGGCGACCCAGTCGCAGGCGCGCATCCTGATCGCGGGGGCGGACCTGGCCCCGCTGGCCCGCCGCATCGCCGCCCGCGCGCCGCTGATCGAGCGCGTGCTGGTGATCGACGCGGGGGACGCGCGCGACGAGCCGGGCGACCTGCTGGAGCCGATGATCGGGACGGCCGAGGGCGAGGTGGTCTGGGGGGCGTTCGACGAGACCGCGCCGAGCGGCCTGTGTTTCACCTCGGGCACCACCGGGGCGCCCAAGGGGGTGACCTACACCCACCGGTCCAGCTTCCTGCATACGCTGCGGGTGCTGCAGGCGGATGTGATGGCGTTCACAGCCGACGACGGCATCCTGATGGCCGTGCCCATGTTCCACGCCAACGCCTGGGGCCTGCCGTTCGCGGCCCCGGCGGTGGGCGCGCGCCTGATCCTGCCCGGCCGCTATCTGGACGGCGCGAGCCTGGCCGCCCTGATCAATGCGGAAGACGCCACCGTGGGCGTGGGCGTGGCCACGGTGTGGCTGGCGCTGCTGGAGCATCTGGAGGCGACCGGCGGCCAGACCCCGTCGCTGAAGCGGATCGTGGTGGGTGGGGCGCCCCTGGCGCCGGCGCTGATGGAGCGAATCGAGCGTGGGCTGGGCGTCACGGTCCAGACCAGCTGGGGCATGACCGAGCTGTCCCCGTCCGGCACGGTGGCCCGGCCGACCGATGCGAACCGCGCGGCCCACAAGTCCGGCCGCACCGCCATCGGCGTCGACCTGCTGCTGACCGACGCGGAGGGGCGGGCGCTGCCGGAGCAACGGGGCGTGGAAGGCCATCTGAAGGTGCGCGGCGCCGCGGTGATCCAGCGTTATTTCGGCGAGAAGGAGAGCGCCACCGACCCTGACGGCTGGTTCGCCACGGGCGATCTGGCCCGCATCAGCCCCGACGGCGACCTGATCATCACCGGCCGGGCAAAGGACCTGATCAAGTCCGGCGGCGAATGGATCAATCCGGCGGAGATCGAGGCCGTGGTCAGCGAACATCCCGAGGTGTCCCTGGCCGCCGTGATCGCCCGCTCCGATCCCAAATGGGGGGAACGGCCCATTCTTCTGGTTCAGACGCGGGAATCTGACACCATAAGCGACGAAGCCCTGCTTGCGCCGTTGCGCGAGAGGGTCGCCCCGTGGTGGATTCCCGATGCGGTCATCCGGCTGGACCAGATGCCGCTGGCCCCCACGGGCAAGATCGACAAGATGCGTTTGCGAGTAGACTATGGCGGCTGAGCCGAAGACGAAGACCAAAGCTGCGGCTGTCGCCGAGGCCAAGCCTCGCGAGGCGGTCGCGCGTCCGGCGCCCAAGCCGCGCAAGCGCCCCATCAAGGAGCAACAGCGCGCCGACAAGATGGAGCAGATCCTCGACGCGGCGGAGTACCTGTTTTCGGTGCACGGCCTTTACGGGGTGACGCTGAAGGATGTGGCCCAGAAGGTCGGCGTCCACCACACCCTGCTGAACTACTATTTCACCGACAAGAAGACCCTGTTCGACGCCGTCATCGGACGGCGCGCGGGCGTGACCAGCGGCCTGCGCATGAAGGCGCTGGATGCGTACGAGGCCGCCTGCGGGGGCAAGCCCACGGTTGAGGGCGCGCTGCGGGCGTTCCTGGACACCGACCTGGACCTGTACAGCCAGGGCGGCGAGAACTGGAAGAACTACGGCGCCCTGGGCGCGCAGGTGTCCAACACCACCTATGGCGCCGAGCTGTTCGACCTGCATTTCGATCCGCTGGTGCTGCGGCTGGTGGACATCCTCAAGAAGGCCCTGCCGGACTGCGCCGAGGAGGACATCTTCTGGGGCTATCACTTCGTCACCGGCGCGCTGATGCTGACCCTGGCCCGCACGGGCCGGATCGACCGGCTGTCCGGCGGGCGATGCAACTCGGACGACTTCGAGGCGGTGAAGGACCGCATGGCCGGCTTCATGGCCGCGGGCTTCATGTCGATCTGCAAGAGCAAGAAGAGCGCGGCCGACTGAGCGCGCCCGCATAAAAATCAAACCGATGACAGGAGAATTGGACATGGCGCTTCAAGGGCGTGTGGCGATCATTACGGGTTCGGGCGGGGGACTGGGCCGCGAACATGCGCTGTATCTGGCGCGCAAGGGCGCCAGGGTCGTGGTCAATGACCTGTCCCAGGACGCGGCGGACGCCGTGGCCGAGGAAATCCGTGCGGCGGGCGGCGAAGCCCTGGCCGTGGCCGCCTCGGTCACCGACGAGGCGGCCGTCAGCGCCATGGTCAATCAGACCGTGGAGGCTTGGGGCCGCATCGACATCCTGATCAACAACGCCGGGATCCTCCGCGACAAGAGCTTCGCCAAGATGGACATGGCCGACTTCCGTCTGGTGGTGGACGTGCACCTGATGGGCGCGGCCATCTGCACCAAGGCGGTGTGGGAGCAGATGCGCCAGCAGCAGTTCGGCCGCATCGTCATGACCACCTCGTCGTCGGGCCTGTACGGCAATTTCGGCCAGGCCAACTACGGCGCCGCCAAGATGGCGCTGGTGGGCTTCATGCAGACCTTGGCCATCGAGGGCGAGAAATACGGCATCCGCGTCAACTGCCTGGCGCCCACGGCGGCGACCCAGATGACGGCGGACATCCTGCCCGAGGCGGCGCTGAAGGCGCTGGATCCGGCGCTGGTCAGCCCGGCCCTGCTGCCGCTGGTGGTGGACGACGCGCCGACGCGCACGGTGATCTGCGCCGGCGCCGGGCACTTCGCCACGGCCGCCATCACGCTCAGCCAGGGCCGCTACATCGGCGGCGGCGACGATGCCGGCGAGCGCCTGATCGCGGCGTGGGACGCGGTGTCGGACCAGACCGACGCCCTGATCCCCAACTACGGCTTCACCCAGGCCGAGCGTGAGGTGCAGAGCGTCGTGGCCGCGTCCACGACCTGACGCCCGGCAGGAACAGGAGGCCGCCATGATCGACCGTCGCACGCTGATGATCTCCGGGGCCGCCTTCGCCGGGCTGGCCGCCGGTCCGGTCCGGTCGTCGGACGCGCTGGATCCGGTGGTGGCCCGCCTGCGCGGTTTCGTGGAGCAGGGCGAACTGCCGTTCGCCTCCCTGCGGGTGGCGCAGCGGGGGCGCGTGCTGGCGGAGGCGCACATCTCGGGCGTCGAGACCATCGGGCCGGAGTCCCTCTATCG
Source organism: Brevundimonas sp. BAL450 (assembly GCF_015767455.1). NCBI lineage: Bacteria > Pseudomonadati > Pseudomonadota > Alphaproteobacteria > Caulobacterales > Caulobacteraceae > Brevundimonas > Brevundimonas sp. BAL450. The sequence goes on from NZ_JADWOW010000043.1 coordinate 122,177, forward strand.
CATCTATTCCATGACCAAGCCGGTGGCGGCGGCGGGCGCGGTTCTGCTGATCGAGGACGGCGCGCTGACACTGGACACGCCGGTGGCCGGGATCGTGCCCGAGTTCGCCGATCTTCAGGTTCTGGGCGAGGGCGACGCGCGCATTCCGGCCCGCGTCATGACCGTGGGCCATCTGCTGACCCACACCTGCGGCCTGGCCAACAGCTGGGGCGACGCGCGCGTGGCGCCGCTGTATCGCCAGGCGGGCCTGACCGCCGCCGCCTGGATGTACGATCCGGAGATCGGCGGACTGGCCGGGTTCGCGCGGCGGCTGGGCCAGCTGCCGCTGGAGCATCAGCCGGGGGCGGACTGGCTGTACGGCTATGGGCTGGACATCGCCGGGCTGGTGATCGAACGGATCAGCGGCGAGCGGCTGGGGGATTTTCTCAAGCGCCGCATCTTCGACCCGCTCGGCATGGCCGACACCGGCTTCTTCGTGCCGGAGGACAGGGCCGACCGGCTGGCGGGGCTCTATACGGCGGGCGAAGGGGGATTGAACCGCGTCCGGTCCGGCGCTGAGCGGACCCCTCTGCGCCGGCCGCTGGCGGATTCCGGCAGCGGGGCGCTGGTCTCGACCCTGTCGGATTACGGCCGGTTCGCCGACATGCTGGCGAACGGCGGGGCCGTGGACGGGGCGCGGGTGATGAGCGCGGACTCCGCGCGCCTGATGATGACGCCCTGGGGCCCGCAGGACCATGTCGAGCCGCGGCTGCGCCAGTTCTACGGCGGGCGGCTTGACGGCCGGATGGGGCAGGCGCTGGGCGGGGTGACCCGGCTGGACGACGGTTCCGGTCCCGGCTCGACCGGCGAATACGCCTGGGGCGGGGCGGCGGGCACCGGGTTCTGGGCTACGCCGGGCCTCGGGCTATCGGTGACGATGATGACCCAGGTCATGCCCGCCGGCGCCGCGCCCCCGCGCGACGCCCTGCGGCCGCTGATCTATCAGGCGCTGGCCGGGGTCTGACCCGACCAGCGCCCCGCCTTCCTAGTAGATTTCGAACAGTCCGGCGGCTCCCATGCCGCCTCCGACGCACATGGTGACGACGCCGTACTTTGCGCCGCGCCGCTTGCCCTCGATCAGCACATGGCCGGTCATGCGGGCGCCGGACATGCCGTAGGGGTGGCCGATGGAGATGGCGCCGCCCGACACGTTCAGCCGGTCATTGGGAATGCCCAGCGTGTCGCGGCAGTACAGGACCTGCACGGCAAAGGCCTCGTTCAGCTCCCAGATGCCGATGTCGTCCACGGTCAGGCCGTGCTGCTTCAGCAGTTTGGGCACGGCGAAGACGGGGCCGATGCCCATCTCGTCGGGCTCGCAGCCCGCCACGGCCATGCCGCGATAGGCGCCCAGCGGCGTCAGGCCGCGCCGCTCAGCGTCCTTCGCCTCCATGATCACCGAGGCCGAGGCGCCGTCCGACAGCTGGGACGCATTGCCCGCCGTGATGAAGCGGCCCTGTTCGATCTTCTCGCCGCCGCCGAAGACGGGCTTGAGCGAGGACAGACCTTCCAGCGTGGTTTCGGGGCGGTTGCCTTCGTCCTTCGACAGGGTGACTTCCTTGGCGGACACCTGGCCGGTGGCCTTGTCCTGCACCTGCATGGTGGTGGTCATGGGGACCACCTCGGCGTCCAGATGGCCCGCCGCCTGGGCCGCGGCGGTGCGCTGCTGCGACTGCAGGGCGTATTCGTCCTGGGCCTCGCGGGAGATGCCGTAGCGCTCGGCCACCACCTCGGCGGTCTCCAGCATGGACATGTAGATGTGGGGCGACAGCTTCAGCAGCGCCTCGTCCTTCATGCGGTAGAGGTTCATGTGCTGGTTCTGGACCAGCGAGATGCTTTCCAGCCCGCCGCCCACGGCCACCTGCTGGCCGTCGATCATGACCTGCTTGGCCGCCGTGGCGAGGGCCATGAGGCCCGAGGCGCACTGGCGGTCGAGGCTCATGCCGGCGACGCTGGCGGGCAGGCCGGCGGCCAGCGCCACCTGACGGGCGATGTTGGGCGAGGTGGGGCCCTGCTGCAGGGCCGCGCCCATGATCACGTCCTGGATTTCGGCCGGATCGACGCCCGCGCGCTCGACCGCATGGCGCACCGCGTGGGCGCCCAGCTGCTGCGGCTGGGTGTCGTTGAAGGCGCCGCGATAGGCCCGGCCGATGGGGGTGCGGGCGGTGGAGACGATGACGGCTTCGCGGGACATGGAACACCTTTGAATGGTTCGGGGAGTGTAACAGTATTTGAACACGGCAAAGTCTTCCGGGCCAACCAAAAAGCGGCTCGCGCAGCGTCAGTCCGCGAGCTTTCCGACTTAATAGACGTCGCGCCGATAGCGGCCCCGGGCGGTCAGATCATCCAGGGTCTCCACGCCCAGAATTTGGCCCAGCGCTTCGTGGACTCCGGCCCCCATGGCCACGGCGCCGCAGACGTGGATGACGGCGCCCCGGGCGATCCAGTCGCGCACCAGATCGGCGTGATCGCGCAGATGATTCTGAACGTACCGGCCGCCGTCGCCGCGCGAGAAGACGCAGTCCAGTCGCGCGAGCGCGCCGTCGTCGCACCAGCCCTCCAGTTCGCCGTGCAGGATGCGGTCGTGGTCGGGGTGGCGCTCGCCCAGGATCAGCCAGTTGGCGCCGCACCCGGCCGCCTGCCGTTCCCTGAGGTGCGCGCGCAGGCCCGCCAGCCCGCTGCCCGCGCCGATCAGGATCATGGGCGGGTCGCCCTCGGGACCGTGGAAGGCGCTGTTGGACCGGATGCGCAGGTCAACCGGCGCGCCGATGGCGCAGGTGTCGGTCAGCCAGCCGGACGCCAGACCCGGCGTTCCGTCCGGGCCGCGCATCAGCCGCACGATCAGCTCCAGCCGACCATCGGCGGGCAGGGAGGCGACGGAGTATTCGCGGTGGGCGTGGGGCGGCTGACCGGGGGCGGAGGGCACGCCGATCTCCGCGATGTCGCCCGCGCGCCAGTCCGGCATCTCGCCGACGGGCTCCAGGGCGATGCGCCACAGGCCCTCGCCGGGGCTGTCCGGGCTGTTCAGCCGCTCACGCTCCATAAGGCGCCACGGCGTGTAGGCGGGCGGGGCCCAGTCCGGCGCGTCGGTCAGGCCGGTGATCCGGCTCAGCTGATGCTGCCAGTGGCGGATCGCGCCGGCCTCGCCGTTGTCCACCTCGACCCGGTCGAAGAGGGGGCGGGCGCCGTTGGTCCTCAGCCAGTCGTCCAGGGCCCGGCCGAAGGCGCAGAAGTGGCTGTAGCTGCGGTCGCCCAGGGCGAGGACGCCGAAGGACAGGCCGGAAAGATCGAGCCGGTTCATCCGGCGCAGGAAGGCGACGGCGGAATCCGGAGCGTCGCCCTCGCCGGTGGTGGAGACCAGGAACAGGGCGCGGGGGGCGGCGGCGAGGCGCTCGATGGTCAGTTCGCCCAGACTGATCAGGGCGGTCGGGACGCCGCCTGCGTTGAGCGCGGCGGCGGTCATGCGGACCAGCTCCTCGGCGAACCCGGTCTGGCTGGCGAAGACCACGAGGGTGGCGTCGGGGGCGGTCGGGGCTGTGTCCACGGTCCTGCGCGCGCGGCGCAGGGCGATCAGCCCGATCAGGGCCAGCCACAGAACGACCGCTGCGGCCGCCCACGCCCAACGGATGGGATCGGCGGTCATGCGTCGTCATCCAGCATGGCGGCGAAGGCGGGGCTGAAATGCTCCTCCAGGCCGTCCGGTCCGCGCAGGATCATGCGCACGGCGAGGCTCTCGCGTTCGGCATAGGCCATGCCCACGGCGGGCCCCATGACGGTGAGGGCGCTGGCCAGGGCGTCGGCCTGCATGGCTGAGGCGTGCAGCACTGTGACCGAGGCCACGCCGTTGTCGACCGGGCGTCCGGTGCGGCCGTCCAGGGTGTGGGAGAAGGCGCGGCCGTCGTGCTCGAACACCCGCACCTGATCGCCGGAGGTGGCCACCGAAAGCCCGTGCAGGGCGGCCAGCATACGGGGGGCGTCCAGACCCGGCGGCTGCTCCAGCTCGACCCACCACGGTCGACCGTCGGGCTTGATCCCGTGGCCGCGCAGTTCGCCGCCGATCTCCACCAGATGATGGGATGCGTCCTCGGCGGTCAGGCGCTCGGAGACGGCGTCCACGGCGAACCCCTTGGCCACGCCGGACAGGTCCAGCCGCAGCCCGCCGGGCTGGACCCAGCGGCCGTCGGGGCCGTGCTCGAGACGCCGCCAGCCGCCGCCGGCGCGGGCGGTTTCGATCTTCGCGTCGGCAGGGATATCCGCGCGCGGTCCCGGCGGGCCGAAGCCCCACAGGTCCACCAGCGCGCCCAGTGTCGGATCAAAGGCGCCGTCCGTCTCCTGCGCCAGCGACAGGGCGTAGGCCAGCACCCCGGCGAAGGTGTGGGGCAGGGCGTGGGCCTCGCCCGTGTCGGCGGCGTTGAAGCGCGAGAGGGCGCTGTCGGGACGCCAGTGGCTCATCTGCTCATCCACGCGGGCGATCTCCTCGCGGACAGCGGCGGTCAGGCGCGGGCCGTCGGCGGGGTCGCCGACCGCACGCACGGTCCAGGATGTGCCCAGGGCTTCGCCGGTCAGCACCAGCACCGCGCCGGACGGCCGCGCCGGAATCCGCTCCAGCCCGGGGATCAGCACGCGGTTGGCCGTCACCTCAGGGCAGGACTTCGAAGGTGGCGGTGTACTGCACGTTGCGGGCGTGCGCGCGGCCCTCGCCCGCCGGGGTGCGGACCGACGCGTTGATCCAGTACAGACCGGCCTCGGTCCATTCGATGCGGAACAGGCCGTCGGCGTCGGTGGTGACCGTCATGTCGCCGGGGTTGTCGCGATAGCGCGAGCCGCCGCGGGCCACAGTGACCTCCACGCCGGCGGCCGGGACGCCGTCGTTCAGCAGGCGGAATTCACCGGGCTCGCCCACGATCAGGTCGTTGGGATGGGTGACGGGCGCCAGCTCAAGGCCGTCACCGGTGGGCTCGAAGACCGTCCGGGTCGGGGCGCCGAGGGTGGCGAAGGTCTCGATGCGGTTGGCGTTCTCCGTGCCCTCGATCTCGGTGGCGCCCTCGGGCAGGGCGGCGGGGAAGTCCGAGGCCGCGCCGCGCCAGCGCTGGCGCTCGCCGTCCAGGGTGTAGCTGGCGAAGAAGCCCGACGAGACATTGGCGATCTTGTACGTGCCGGGCTGGGTCAGGTGCACGTCGAAGGTGGAGCGGTAGCGGGCGCGGTGCTCGTTCTCGGCCGA
>NZ_JADWOW010000044.1:0-71503 GCF_015767455.1 Brevundimonas sp. BAL450
GCGCCAGCGCTGGCGCTCGCCGTCCAGGGTGTAGCTGGCGAAGAAGCCCGACGAGACATTGGCGATCTTGTACGTGCCGGGCTGGGTCAGGTGCACGTCGAAGGTGGAGCGGTAGCGGGCGCGGTGCTCGTTCTCGGCCGAGACCACCGAACCGTCCGGGGCGGTGATGATCAGGCCGTCCAGCCGCATGGCCGCGTGGTCGGGGATGAACACGCCGTTGGACATGCCCGCGTCCACGGAAATCCAGCCGTCCGAGCCGGACAGCACGGTGGACGACGGCGCCATCCAGGCGCGGTGGGCCTGGGCGGCCAGCGGGGCGGCCACGACGGCCAGGGCGGCGAGGGCGAAGACGGTCTTCTTCATGGCGGTGATCCTGAACAGCTTATCGGGTGACGGAGACAGTGACGGCGCCCAGTTCGGACGAGCCGCGCTGGGTGGCGGCGGGCGAGGCGGCGCCCCAGCGGAAGGGCACGCGCACCTCCTCGCGGCCGCCCAGTTCGCGGGCGGCCTCGACCACCAGGGTGTACTGGCCGGCGGGCAGGTTGCGCAGCGCGCCGCGGGAGCCACTGAAGGTCAGGCTGTGGCGGCCCGGCGCGCGGGTGGCGCTGGACACGCCGTCGGCGGGCAGGGTCATGGCGCGGCCCTCGCGGCGCCACCAGGTGCGCATGTCCTTGAGCCAGTCCTTGCCTTCGCCCGCAGGCAGGGCGGTGTCGTACCAGACCGCCAGGGTGCCGACGGAGGTGCGGTCCGCCCGCTCGATCCACACCGCCACATAGGGCCGGTGGTACGAGGCCGTGGCGATGCGCGGGATCTCCACCGACACGTTCAGGTCGGCGGCCATGGCCGGTGAGGCGGCGGCGCCGGCGGCGGCGAGGGCGAGGGGAAGGACGCGCATGGGCAAACTCGTCAGTGAATGAAGATCAGGGCGATGATGAGCGGGATCAGAAGCCCCAGGCCCACCAGAGGCCAGGTGGACGGGCGGCCGCGCGCGTGCAGCCACAGCAGGGCCAGGCCCGTGAGGCAGAACACCACGCAGGCGCCCGCGAAGATGTCGATGAACCAGGCCCAGACCACGCCGGTGTTGCGGCCCTTGTGCAGGTCGTTGAGGTAGGCGATCCAGCCATTGGTGGTCTGTTCGTGCAGCACGTCGCCGGTGGCCCGGTCGATGGTCAGCCAGCTGTCGCCGCCCGGCGCGGGCAGGGCCACATAGACCTCCACATCGATGGTCTCGGTGGGCTTGCCCGCCGTCGACACGCCCAGTTCCCCGTCGAGCCAGCGCGCCACGGCGCCGGGCAGGGGATCGGTGGTCTCCGCGCCCAAGGCTTCCAGTCGCGACAGCATGGGCGCGGGCAGGACGGCGGTCTGTTCCACCGTCACGGGCTCGGCGGGGATCTGGGCCGCATGGTTCAGGGTGATCCCCGTGACCGCGAAGAGGATCATGCCCACCAGGCTGAGGCCCGCGCTGATCCAGTGCCACTGGTGCAGCTGCTTCAGCCAGAACGACCGTCGGGCGTTCAGGGCGGCGGCGGGCCGCGCGGCTGTGGCAGAGGTCGACATGAAGGCGGGGAATCCGAAGCGGGAACAGGGTCTCCGGCATTGGCATGAAGTGATAACGATTTGCAAGAGCGGTTTTTTTGCAATGCGGAACGCTGTTGCAAAAGTTCATATGATAATCGTTATCAATTTTGTTGCGTCTCGTTCGCACCTGTTTATGAGAGCCGTTCTCAACTCACTCCCAGGGGCGCTCCACCATGTTCAACCGCCGTTTCTCGTCTCGAACCCTTCTGATGACGGCGGCCGCCGTCGTCTCGGCGCCCGGTCTGGCGCTGGCGGACGAGGCGTCGGACGCGCCGGTGACCGAGGTGGATGCGGTGGTGGTGACCGCCTCGGGCTTCGAGCAACGGGTGGAGCAGGCTCCGGCCTCGATCAGCGTGCTGTCACGCGCGCAGCTGCAGGAAACCCGCTACCAGAGTCTGGCCGAGGCCCTGGCGAATGTGGAGGGCGTCGATGTGGGCGCCGCCGCCGGCAAGACCGGCGGGCTGAACATCTCCATCCGCGGCATGCCCAGCGACTACACCCTGGTGCTGGTGGACGGTCGTCGCCAGAACGCGGCCGGCAATGTGACGCCCAACGGATTCGGCGAGACCTCGTCCAGCTTCATCCCGCCCATGTCGGCCATCGAGCGCATCGAGGTGGTGCGGGGACCGGTGTCGACCCTGTATGGCTCGGACGCCATGGGCGGCGTGGTCAACATCATCACCCGCCGCACGGGCGGCGAATGGGCGGGCTCGTTCGCCGCAGACGGCACGTTCCAGAGCGACAGCCAGTTCGGCAATATCTACGGCGCCAATTTCTACGCCCAGGGGCCGGTCGTCACGGACCTGCTCGGCCTGGCCCTGCGCGGTCGCTATTCGACACGTGAGGCGTCCAGCCTGACCTATGAACTGGACGACGGCGGCACGGCCATCGTCAGCGAGCGCGGGCCGAGCCCGGTGGAGAACGAGATCTGGTCGCTGGGCGCCCGGCTGAACGTCACGCCCCATCCGGACCATGAGCTCTATCTCGACGCCGACATCCAGCGTCAGTGGTACGACAACAGCAACGCCCAGCTGGGCACCCTGGGCACGCGCGGCTACGGCCCGGAGCAGCGGTTCAACCAGGAGGAATTCGTGCTGGCCCACGACTGGCGGCTGCCGTTCGGCGAGCTCCAGAGCACCCTGTCGCGCAGCACCCGCGAGACCCTCGGCCGGATCCTGCCGGACGACGTGCCGGGCACGGACCGCGAGGCGGGCGACCCGCGTGTGCTTGAAGCGACCAACACCCTCTTCGACACCAAGCTGTTCACCCGCTGGCGCAACCACACCACGACCGTGGGCGGTCAGTTCTGGGACGCCGAGATGGTCGACGGCGTGGCGCCCGCGCCCTACACCCACGAGCAATGGGCCCTGTTCGCCGAGGACGAGTGGCGGTTCGCCGACAACCTGGCCCTGACGCTGGGGGTTCGCTACGACGACCACTCCACCTTCGGCGACCAGGTCAGCCCGCGCGCCTATGTGGTGTGGAACGCCACCGACAACTGGACCCTCAAGGGCGGGGTCAGCCAGGGCTTCAAGACGCCGCGGCTGGATCAGATCGCCGAGGGAATCACCGGTTTCACCGGCCAGGGCACCCGTCCCACCATCGGCACGCCGTCGCTGCAGCCTGAAACCTCGACCTCGAGCGAGTTCGGGGTGTTCTACGACAATCGCGACAATTTCCGCGCCAATGTGGTGATCTTCCACAACAGCTTTGACGACAAGATCGCCAGCGGTCCGGGCCTGCTGAACTGCTCGTTCGGGCTGAGCGAGGCGGACTACAACGCCGGCGTCACCGCCTTCCCGGATTGCTCGGACTACGGCTACTGGCCGGCGGTGGAGACCTATGGCCAGTCGATCAATGTGGACGAGGCCGTGACCCGGGGCGTGGAGGCGTCGTTCCGCTGGAACATCGCCGACGCCTGGTCGCTGAACGGCAACTACACCTACACCGACAGCGAGCAGAAGAGCGGTGAGGGCGCGGGCCTGCCCCTCTACAATACGCCGGAGCACATGGTGAACGCGGCCCTGCGCTGGCGCGCCACGGACCGCCTGAACCTGTGGCTGCGGGGCGAGTACCGCAGCGACCGCTATCGCAGCGAGGACAGCGCCACCAGCACGGCCAAGGCCACCTGGGGCGACTACCGGGCCTATGAGGTGTTCCACCTGGGCGGTTCGTACCGGGTGACGGACAGCGTGTCGGTCAACGCCACGATCTACAACCTGCTGGACGAGGACTTCGTCAGCTACGGGTCCTATGTCAGCAACACCGGCACCGGGGCGATCAGCTACACGAATCTGTACGCCAACAATCAGGAGCCGCGGCGCCTGTGGCTGTCGGTGAACGTGGACTTCTGATCCACGCGATCATCGGGAATTGAGACCGGGGGGTCTGGCCACGCGGTGGCCGGACCCCTTAGTCGTTCGGGGCGAGTCTTTCCTCAGGAGCCCAGATGACCCCGACCCTCTACGGCATTCCCAACTGCGACACGGTCAAGAAGGCGCGCACCTGGCTTGAGGGCCGGGGCGTGGACTACGTCTTCCACGACTACAAGAAGGTCGGGATCGACCGCGCGTCGCTGGAACGGTGGTGCGACGAGCATGGGTGGGAGACGGTGCTGAACCGCGCCGGGACCACCTTCCGCAAGTTGCCGGAGGCGGACCGGGCGGATCTGGATCAGGACCGGGCCATCGCCCTGATGCTGGCCCAGCCGTCCATGATCAAGCGCCCGGTGCTGGACCTGGGCGACCGCCGCATCGTGGGCTTCAAGCCCGAGATCTATGAAGCGGCGTTCGCCACGGCTTGAGCGCCGGGCTCAGGCCCGGGACTTCCACCACAGCCATCCGCCCAGACCCACCAGGAGCAGGGCAGGGACCAGCAATTGCGCCTCATCGACCAGCGGCGCGCCAGAGACCAGCATCACCGACGCATTGGTGGCGCCCGACAGGCCCAGGATGACGGCGAACAGGCCGAAGCCGCGATACATCAGGCGGCGGCGTTCAGCGGGGTTCACGGGCGCCTCTCGGAATAATCATCGGTTCGTGCATCCATCCAGCATATCGGCGGCGACTACGGGGGGAAAGCGGGCGATGATCGCCGCGCAATCGGAGGGATGAGAGATGGAAGACCTGTTCCGCAGCTACTGGTGGCTGCTGTTTCCCCTGGGCTGGTTCGCCTATTCGGGCTGGTCCAGCTGGCTCAACTACCGGCGTCAGCGCGCGACCCTGGATATCGTTCGCCGCTATGCCGACAGCGGCAAGGAAGTGCCGCCCGAACTGATGAAGGTGCTGGACAAGCCCATCGATTCCGACGCGGAGATGTGGGGCAGCGCCTCGTATGGTTCGGCCAATCCCACGAACTACTGGTCACTGGTCGGTCTGTTCGGCGTGATCGGTGCGGGCTTCGGCATCGCGGCCTACATGCCCCAGGTGTTCGGCGCCGACATGGGAGTCCGTTTCCCTTTCACGATCGTCGCCCTGACCATGGCGGCGGTGGCGGTCTGGGCCCTGATCTCGGCCCTGACCACGCGGCGAGGCGGCTCCTGACGGTCGCGGTCACGGCGCGGGGGCGAGATGGCGTTCGACAACGACACCGAGTTGGTGGCGGCGGCCCGCGCGGGGTCGGACGCCGCCTTCGCGCGTCTCGTGGCCAGGCATCAGGGCGTGGTGCGCGGCTTTCTGAGGCGTGTTCTGAACGGCGACCGGGCCGAGGCGGACGATGTGGCGCAGGAGGTGTTCCTCACCGCCTGGACGTCGCTGCGGTCGCTGAACGACGCGGCCGGGGTTCGTCCGTGGCTGTGCGGCATCGCCTGGCGCAAGGCGCGGGACCGGATGCGGGGCCGGCGCCGGGCCGAGGCGCGAGATGCGGCGTGGCTGGAGGCGAGCGCGCCGCCGCCGGGCGTGGCCCCGGAGGATCGCATGGCCATGGAGACCGCCATGACCGCCCTGGCCCCGGACGAACGCGCCTGCGTCGCCCTGTGCCTGGCCGAGGGCTGGTCGCACGGCGAGGCGGCGACGGCCCTGGGCTTGCCCCTGGGCACGGTGAAGTCCCATGTGGGGCGTGGGCGCGCGAAACTGCTTCAGGCGCTCGGAGGATCGGATGGCTGAGTTGACCCCGGAACAGAAACTGGCCGCCCTGTTCGCGGACCAGGCGCCGCCTGCCCGCGACCCCGTGTTCTCAGCCGAGGTCATGCAGCGCGTGGCCCGCCGCCGGGCCTGGGCGCGGGTCGGGGCGGCGGCGCCCTGGGCGGGGGTGGCCGGGCTGCTGGCCTGGGCGCTCCAGCCGGTGCTGGGCCCGTCCGTGGCGGACCTGGCGGACAGCCTGGTCCTTCCCGCCGCGATACTCGGCGGGACGGCGATCCTGCTGGCGGTCAGCCTGATGGGCGCGCGGCGGCTGGCCCGCTAGCGCACGCGCAGGCGCGCGACGACCGCCACATGGTCGGAGGGCCAGACACCGGCCACGGGCTGGTCGGCGGCCAGGCGCGCGGACAGGATGTCGAACCGTCCACGCTGAACGAAGATGTGGTCGATGCGCTTGGACCGGTGGCCGTGGTCCGTGACCAGGGTGGAGCGGGCGGCGGCGGCCGGGTCGGCGCTTTGCAGGGCGTCAGTAAATCCATCGCGGATGCTTTTGAATTCAGGTGCTTCTGCGGGAGCATTGAAGTCACCCAGAAGGATGATGGGGGCCTCGTTCTGCGGCCCGATCGCCGCCAGCACGTCGGTGACCTGGCTGTCCCGCAGGGCGCCGCCCTCAGGGGTGTGGTGCAGGTGGGTGGCCGCGATCCGGACCGGCCGGCCGTTCACCGAGACCCGCACGGTGGCCAGGGTGCGCGAGTCCTCGAGCGGGCGCAGCCGTCGTTCACCGGTCTCCAGCACGGGCAGGCGAGTGAGGACGGCGTTGCCGTAGCGGCGCGCCTGTCCCGGCGGATCGACCGAGACGAAGTGGACCGAATAGCCGCCAAGAGCCCGGGCGATGTCCTCGGCCTGATTGGGCAGATCGGCGTCCTGCAGGACCTCCTGCAGCGCGATGACGTCGGCGTCCACGTCGCGCAGGGCCGCGATGACAAGGGGCCGCCGCTCCGGCCAGTCGCCCATGTCGTGCCAGATGTTGAAGGTGACCACCGTCAATTCGGCGGTGCTGTCGGCGGCAGGGACCGAGACGCAGGCGGCGAGGGGCAGGGCGGCGGCGAGGACCAGGAGGCGGCGACGGTTGGGCATGATCGATCCGAAAGCAGGCAGGGACGAGCGTGGCGGGGCGGCGTGCGATCCGGATGAGCCTGTTTTCAGACTCCGGGGCGAAAAAACAGGGTCTGAATAGTCTGAATTGTCTGAAATCGCGCCGCCGCCTCGGTTGGGGGTGACGTTGAGACTAACCCGTGTGGAAAGGCGGGCGCGAAAAAATCCTCAACACGGCCGGATCGGGATATGAACGACGGTCAAGGTTCCGGGGAGGGACGCCTGATGACCCCGTCACCTTACGAAGATTTCACGTCGGTTCGCGCATCCGTTCGCTTCGGCTGCCGCCTCCTGTGATCAGAAGGGCGCGGCGAGAGGTCGCTCCCGCTTCAAGAAGGACCAAGCCATGCAAGGTTTCGAGATACTCATCCCCCTGGCGCCTTTCCTCATGGTCGTCGCCATCATCGCCATCCCCGCCTGGCTGAAGAGCCGCGACCGGCGTGAAATGCAACAGACGCTGCGGACCGCCATCGAAAAGGGACAGGCGCTGCCGCCCGAGGTCATCGACGCCCTCAGCCAGGACGCGGCCAAGACCGTGCCGTCGGCGGCGCGCGACCTGCGGGTGGGGGTGATCTGGCTGGCGGTGGCCGTCGGCATCGCGGCCGCTGGCTGGGGCCTCAGCTACGCCGACGGCGACAGCGAGATCTTCTATGTCATGGGCGGGCTCTGCGCGATCCCCGGCTTCATCGGCCTGGCGTTCATCATCCTGAGCTTCTTCAACAAGAACAAGGGCTGAACCGGCGTCTGAAGACAGGGGAACGCCATGTCCAATCCAATCGACCTTCACGACGTGGAGCTGGCCGCACTGGCGGCGGCCGGCGGACGTCGGGAGTTCGGCGAGCTGGTGCGCAGGCACGGCTCGGCGGTCCGGGCGCTGCTGCGCCGCATGGGCGCCGATCCGGCCACCGCCGACGACGTCGCGCAGGACGCCTTCATCCAGGCGTTCGAGAAATGCGCCGAGTTCCGGGGCGAGGGCGCCTTCGGAGCCTGGGTCAAGCGGATCGCGGCGCGGCTCTATCTCAAGCGCAAGGCGAAGGAGGCGCGCTATGTCTCTGAAACCGAAGCGCCTGCGGAAGAGCCGATCCACGCCGATCAGGCCAGTCGCATGGACCTGGACGAGGCGCTGAAAGGCCTCACCGACATCGAGAGACTGTGTGTCTCACTGTGTCACGGCGCCGGTCTCTCGCACCCCGAGATCGCCGCCGCCTTGAATACGCCACTTGGGACCGTGAAATCACATGTCAAACGTGGTCTGGATAAACTCCGCGCCCGGCTTTCGCCGGAACCGGACAACCTCGGGAGGGCGGCTGATGTCCGCGCCTGACGAATTCGACCCTTTCATCGAGCGGCTGTTCCGCGAGACGCCGCCGATGTCCGACTCCGCCGACTTCGCGCGGGGCGTGGAGAAGCGCCTGGCGTCCGGGTCGCGCATGCGCACGGTGGTCATCGGCGCGGCGGGTCTGATCGGCGGGGTGGTGGCCGTGCGGGAGACGCTCGGGTCCAATCTGAGCTTCAACGCCGGCAGCGAGCCGACGACCACGGGGTTTTCGGCCGCCGCCGCCTCGCTGCCCGAAAACCCCGGATTGATGGACGCCGGCGTCGGCGCCCTGACCGCCCAGGCCCAGGCAGCCCAGAGCGGGCTGAATGATCTGGGTGTCAATTTCGATTTCGCCGCCCTAGGGGGTATGCAGATGTTCTGGGCCATGGCGGCGCTGCTGATCGCGGCGGCGGTCATGGCGGGCATGAAGCTGGCGAACGAGGTCTGATGTCTTCTCAAAAGCAGGAGCCGGTCAAGCGGCTGCACGCCCCCGACATCCTTGCGCGCAAGGGCGGGGAGCCGATCGTCTGCCTGACCGCCTATGACGCGCCGACGGCCGAGCTGCTGGATTCTCACTGCGACCTGCTGCTGGTGGGCGACAGCGTGGGCATGGTGGTGCACGGCCTGCCCAATACGGTCGGCGTGACGCTGGACATGATGATCCTGCACGGCCAGGCGGTGATGCGGGGCGCTCGTCAGGCCATGGTGGTCATCGACATGCCCTTCGGCAGCTATGAGGGCGGCAAGGAGCTCGCCTATCAGAACTGCGCCCGCGTGATGAAGGAGACGGGCGCCCAGGGGGTGAAGCTGGAAAGCGGCCCCACCGTGCCCCAGACCATCGAATATCTGGTCCAGCGGGGCATTCCGGTCATGGGCCACGTGGGCCTGCGGCCGCAGGCCGTGCTGAACGAGGGCGGCTTCAAGGCCAAGGGCAAGACCGAGGACGAGCGCCTCCGGGTCATGAGCGAGGCCGAGGCCACCGCCGACGCCGGGGCCTTCGCCGTGGTCATTGAAGGCGTGGCCGAGGGGCTTGCCGCCGAGATCACCCTGGCCATCGACAAGCCCACCATCGGCATCGGCGCCTCCGCCGCCTGCGACGGCCAGATCCTGGTGGTCAACGACATGCTGGGCATGTTCGACTGGTCGCCGAAGTTCGTGCGCCGCTACGCCGATCTGCGCGGTGAAATCACCCGCGCGGCGAAAAGCTACGCCGAAGATGTCAGGGCGCGCCGTTTTCCCGCCCAAGTCGAGACCTACTTCTCCAAAAAGCCGGTCTGAACCCGGTTCGTCCGCGTTGCGGGCGGCGCGCCAAGCCTTTAGGGTCGCGCCGAAATTGTCAGCGGCCGCGCTTTCACGCGGACCGCACAGCCAGCGTGTCCCGGGGAGCCTGTCTTTAAGTGGTCGATGTCTTCGAAGAGGTCGAGGAGGAGCTCCGCTCCGAACGATACCGCCGCCTGGTCCGGACCTGGGGTCCGTGGGTGGCCGGGGCTCTGGTGCTGGCGCTGGTCGCCGCCCTGGCCTGGTGGGGCTGGCAGTCCTGGCAGACCGGCCGCGCGGAAACCGCGGCCACGCATTATGACCGCGGCATGCAGGCCCTGAGCGAGGGCGACGCCGCCGCCGCCGACGCCGCCTTCATCGAGGCGGTCGATACGGGATCGGGCGGCTACAAGGCCCTGGCCCTGCAGCAGCGGGCGGGCATCGCGCTCGGCAACGGCGAGACCGACGAGGCCGTGGCCCTGTTCGATGAAGCCGCCGGCGCCTCTGGCCAGCCGCTGATCTCGGACCTGGCGCGCCTCAAGGCCGTCTACCTGCTGATGGACAGCGCGCCCCTGGAAGAGATCGAGGAGCGTCTGGCCCCCATCGCCGAAGAGAATCGTCCGTTCAGCGCCTATGCCCGTGAGGCCCAGGGGCTGGCCCGCATCCAGCACGGTCAGGTCGCCGAGGCGCGCCCGGTGTTCGCCCTTCTGGCGCTCGGCCAGGATGTGCCGGACGTGGTGCGTCAGCGCGCCCAGCTGGTCCAGGACGCCATCGATTCGGGCGTCGCCGCCTCCCTGGCGGAAATCGTCCGGGCCCAGGCGGAAATGCCCCAGCCCGATGTCGGTCAGGTTCAAGCGCAGGCCCAGGCCCAAGGTCAGGCCCAGGGCGCTCCCGAACAACCGGCCGTTCAGCCGTAATCCAGGATCGAAATCCAGCATGCGCTCCATGTCCCAACCCCTGAAGATCGCCCTGGTCTGCGGCCTGGCCGTGACGGTGGCCTCCTGCTCGACCGCACAGCGCCTCTGGCCGTTCGGCGGCGACGACGCCCCCTCATCGGTCGCTTCGGCGGGCGAGCGCGTGTCGATCCTCGAGTTCGAGCAGAGGCTCTCGCCCAGCACCGCCCTGTCCGGGCGTGATTTTTTCGTGCCGGGACCCCAGGCCATCAACGCCTGGCCCGTCCCCGGGGGCAATGTCGAGCAGTCGCTGGAGCATGTGATCGCCGCGCCGGAGTTCACCGTCGCCTGGCGTCGCGACATCGGTCAGGGTGCGTCGCGGACGACCCAGGTGACGGCGACGCCCGTGGCCGCGGACGGCCGCATCTATGTCATGGACGGCGAGGCCCGGGTCAGCGCCGTCGATGCGAACACCGGCCAGATCCTGTGGCAGACCAATCTTCGTCCCGAGGGGCGTGACCGGGCGTTCGGCGGCGGCGTGGCCGTCTCCGGCGATCGGGTCTTCGTGACCTCGGGCTACCGCCTGGCGGCGGGCCTGAACGCCCGCACGGGCGCCGTCGAGTGGACCACCCAGTTCGACGCGCCCATTCACGGCGCTCCGACCGTGTCGGGCGGCCGCGTCTTCGCCGTGGACGTGGACAATCAGGTCGTGGCCATGGACGCGGCGACGGGCGCCATGACGTGGTCCTATCAGGCCATTTCCGAGCCCGCGCGCCTGATGCGGGCCTCGAGCCCGGCGGTGACGGGCGACACGGTCATCGCGCCGTTCTCCTCCGGCGAGGTGGTGGCCCTTCGCGCCGCCAACGGCCAGGAACTGTGGACCCAGGTCCTGTCGCGCACCAGCCGCACCAACGCCCTGTCGGAGATCCGCGACATCGCCGGACGTCCGGCCATCAGCCGCGGCGTGGTCTATGCGGTCAGCCACTCCGGCCTGATCAGCGCCATGGACGTGCGCACCGGCCAGCCCGCCTGGCAACTGCCCCTGACCGGCGTCAACGCGCCCTGGGTGGCGGGCGATGTGGTCTATGCGGTCTCCAAGGCCGGCGAACTGACCGTCATCAACCGCCAGGACGGCCAGGTCTACTGGATCCGCGACATCAACGAGGGCCGCACGCGCACCGAGGGCGGTCTGTTCTTCGGCGTGGGCAAGCGCACGGTTCGTCCGGTGTGGAGCGGACCGATCCTGGCGTCCAACCGTCTGATCCTGGTCAACTCCGACGGCCAGGCCGTGGCCTATGACCACAAGACGGGCCAGGAGGTCGCCAGTCTGAACCTGGGCGCGCCGGCCTATATCGCCCCCATCGCCTACAACGGCGCTCTCTATGTCGTGACCGACAACGGTCAGCTGGTCAGCATCCGCTGACCTGAAAAGGGCCTATAACGTTCTCATGGCCCTCAAGGTCGCTATCGTCGGTCGCCCCAATGTGGGCAAGTCCACCCTGTTCAACAGGCTGGTGGGAAAGCGGCTCGCCCTGGTCGATGACCGGCCGGGGGTGACGCGCGACCGTCGCTATGCGGACGGCAACATCGGCGACATCGATCTGACCCTGATCGACACGGCGGGCTATGAGGACGTCACCGACGACAGTCTGGAATCGCGCATGCGCGAACAGACCGAGGCGGCGCTGGATGACGCCGAGCTGATCCTGTTCATGATGGACGCCCGCGAGGGGGTCACCGCGCTCGACCGCATCTTCGCCGACCATCTGAGGCGTCACGAGACGCCGGTCGTGCTTCTGGCCAACAAGTCCGAAAGCCGCGAGAGCGGCGGCGGCGTGGGCGAGGCCCATGGGCTGGGCTTCGGCGAGCCCGTGGCCATCTCCGCCGAGCACGGCGAGGGCATGGCCGATCTGTACGCCGCGATCGTCAAGGCCAGCCGCGATATCGAGGTGGCCGAGCAGGAAGAGGCCGAAAAGCCCATCCGCGTGGCCATCATCGGCCGACCCAATGCCGGCAAGTCCACCCTGATCAACCGCCTGCTGGGCGAGGATCGTCTGCTGACGGGACCGGAGGCGGGGATCACCCGCGACTCCATCTCGGTGGACTGGACCTACGAGGGCCGTAATATCCGCCTGGTGGACACCGCAGGCATGCGGCGCAAGGCGCGGGTGCAGGAGAAGCTGGAGAAGCTGTCGGTGGCCGACACCATCCGCGCCATCACCTTCGCCGAGGTGGTGGTGCTGGTCATGGACCGGGAGAACGCCTTCGACACCCAGGACCTGCAGCTGGCCGACCTGGTCGAGCGCGAGGGTCGGGCGCTGATCTATGTGATCTCCAAATGGGATCTGGAGGAAGAGCCCCAGTCCCGCATGGCGTCGCTGAAGGAAACCGCCGACCGCATGCTGCCCCAGCTGAAGGGCGCGCCCTTCGTGGCCCTGTCGGCGCACAACGGGCGCGGGGTGGAGCGGCTGATGCCCGCCATCCTGAAGGCCCACGACACCTGGTCGGTGAAGGTCAAGACGCGGGATCTGAACGACTGGCTGGCCCTGGCCGTGCAGCGCCACCCGCCGCCCGCCGTGGACGGCCGCCGCATCAAGCCCAAATACATCGCCCAGACCAAGGCGCGCCCGCCCACCTTCGTCATGTTCGCGAACCGGGCGTCGCAGATGCCGGAGCAGTACAAGCGCTATCTGATCAACAGCCTGCGCGAGAGCTTCGACCTGCCCGGCACGCCCATGCGGCTGACCGCCAAGTCGGGCGCCAATCCGTTCGTGGACGGCTCAGGCGGACCGAGCCGGCCCAAGGGCGACGCCAAGACCGCGCCGCGCCGCGTGACCAAGGCCCAGAAGGCCGAGGAGGCGAAGGAGTCCGCCAGGGGCCTGCCCGGCAATGCGCCGGCCAAGAAGGCCGCCCCGCCGAGGCCCACGGTGCTCAAGGCCAAGCAGCGCGCGGCCTCAAAGGCCAAGGCCGCGTCCATCCCCGGCAAGCGCGCGCGGGGCGGGGCCCGTCAGGTGTCCCGCTCGGGCCGCATCCGCACCGGCGGACCGTCGAAGCCGAAGCGGTGACGGCGGGCGCTTGAGCGCCTGTCGCGTGCCTGGCCATAAGGCCGCCATCATCCCCGGCGCAACCTGTCAGGCCCCGCGCCATGCAGGGTGCTGAGCAGGCGGCCTCGACATGCAAGCAGCGCAACAACCCTTCGACCTTCAGGCCGTCCAGAAGGTGCGAAAGGCGGTTATTCTGGTCGCCCTTGTCGCCCTGATCGGGTTGAGCCTGATTTCCCAGTCGGCCAGCGGACTTCACAGCACCCTCCATGAGGGTGTGGAGGCGTTCGGGCTGGCGGCCATCGTTCTGGCCATCATCGGCCGCGCCTGGTGCTCGCTTTACATCGGCGGACGGAAGAAAGCCGAAATCGTTTCGCGGGGGCCGTATTCGATCACGCGAAATCCGCTTTATGTCTTCAGCTTCATCGGCGCATTCGGGGTTGGCGCACAGACCGGCAGCGTGACCATCGCCGCCCTTTTCGCCGTGGCCACCTGGGTCGTTTTCTCGCTGACGGTCCGGCGCGAAGAAGCCTGGCTGCAGAATGTTTTCGGGGCCGACTACAGCGCCTATCGCGAGCGAACACCCCGCTTCATCCCCAATTTCTCGCTTTGGCGGGACGAGGGGGAGCTGGCCGTCCGGCCTGCATTTTTCCTGCTGACCCTGCGGGACGGTCTGGTGTTCTTCCTCGCCGTGCCGGTGTTTGAGTCTTTCGACGCGCTACAGGCCACGGGGTGGCTGCACGTCCTTCTCAAACTGCCCTAGACCAGCGCCGACACCGGCGGGCCGTCCTTCCATTCGCGGAACGAGATGATGCCGCCGGGCGGTTCGCGGTCGGGGCGGCACAGGTCCACAATCAGCGGCGCGATCTCGGACGGGTGGGGCAGGGCGGAGGGATCCTCGCCCGGATAGGCCTGGGCGCGCAGGCGGGTCTGCATCCGGCCGGGGTCGAGGACGGCGACCCGGATGTTGGTGGACTCGATCTCGTCGGCCCAGCACTGGACCAGATTCTGCCCCGCCGCCTTGGTGGCCGCATAGGCGCCCCAGAAGGCGCGCGGCTTCCACGCCAGGGATGAGGTCAGATAGACGGCCCGGCCCGCGTCGGACGCGCGCAGCAAAGGCTCGAGAGAGCGGATCAGGCGATAGACGGCGGTGAAGTTGACCTTCTCGATCTTGGCGAACTGGCGCGGGTCGGCGTGGCTGACGGGCACCAGGCCTTCGGGCCCCATGGTGGCGGCGGTGTGGACCCAGATGTCCAGCTTGCCGAAGCGCTCGAACAGGGCGCCGCCCATGCGGTCGATGGCCCCGCCGTCCACCAGATCGAACGGGATCAGGGTGGCGTGTTGTCCGGTGGCGGCGAAGATGGCGTCGTCCAGTTCCTCGAGCCCGCCCTCGGTGCGCGCCGTGGCGATCACGTGGGCGCCGGCCTTGGCCAGGGCGATGGCGCTTTCGTATCCGATGCCGCGCGAGGCGCCGACCACAAGGGCGACGCGGTCCTTCAGGGGAAGCTGATCCGTCATGGCGCCTGCTTACGCGCGCCGGGGCGGCGGTGAAAGAGGCGGAGCGCCGCAGCCCTATTCCGGCGCGACGTTCCGGGGCAGTTGGGCGGGGTCATAGTCCTGTCCCAGGTTCAGTACGAAGGCCGGTCCCAGCTCGATGGTCTGGGCCGCGCTCGCCAGATGCACCGAGACGTTGGTGGAGCCGCCGGGATAGTCCTGCTGCGCCACGCCGGAGGCATAGACCATGGTCCATTCCGACGGAACGACGGCCGAATCCTGGGCGATGGCAGTGTAGGGGGCAACGCTCTGTTCAACCCGTATGCCCGAAAGCACGCCGAAGCGCTGGCCGTCCGGCGGGGTGTGCGTCCGCGCCCAGACGGCCAGCAGGATGGTGTCGCCCTGGCTGATTTCCCCTGCGATGCTCATCCGGCCCGCGATGTCCCACGGATTGGCGCCGGGGCGGGGGACGGCGACGCGGATCGCCTGATCGCCGAGCACGCCCTGGGCCCGGACCGGTCGGGGCGTGGCGCGCAGGCCGGTCACCTGCCAGGACTGGACCGGCGGGCTGTTGATGACCTGATCGAGGATGTCGTCCTCATCGCCGCTCTGGGCCGAGGCGAATGACGCGAAGATCGAGACGAGGGCCGCCGCGGCGGCGATCCATGCGGTTCTGGCCATGAGATCCTCCCTCCCTGATCGTTGGGGTGTCAGGGCGGGGTGATTAACTCAGACAAATATAAAACTGTCCAGAGGGCCAGGCCCTAGGCGGGCTCCCACAGGCTGAAGCTGACGCCCTGGTCGTCACTGGCTTTCACGCTGCGGCCTGACTTGCTGGAGGCGGGAACCGCGCACTTGCCGCCCAGATCGACGATCTGCGCACAGACGGCGTCGATGTCGTCGACCCGGAAATACAGGTGGGAATAGTCCCTGTGCTCGCCCTTCACGAAGCCGAACGGGATGCCCGCGTCGGCCACATGGGCGTAGGTCTCGTGTGAGGCCGCGTCATCGAAGGTCCAGCCGAACAGGCCGCCGTAGAAGGCGCGCGCCCTGTCGATGTCGGGCGTGTCGAGGGTGAAGTAGCCGAGTTCCGTGCTCATGCGCCCTTAAGCGCTGACGAGCAGGGAAAGTTGCCTCGACGAGACGTCCCGACCGTTTTCCTCGATTTCGCGGTCCAGCAGGCGGGTGGGGTAGTCGCCGGTGAAATAATGGTCGGTGAACTGCGGATTGACGGGATCGCGGGGGCCCGCGCCCATGGCCTGATACAGGCCGTCGACGGACAGGAAGCCCAGGCTGTCCACCTCCAGCCGCGCGCGCATCTCCTCCAGCGACAGGTTGGCGGCCATCAGCTGGGACCGTTCGGGCATGTCGATGCCGTAGAAGTCCGGCCACATGATCGGCGGGCTGGCTGAACGCAGGTGGACTTCCTTGGCGCCCGCCGCGCGCACGGCGCGCACCAGCTTCACCGAGGTGGTGCCGCGCACGATGGAGTCGTCGATCAGCACGACCCGCTTGCCCGCCAGAACCCCGCGGTTGGGGCTGTGCTTCATGCGCACGCCCAGTTCGCGCACGCCCTGGCTGGGCTGGATGAAGGTGCGGCCCAGATAGTGGCTGCGGATGATGCCCATCTCGAAGGGAATGCCGCTTTCCTGCGCATAGCCCAGGGCCGCCGGCACGCCGGAGTCCGGCACCGGCACCACCACGTCGGCCTCGACGCCGTGCTCGCGCGACAGCTGGGCGCCCATGGCCTTGCGGACCTCATAGACCGCCTTGCCGTTCACCACGCTGTCGGGCCGCGCGAAATAGACATATTCGAACAGGCAGGGACGGGCGGCCTTGTCGGGGAAGGGCTTGATGGAGCGCAGGCCGTCCTCGTCGATGACCACGACCTCGCCGTTCTCCACATCGCGTACGAAGACCGCGCCGATCATGTCCAGGGCGCAGGTCTCGGACGCCAGCACCCAGGCGTCGCCCAGCTGACCCAGCACCAGCGGACGGATGCCCAGCGGGTCGCGGGCGCCGATCATCTTCTTGCGGGTCTGGGCCACCAGGGCGTAGCCGCCCTCGATCTGCATCATGGCGTCGATGAAGCGGTCCACGATGCGCGATTTCCGCGAGCGGGCGATCAGGTGCAGGATGACCTCGGAGTCCGAGGTGGACTGGAAGATCGAGCCCTGGTCCACCAGCTCGTTCCGCAGGGCCAGGAAATTGGTCAGGTTGCCGTTGTGGGCGATGGCGATGCCGCCGGAATCCAGATCCGCGAACATGGGCTGGATGTTGCGCAGGAAGCTGCCGCCCGCGGTGGAGTAGCGGGTGTGGCCCACCGCCGCCCGGCCGGGCATGCGGGTGACCAGCTCGGCCCCGGAAAAGGCGTCGCCCACCAGGCCCATGTGTCGTTCGGTGTGAAAGCGCGTCTTGGTGACCGAGGCGATGCCGCAGGCTTCCTGCCCCCGGTGCTGCAGGGCGTGCAGGCCCAGCGCCACCACCGCCGAGGCGTCCTGAACCCCCCAGACCCCGCAGACCCCGCACTCCAGACGGGGGCGGTCGTCATCGACGTCCCGCCAGTGTTCACGGTGGACGACGACGTCGTTGATCTGGTGGCTGCTCATCGTGGAGGCTCCGATGACGGCGGGAAGCTTACTTAGGGCGAGTCCGGCGCCGCGCTAGCGTCGGATTGGGGCGTGGCTGTGTCATCGTCGGAAAAACCGTCGCGCACGGACGATCCGATGACCGGTGAAAGGGCGTCCGCGCCGCGACCCAGGGTCGGCAGTACGGTCTGGATGACACGGGCGGAGGCGTGGCCCAGCGGGAAGACGGCGGCCTCGCGGAACCAGTCTGGCGTCTGGTCCGCGGGTGTGGCGGCGTGAAACACCAGATGGATGGCGCCGAGCAGCACCAGCGCCCGTACGCCCCCCACACCCGCGCCCAGCAAGCGGTCGACGCCGCCCAGCTGTTTGTGGTCGCGCAGGCGGCGGCTCATGATCGTGCCGGTGATGCGGATGCCGAAATAGACGATCAGGAACACCACGATCGCCGCGGCGATGGACCCGGCCCAGTCGGGATCGACCACGGCGCGTCCCACGGGGCCGGACAGGGGCAGGGCCAGCAGGGAGAGGATCGCCGCCACCGCGAAGGCGGCCAGGGTGATCAGCTCCCGCAGGCCTCCGCGAATCCATCCGGCTGCGCCCGAGGCGAGGATGACGACGATGGCGAACAGGTCGTAGCCAGTCACGGTCGGCGAGGGTCCCTGGAGCGCGGTGAAAATCAGAACGTGCTTTGCGAGATACGCTCGACCGCCTCTGCGAGTCGAGATAGCCCCATGACCTTAACATTCTTTCCGCCGTTCGCCGCGCTTTCCGGCGCGATGGCCTGATCGAAGCCCAGCTTGGCCGCCTCGCGCAGGCGCACCTCGGCCCGGCCCACGGCGCGCACCTCGCCCGACAGGCTGATTTCGCCGAACACCACGGCCCGCTGGGGCAGGGGCACGTCCACGGCCGAGGAGATCAGCGCCGCCGCCGCCGCCAGATCCGCCGCCGGCTCCGAGACCCGCAGGCCGCCCGCCACATTCAGATAGACGTCCCGATCTCCGAAGCCGATGCCGCAGCGCGCCTCCAGCACCGCGAGCAGCATGGCCAGCCGCCCCGAATCCCAGCCCACCACCGCGCGGCGCGGGGTGCCGTAGGCGCTGGGGGCCACCAGGGCCTGAAACTCCACCAGCACCGGGCGCGAGCCCTCGATGCCCGCGAACACCGCCGCGCCCGCCGCCCGCTCGCCGCCCTCGCCCAGGAACAGGGCCGAGGGATTGGACACCTCGGACAGGCCCGCGTCGGTCATTTCGAACACGCCGATCTCGTCGGTGGCGCCGAAGCGGTTCTTGGCTGCGCGCAGAATGCGGAACGGATAGCCGCGCTCGCCCTCGAAGGAGAGGACCGCGTCCACCATGTGCTCAACCACGCGCGGCCCGGCGATCTGGCCGTCCTTGGTCACATGGCCCACCAGCACCACCGCCATCCCCGACGCCTTGGCCAGTCGCACCAGTTCGCCCGCACAGGCGCGCACCTGGGTGACCGAACCCGGCCCCGCCTCATGGGCGTCGGACCACAGGGTCTGGATGGAATCGATGATGACGATGTCGAACTTGTCGCGCTTCAGGGTCGAGACGATCTCGCGCAGGGCGGTGGCCGAGGCCAGGTTCACCGGGGCGTCGGCGAAGCCCATGCGCCGGGCGCGGGCGCGGATCTGCTCCACCGCCTCCTCGCCGGAGATGTAGGCCACGCGTGCGCCGCCCAGGGCCGCTTTCGCCGTGACCTCGAGCAGCAGGGTGGACTTGCCCACGCCGGGGTCGCCCCCCAGCAGGATGGCCGAGCCCGGCACCACGCCGCCGCCGCAGACCCGGTCGAACTCGCCGACCCCTGTGGTGATGCGCGGCGGTTCGGGGGTGTCGGATTGCAGGGTCTCGAACACTACGCCGCGCCCGCGCGCCGTGGAGGCCGGCTTCAGGGCGCCGGGCGGGGCCGACTGGCTTTCCTCGACGATGCAGTTCCACTGGCCGCACGCGCCGCACTGGCCGGACCACTTGCCGTGGACCGCCCCGCAGGACTGACAGACATAGATCGCACCGTCCCTGGCCATGGGCCGGGTCTAGCAGGAATCGCGGTCAGGGATAGATGAGGCCGGCGGGGGTGCGTCCGATCCTGACGTGCTCAGCCGACGTAGACCCTCGGCACGCGCGGGTTGATGGACGTCAGCAGTTCATAGGCGATAGTCCCGGCCGCCGTCGCCTGATCGTCGATGTTGCGGTTGGGGCCATAGATTTCGCACAGGTCGCCGACGGCGACGTCGGCGTCCGTCACGTCCACGGCGATCACGTCCATGGACACCCGCCCGACGATGGGCCGCAGGGCGTCGGCCAGCCAGACCTTGCCCCTGGGCGAATAGGCCCGCAGCACGCCGTCGGCGTAACCCGCCGCGACGATGGCGATGGTGCTGTCGCGCGGGGCGGTCCAGCCGGCGGAGTAGCCCACGGTCTCGCCCTTGGGCACGAGGCGCACCTGCACCACCTCGGCGCTGAGGGTGGCCACGGGCTTGATGCGGTCGTCGGGCCGGCCCTCCGGACCGCCGCCGTACAGGCAGATGCCCGGCCGCACGGCGTCGAAGGCGAAGTCCGCCCCCATGAAGCAGCCGCCGGAGTTGGAGAACGAACGGATGGCGCCCGGGTATTTGGCGCTGATCCCGGCGAAGGCGTCGCGCTGGCGCCGGTTCAGGGAGTCGGCGGGGGCGTCGGCGCAGGCCAGGTGGCTCATGACCAGATCCAGCCCCTCGAAGGGTTCGGGCGCGTCCTCGGGCCGGAAGCCCAGACGGCTCATGCCCGTGTCGATCTGCAGGCCGCAGGCCCCGCCGCCCGCCGCGCGCCAGGTCTCGAGCTGGACGGGCTGGTTGAGGATGGGCCGCAGGTCGGCGGCTTTCAGGTCGCCCGCCGCATCGCCGTGACAGCCGTCCAGCACATAGAGGGCGGGGTCGGGCCCCAGCGCCGCGCGCAGAGCCACGCCTTCCGCCGCCCGCGCCACGAAGAAGGTGCGCGCCCCCTCGGCCATCAGCCGTCGGGCCACCGGCGTCGCGCCCAGGCCGTAGCTGTCGGCCTTGACCACCGGATGCACGGGCGCGCCGGACGCGGCCTCCAGCGCATGAAAATTGTGCGCGAGGGCGTTCAGGTCGACGGTCAGGCTGGCGGGGGAGGGCATACGCCCCTTATGACGCAAGAATCCTGCGTTTGAAGGGGAAGTCTGCCATTTACGCGGATTTTCTTTCGCCGACGCCCCTAGTTCGGCTCGTAGCGGCCCGGCTGGGCCAGGTTGCCGAAGCGGGTGGTGTCCTCGTCGAAGGACAGCTTGACGATGCCGATGGGACCGTGGCGCTGCTTGCCGATGACCACCTCGGCCTGGTGGCGCAGGCGGTCCATGTCCTCCTGCCACTTCAGATGCTCTTCGGTGCCCTCGCGGGGCTCGGTGCGGCCCAGGTAATAGCTTTCGCGATAGACGAACATGACGGCGTCGGCGTCCTGTTCGATCGAGCCGGATTCGCGCAGATCGGACAGCTGGGGCCGCTTGTCCTCGCGGGACTCCACCTGGCGGGACAGCTGGGACAGGGCCAGGATCGGCACCGACAGCTCCTTGGCCAGGGCCTTCAGTCCGCCGGTGATCTCGGAGACCTCCTGCACCCGGTTCTTCTGGCCGTTGCCCTCGCCGACGGTGATCAGCTGGAGGTAGTCGACGACGATCAGGTCCAAACCGTGCTCCATGCGCTTCAGGCGCCGCGCGCGGGCCGCCAGCTTGGACAGGGACAGGCCGCCGGTGGCGTCGATGTACAGGGGCGCCTCGCCGATCTCGGCGGCGGCGTCGCGGATGCGGCCGAAGTCCGAGGCGTCGATCTCGCCTTTTCTCAGGCGGTCGGACGACACCCCCGAGGCGTCGGCCAGGATCCGCATGGCCAGCTGCTCGGCGCTCATTTCCAGCGAGTAGAAGGCGACGACCCCGCCCTCCACCGTCTTGCGGCCCTCGGGGGTGGGCTCCCAACGGTAGTTGCGCGCCACATTGAAGGCGATGTTGGTGGCCAGGGCCGTCTTGCCCATGGACGGGCGGCCCGCGAGGATCAGCAGGTCGGACGGGTGCAGCCCGCCCAGCTTCTGGTCGAGATCATCAAGGTAGGTGGCCAGACCGGCCAGCTTGCCGTCGCGCTGATAGGCCTCGCTGGCCATCTCCACCGCCCCGGCCAGGGCGTGGCCGAAGCTGACGAAGCCCGACGACGGCTGACCCGTCTCGGCCAGATTGTAGAGCGACTGTTCGGCCTGTTCGATCTGTTCGAGGGCGGCCGTCTCGGGATCCGGGGCCTCCTTGATGATGTCGCCGCCGATGCGGATCAGGTCGCGGCGCAGGGCCAGGTCATAGACCAGACGGGCATAGTCGGGGGCGTTGGCGCCGGGCGGGGCCCGGTCCACCAGATCGGCCAGATAGCGCAGCCCGCCGAACTCCTGGAACGCCGGGTCGGTCTTGAACCGCTCCATCAGGATGGTGGGCTCGGCCAGCATGCCCTGGCGCACATGATCCTCGATGGCGTCGAACAGGCGCTGGTGGAACGGCTCGTAGAAATGGCTGCCGCGCAGCCGGTCTGACAGGCGTTCGAACACCGCATTGTCGAACATCAGCGAACCCAGCAGCGCCTGTTCGGCCTCCAGATTGTGAGGCAGGGCGGCCACGGGCCGGGCGTCGGTGGAGATGGGGCTGAGCGCGTTCATGGACTGACGGGTCTAGCCGTCGCACGTCCCTGCGTCAGGGGCGGACGTCCAGAAGACGGGGGATGAGTCCGGCCCGCCTGTGGACGGCCCGGATTTCGTCTTTCCGGTCAGCGCGGGCAGGGGTGCTCCTCGGCCATCCATTCCCGCAGGGCCTGGGTCACGGTGATGTTGCGGCGGGCCGCGGGGATGGCGTTGAAGCGCGACAGCAGACTGTCGGCGTCCATGCTGACCCGTTCGGGCATGCATGTGCGCGGGGTGCGTCCGGCGGCCTCGGCGGCGTCCTGCTCGGCGCGGATCGTTCGTGTGGCGGTCCGGACCTCGGACAACAGCCGGCGGGTGTCGGCCCGAAGCAGGGCCGTGGCATTGCGCGGGATGTCGTCCGCTGTGTCCAGGAACGCGGCCACGGTCATGCGGCCGTCCTGGGCCGATGCGGGCAGGGCGACTAGGCTGACGGCGAAGGCGGCGGCAACGAGGGCGGTACGGCGCATGGCCTGCTCCTGAATGGTGACGCTTGAGCATAGTCCACGAAAAACGGCGCGGAGAAGGCTCTCCGCGCCGTCGTTTCGATAACCCGGTCGAGAAGGATCAGACCTCTTCGACGTAGGAGACCTCGTGCTGGCCGGCGCCGCCGTCCAGCAGATCCTTGGCCTGGTCGCTGGCGGCTTGACGCTCGTCATCGAACTGGCTGGCGATCACGTCCTCGCCCTTGGCCTGACGCTCGGCTTCGTCGGCCGAGCGGGCCACGTTGATCTTGACCGTCGCGCGGACCTCGGCGTGCAGGCGGACCTGCACTTCGTGGACGCCCAGGGTCTTGATCGGGACGTGCAGGACGACCTGCGACTTCTCGATCTTCGAGCCTGCGGCCTGGACCGTTTCGGCCACGTCGCGACCGGCGACCGAGCCGTACAGCTGGCCCGTCTCACCCGCCTGGCGGATCATGACGTAGGTCTGACCGTCGATCTTGTCGGCGGTCTTCTGGGCCTCGGCCTTGTTCTTGTCGTTGCGGGCCTCGATGGCGGCGCGTTCGACTTCAAAGGCCTTCAGGTTGGCTTCCGTCGCCCGACGAGCCTTGTCGCGGGGCAGCAGGAAATTACGGGCGAAGCCGTCCTTGACGGTGACGACGTCGCCGATGGCGCCGAGGTTCTCGACGCGTTCAAGCAGAACGACCTTCATCTTACTTCACCACGTAGGGCAGGAGGGCCAGATAGCGGGCGCGCTTGATGGCCTTGGCCAGTTCGCGCTGCTTCTTCTGAGAGACGGCGGTGATGCGCGAGGGCACGATCTTGCCGCGTTCGGAGACGTAACGCTGGAGCAGTTTCACGTCCTTGTAGTCGATCTTCGGCGCGTTATCGCCCGAGAACGGGCAGACCTTGCGGCGACGATTGAAGGGGCGGCGGGCGGGGCCGGAGCCGGCCGGAGCGCCCGGGGAGGGGGCAGTCGTATCGGTCATGATCCGGTTCCTTATTCAGCCGACGCCGCGGCGGGCGCGGCGTTGTCGTCGGAGCGAGGCGTGGAGCGCTCGCGCTCACGCTCGCGGCGGGCCAGCAGGGGCGACAGCTCCAGGTCCAGCTCTTCCACGCGAACGGTCAGCCAGCGCAGCACGTCCTCGTTGATGGACAGCTGGCGCTCGACCTCGGCCATGGCGGCCGGCGGCGCGTCGACGGCGAGCAGCGAATAGTGCGCCTTGCGGTTCTTCTTGACCCGGTAGGTCAGGTTCCTCAGACCCCAGTACTCGATCTTGGCGACGGTGCCGCCGGCTTCCTCGATCAAGCCCTTGATGGTGTCGTTGAGTTGTTCGGCCTGTTGCGCGCTGATGTCCTGGCGCGACATGACCGTGTGCTCGTAAAGAGCCATGCAGTCGTCTCCCTTGATGGGCGCCGGCGCAGGTGGACCGGGTAAAGTCCAATCCCACGATGGATCCTGACGCGGCGGCCGGAATGACTTCCCGAACCCTTTGGAACTCCACGCCAGGACCGAAGCCCTGGAAAGCGGCGGCCTATAGGGCAAAAGCCGGGGGGTGGCAAGGCGCGCGCGGCGTCGGCGGGCCTAGCGGACGCCCTCCAGGCAGCGATCCAGCGCCGCAGCCAGCTCGCTGCGGGTGTAGGGTTTGTGCAGGATGGACGCGGGGTCCGTGTCAGAAAAGGCTTCCGCGTCGGCGTAGCCGGTGACGAAGACCACCGGAACGCCCGGGCGGCGCTTGCCGATCTCGCGAGCCAGTTCGCGACCATTCATGCCCGGCATGGCGAAGTCCATCAGCACGGCGGTCGGTTCGCAGCCGTTCTCGAAATGCTCCAGCGCCGCGCCGCCGCTGCCGGCCTCGACCACCTCATAGCCCAGGTCGTCAAGATAGCCGGCGGCCACTTCGCGGACTGCGTCGTCGTCATCAACGACCAGCACCCGACGCTGTTCGCCCTGGCGCGCCGTATGCCGCTCGGACGAAGGCCGGGCGGCTTCGATCACACCTTTGGCCCGCGGCAGGTAAACCTCGATGGTCGTGCCTTCGCCGACTGCCGAGGTGATCCTGACCCCGCCCCCGGCCTGATTCGCCAGTCCAAAGACCTGACTGAGGCCCAGCCCGGATCCCTGGCCGACCGCCTTGGTGGTGAAGAACGGCTCGAACGCCTTGGCCAGCACGTCCTCGCTCATGCCCGAGCCGGTGTCCGTCACCGAGACCATCACGAATTGGCCGGCGGGCAGGTCGTCCTGCGCCTCTTCGACCTCAACATTACGGGTGGTGATCGTGAGGGAGCCGCCCACATCCATGGCGTCGCGGGCGTTGATGGCCAGGTTGAGGATCACCAATTCGATCTGGGTCGGATCGATCATGGCGGGCCACAGATCATCGGCCAGATCCGGGGGCTGAATCTGGACGCTGCCGCCGATCGAACTGGCCAGCAGGTCCCGCATGCCCATCACCGTCTCGTTGAGGTCCACGGGCCGCAGCTCAAGCTTCTGACGGCGGGAGAAAGCCAGCATCTGGGCGGTCAGGGTGGCGCCACGCCGCGAGGCCTCCGCCATCATCTCCAGGCGTCGGGTGAGGGCGGGATCCGAGACCTTCTTCTTCATCTGCTCCACATTGCCGAGCACGACCGTGAGCAGATTGTTGAAGTCATGCGCCACGCCTGATGTCAGCTGGCCGACAGCCTCGAGGCGCTGTGCCTGCCGCAGGGCGGTCTCCACCCTTTCTCGCTCGACGATCTGCGAGGCCAGTTGCCGGTTTGCGGATTCCAGCTCGGCGGTGCGGTCCCGGACGCGCCGCTCCAGCAGGGATTCCGCGCGGCGTATCTGCTCCATGCGCTCGCGCGCCTCATACTGACGTCGACGGCCGCGCAGCGCCGTCTGGACCGCGCTGACAAGGGTGGTGGGATGAAACGGCCGCTCCAGAAAGGCCACATTGCCCAGCAGGGCCGACACCCGTTGCGCGGCAGGATTGCGCTCGATGCCGCCGCCGCGGACGGTCAGCAGAATGAACGGAAAATCGGACCAGGGCGGCTGATCGTCGATCCATCGCACCAGCGGGGTCAGGTCGGCCCTGTGCAGGCCTTCGTCCGCGACCACGGCGACGCCCGCCTCCCTGTTCATCTGCGCGATCAGGTCCGGGAGGCCGCCGCAGATCCGGGCCGACACGCCTGCCTCGCGCAAGATCGCCCCCGCGATATCCGCGTCTCGCCCCCTGGGCGCCAGGATCAGGGCGCGCTCCGAAAGCGCTGGCGGACTCATGCGGGGGAATTCTCCATCAGCGGCGTTCCGGACCCGACCACGTCCGGCACGCCCCGGAGAATTCCGTGCAGACCGGTGAGGGGCTCGCCCAGGGTCAGGCCGTCATCCGTGATGGTGTACTCGCGGATGGCTTTCTCATGCTGGCCCGCGCGTTTCTTGATCACCGACGCCGCACGCCGCACCGTTCCGGCTGACTCGAAATAGCGCAGCAGGACGACCGTGTCGGCCAGATAGGTCACGTCCACCGGCGCCGACAGGCTGCCCACCAGGCCATGCTGGGCGACCGTCAGGAAGGTCGAGGCCCCCTGGCGGTTCAGATATTGCAGCAGTTCGCGGATGTGGAGGATCAGGAACTGTTCCTCGGGCATGGCGACCCGGTAGCCGTTCAGGCTGTCGATCACCACCGTCTGGATATTCTGCTCGCTGACATAGCGCTTGACCCGTGTGGCGAACTCTCCGGGCGACATCTCCCCGGCGTCGACCTGTTCCACGACCAGGTTCCCATCACGCTGCAGGGCGGCCAGATCAATGCCCATGCCGAGCATCCTGTCGAACAGCAGGCCGATCTCCTCGTCGAACAGGAACAGGGCCGCCCTTTCGCCCCGCGCGATCGCCGCCACGGCGAAATGGATGGCGAACAGGGATTTGCCAGTTCCGGCCGGTCCGAGGATCAGCGCGCTCGAACCACGCTCGATCCCGCCTCCCAGAAGGGTGTCCAGCTCGACAATCCCGCTGGAGACTGCAACGCGGTCGAAACCGATGCGGTGCTCGGCGGCGACGATGCGGGGAAAGACTTCGAGACCGCCGCTGCGGATGACGAAGTCGTGGTAGCCGCCCCGATATTTTCGGGCGCGGTATTTGATGATGCGAAGCCGGCGGCGCTCGGAGCCGTACTCGGGCGCCAGTTCATCCAGCTGGATCACGCCGTGCGCGACGCTGTGGACGGTCTTGTCGTTCACATCGGTGGTGAGGTCATCCAGCAGCAGCACGGTCGCGCCGTGTCTGGCGAAATAGTGCTTCAGCGCCAGAACCTGACGCCGATAGCGCAGCGAACCCTGCGCCAGCAGCCGGATTTCCGAGAGGCTGTCGATAACGACCCGTGTGGGCTTCACCCGCTCCACGGCGTCCAGGATCAGACGCGTGGTTTCACCGAGTTCGAGGTCCGACGAATATAGCAGGCTCTGCTGCTGATCCTCGTCCAGAAGGTTCTCGGGCGGCACGAGCTCGAAGATCTCCACCCCGTTCAGGGACCAGCCGTGGGACTGCGCCGTGCTGCGCAGCTCCGCCTCCGTTTCCGACAGGGTGATGTAGAGGGTCGGCTCGCCCTCGCCGGCGCCCTCGATCAGGAAACGCAGCGCCGCTGTCGTCTTTCCGGTCCCCGGATTGCCCTCCAGAAGATACACCCGGTCCCGGTCCAGCCCGCCGGACAGGACGTCGTCCAGTCCGGGGATTCCGAACTCGGCCTGTGTCTTGGAAGGGTCGGCAGGTGACGGCATGCGCTTTCTCGCTTCAGCTGGACTGTTGAACGCAGATCCGGCTGAAACGGTTGCCTTGCAAGGGGATGCACGCGCTCACTCGATTAGTCCCGGAGCCGAAAAGAGCGTATGGTGGCCACGCGTCTGTTCGCCGACGAAACGGCGGGGCAGGCGCGGCGCCCGGGAACCAAACGGCTCAGCCGCCGGTAACTGTCCCGTCGCCGCATTTTACGCATCGGAGAACTTGATGAGGATCGCCCAGGTCGCGCCCCTGTATGAGGCCGTGCCTCCTGTCCTGTACGGCGGCACCGAGCGGGTGGCGGCGCACCTGACCGACGCCCTGGTTGAACTGGGTCATGAGGTGACCCTGTTCTCCACCGCCGATGCGCGCACCCGGGCGAAGCTTGTGGTCGTCCGCGACCAGCCTATCCGCCTGGACCCCGCGCCGTTGAAGTCGGATCTGGCCGCACACCTGACGCTTCTGGCCGAGGTGCTGAAGCGGGCGGACGATTTCGACATCATCCATTTCCACACCGATATGCTGCACTTCCCGTTCTTCGCGGACCGGGCAGGGCGGACGGTGACGACCCTGCACGGGCGTCTGGACCTGAAGGACCTGCCCGAGGTGTATGCCCGCTGGCCCCAGTTCCCGCTGGTGTCCATCTCGGACGATCAACGCCGCCCGATCCCGGCCGCCAACTGGGAGGCCACGGTCCAGCACGGGATGCCGTCGGAACTGTATGAGTTCTCGCCGAAGTCCAGCGGCTATCTGGCCTTCCTCGGCCGCATGTCGCCGGAGAAGCGGCCGGACCGGGCCATCGAGATCGCCACCCGCCTGGGCCGGCCCCTGAAGATGGCGGCCAAGGTGGACCCGGCTGACCGGGTCTATTTCGATAGCCACATCCGGCCTCTGCTGGACAATCCCCTGGTGGAGTTCGTGGGCGAGATCAACGACCCGCAGAAGTCCGCCTTCCTGGGCGGCGCCGAGGCGCTGCTGTTCCCCATCGACTGGCCCGAGCCGTTCGGCCTGGTGATGATCGAGGCCATGGCCTGCGGCACGCCGGTGGTGGCGTTCCGCTGCGGCTCCACGTCCGAGATCATCGAGGACGGGGTGACCGGCTATCTGGTGGAGACGGTGGACGAAGCCGTGGAGGCCGCCGGGCGGGCCGTTCTGCTGGACCGCGGAGCGATCCGGGCGCGGTTCGAGCAGCGCTTTTCGGCCGCCGCCATGGCTCGGCGCTATCTTGAGGTCTATGCCCAGCTTCAGGCGCGCGTCGACATCGTTCTGCCCGAGGTGATCGATCCCCTCATCATCCCCGACGTGCGGCGCGCCATCGGCGAAGAGCGGGCCTTCGCGCCCCTGGCCTGATCGCCACAAGTCTGGAGCGCGACATGGACGATGCAACGGCGATTCCCGCAGCCGATCTGGTGACCGAGGGTGTCGTGCTGGATCGCCTGCTGGCGCTCAAGGAAGGCGACACCTTCCTGGTGGCTGATCCATGGGGCGACCTGCGCGGCGGGGCCGACGGCCTGTTTGACCGGGACTCCCGCATCCTGTCGCGGCTGGTGCTTCTGGTGGGCCATGACCGGCCCTCGCGCCTGAGTTCGGCGGTGTCGGACGACAATGTCTTTTTCACCTGCCACGCCACCAACCGGCCCCTGCCGCCCATGGGGGGACGCTCCGCGCCGGGCGGCGTGATCCATGTGGAGCGGCGGCGCTTTCTGTGGGACCGGCGGCTGTACGAGCGGGTGCGCCTGACCAATCACGGGGTGGACCCGATCGTGGCGCCCCTGTCCTTTGAATACGGCGCCGATTTCCGAGACATCTTCGAGGTGCGCGGCACGCGGCGTGAACGGCGCGGCAGGACCAGGCCCCCGGTGGCGGATGGGGGGCGGGTTCAGTTCGGCTATGAGGGCCTGGACACTGTGGAGCGCCAGACCTGGCTGTCGTTCTCCGAACCGCCGGCGGCCCTGTCGACCGAGCGCGCGGATTTCCGGATCCGCCTGTCGCGCGGGGAGCAGTTCGACCTGTTCATGGAGGCGGGCGTCGAAGGCGGCGAGACGCCGGGCCGGGACCGGTGGCGGGTGGCCGCGCTGCAGGCCCGTCTGGCCATGCGGGCCAAACGGCGGCGCGGCGCCACGGTGCGGGGCGCCCACAGTCCGCGCTTCAACCAGTGGCTGGACCAGTCCCGGGCGGACGTGGCCCTGCTGACCACCGACCTGCCCACCGGCCCGTACCCCTATGCGGGGGTGCCCTGGTTCTCCACGCCGTTCGGGCGCGACGGGATCATCACCGCATGGCAGATGCTGTGGCTGGATCCCAGCCTGGCCAGGGGCGTCCTGACCTATCTGGCGGCGCGTCAGGCGGATGAAACCTCCACCTTCCAGGACTCCGCGCCCGGCAAGATCATGCACGAGACCCGACAGGGCGAGATGTCGGCCCTGAAGGAGGTTCCGTTCGGTCTCTATTACGGCGGCGTCGACACCACCTGCCTGTTCGTGGCCCTGGCCGGCGCCTATGCCCGGCGGACCGGTGATCTGGCGTTCATCCGCAAGATCTGGCCCAACCTTCTGGCCGCCGCCGGATGGATGACGGATCACGGGGACTCCAACGGCGACGGCCTGATCGACTACGCCCGCGCCGAGGACACCGGCCTCTCCAATCAGGGCTGGAAGGACAGCGAGGACTCCATCTTCCACGCCGACGGCGCCTATCCGAAGGGGCCGATCGCCCTGCTTGAGGTCCAGGGCTACGCCTATTCCGCCTGGCGGGCGCTGGCCGACCTGTCGGCCCTGCTGGGAGAGGGGAGCCCGGCGGCGTGGAGCGACCGCGCCGAGCGCCTGCGCGCGCTGGTGGAGGACCGTTTCTGGATGGAGGATCGGGGGTTCTACGCCATCGCCGTGGATGGGGAGGGCGCGCCGTGCCGGGTGCTGGGCTCCAACGCGGGGCACCTGTTGTTCAGCGGCCTGCCTTCGGCGGAGCGGGCCGGACGGGTGACCGAACGGCTGCTGTCAGGGCGGTTCAGGACGGGCTGGGGCCTGCGGACCCTGGCCAGCCGCCAGCCGCGCTTCAATCCCATGTCCTATCACAACGGCTCGGTCTGGCCCCACGACACCGCCCTGGGCGTGGCGGGCATGGCGCATTACGGCGAGCGCGACGCCGTGGCCCTGATGCTGGGCGAACTCTACGCCTCGGCCGCCCATTTCGAGATGCGGCTGCCCGAGCTGTTCTGCGGCTTCAATCGCCAGACCGGCGAGCCGCCCATTCCCTATCCCGTGGCCTGCATGCCCCAGGCCTGGGCCGCCGGGTCGGTGTTTCTGATGCTGCAGGCCAGCCTGGGCCTGTCCATCGACGCCCTGGCGAGGACCATCCGCATCGACCGGCCCTGCCTGCCGGCCGGCCTGGACCGTCTGACCGTGGCCGGGCTGGCCGTGGGCGAAACGCGGCTGGACCTGATCTTCCAGCGCGTTGGAAGCCGGGTCGCGGTCTGGCCGCGCCACCAGGGCGGACCGGCCCTGCAACTGGATGTGGCCGACTGAGCGGCGAGCCCCCGGCTTGAATGGCGACGCGGTTTCGCCTATCTGCGCGCCGGCGGGCCGGGCCCCTCTGGCGTCTGATGGCAGACGTGATGTCGGACCGCATCGAGCGAGCTCGGTGCGCGACGGCCTGTCCGGCCGATCCCTACATGCGCGCGCCGCGGGCCGCTCCATGAGACAGGGGAGTCCTGATGGACCTGATGACGTTTTTCGCCGCCGAATGGCTGGGCAAGCCCGCCTGGATGTGGCTGGCCTTCATGGGCGTGGTTCTGGCGCTGCTGGTGCTGGATCTGGGCGTGCTGCACCGCGACCAGCATGAGATCGGCGTGCGCGAGAGCCTGCTGCTGTCCAGCATGTACATCGCCGTGGCCCTGATCTTCGGCGGCTGGGTCTGGTGGGAGCTCGGCCAGCAGTCAGGCGTGGAGTATCTCACCGGCTTCGCGGTCGAGAAGAGCCTGGCGATGGACAATGTCTTCGTCATCGCCCTGATCTTCGGCTATTTCGCCATTCCACGCGCGCTTCAGCACCGGGTGCTGTTCTGGGGCATCCTGGGGGTGATCGTTCTGCGCGCCATCATGATCGGCGCGGGCGCGGCCCTGGTCAGCCAGTACGGCTGGGTGCTCTACATCTTCGCGGCGTTCCTGATCCTGACCGGGGTGAAGATGTTCTTCGCCGGGGACGGGCATTCCGACATCGGCAAGAACCCGCTGGTGAAGTGGATGCGGCGTCACCTGAGGGTGACGGACCAGCTCCACGGTCAGAAGTTCTTCGTGCGTCAGCCTAATTCGAGCGGCCGCATGGTGCTGTCGGCCACGCCCCTGTTCCTGGCGCTGGTTATGATCGAGATTGCGGACGTGATCTTCGCGGTGGACTCGGTGCCGGCGATCTTCGCCATCACGACCGATCCGTACATCGTCTACACCTCCAACATCTTCGCCATCCTGGGCCTGCGCGCGCTGTATTTCGCCCTGGCGGCGGTGATCCACCGCTTCGCCTATCTGAAACAGGCGCTGGCGGTGCTGCTGGTGTTCATCGGCGGCAAGGTGTTCGCGGCGGATCTGCTTGGACTGGGCAAGATCCCGCCCGAGTGGTCGCTGGCGATCACGGCCGCGATCCTGGCGGCCGGGGTGTTCTGGTCGCTGTGGAAGACGCGTGACGCCGCCGCCCCGACGGCGTCGGGGTGATCACGGTTGCAAAAGTTCAGGGCCCGGCCTGCAGGAATCCGTTCAGCTCCAGCCAGCGCATGAAACCGTCGAACCAGCCCAGGCTGGTCATGCCCGGATTGCCCAGGCCGAAGCCGTGGCCGCCGTTCTGATAGAGGTGGAACTCCACCGGGCGTCCCGCGGTGCGCCACGACTCCACCAGGCCGAATCCGCTGTTGGCGAACAGGGGGTCGTCGGCCGCCAGGACCACGAACATGGGCGGCGCGGTCTCGGGGACCTCGACCGCAGTCATGGCGCCGTAGATGGGGGCGATGAAGGCGGGGCGCGTCTCGGGGGCGGTGAGCGTAGTCGCCAGGGTCGTTCCGGCCCCGGCCGAAAAGCCGACCATGCCGATGCGGTCGGGGTCGACACCCCACTCATCGGCGCGCGAACGGACGAGTGCGAAGGCCGCCGTGGCGTCCTCGACCGGATCGGCCAGCGAAAAGCCACCGGGCCTTGCGGGCCGTGGGCCGGCCCCGGCGAACATGGCGGTCACCGATTGCTCGAATTCGCCCAGGTCCGCCGGCGTCGGGCGGACGCGGTACTTCAGCACGAAGGCGGCCACGCCCTGATCCGCCAGGGCCTGAGCCACCTCCCAGCCCTCGTTGCTCATGGACAGGAACATGAAGCCGCCGCCCGGCGCCAAGATCACCGCTGCGCCGTTGGCCGTGCCCGGCTCGGGCAGGACCGGGGTCAGGGTGGCCACGGTCACGTTGCGGACGAAGGTGTCGCCCCACTGGCTGAACCAGCTCTCGGGGGCTTCGGAGCCCTCGACGCCGCCTGTGTCGAGGGGGAGGGCGTTCGGCTCCGCCGGCGCATCCATGGCCGTCATGGGCGCCTGCTGCGCCACTGCGGGGGCCGCCGCCGCAACAACGGCGACGAGGAAAAGCACCTTTAACGTCCGGACCATGTTCGCCTCCCCGGCAAATTTGATCAGACGTTGGTCGCCCGGCGTGGGAAAGTCAATTGTCAGACTATTCCCGAGGCGACTGGCTCCCGCGTGACGCCGTCGGGGCGACCCGCCACACCACATTGGCCATGTCGTCGGCGATGAACAGGGCGCGGGTGCGCGGGTCGAACAGAACGCCGACCGGGCGGCCCCGGGCCTCGTCGTCATCGTTCAGGAAGCCGGTGACGAAGTCCACGGGCGGGCCGGACGGACGACCGCCCGTGAAGGGGACCCAGGACACCTTGTAGCCGGACAGGTCCTGCCGGTTCCAGCTGCCGTGCTCGCCGATGAAGGCGCCGCTGGCGAACGTCCCGCCGAAACCGCCGTCGACGGCGAAGTCCAGACCCAGAGCCGCCACGTGATTGCCAAGCGCATAGTCCGGCGCGATGGCGGTGGCGACCAGATCGGGATCCTGCGGCCGGACGCGGGGGTCCAGGTTCTGGCCCCAGTAGCTGTAGGGCCAGCCATAGAAGGCCCCGTCGCGGACCTGGGTCAGATAGTCGGGGACCAGTTGCGGACCCAGTTCGTCCCGCTCGTTGACCACGGACCAGAGCTGGTTGGTCGTGGGCTCGATGGCGAGGGCGGTCGGGTTGCGGATGCCTCGGGCGATGGTGCGGCGGGCGCCGGTCTCGCGGTCGATCTCCCAGACCACCGCGCGTTCTTCCTCCACCGCCATGCCCCGCTCGCCTGCATTGCTGTTGGAGCCGATGCCCACATACAGGAAGCGGCCGTCGGCGCTGGCCGTCATGGCCTTGGTCCAGTGGTGGTTGAGTTCGGCGGGCAGGGGGGTCAGCGCCTCGCCCGGCGCCGTGATCTCGGTCTGGCCCTCCTGATAGGGGAAGCGCATGACCGCGTCCTGATTGGCCACGTAGAGATGCCGTCCACGAAGGCCATGCCGTAGGGCGCGTTCAGATCGTCGATCAGGACGGTGCGCAGCTCGGGCACGCCGTCGCCGTCGGCGTCGCGGATCAGGGTGATGCGGTCGCCGCCTTCGACCGACGAGCGGCCCCGGGCCTTGATCAGCCCGGCCAGCACATCCTTGGGCCGCAGCGCGGGCGCGCCGCCGCCTGAGCCTTCGGCGATCAGCAGGTCGCCGTTTGGCAGCATCAGCATCTGGCGCGGGATCCTCAGATCGTCGGCGACGATGCTGATGGTGAAGCCTTCGGGCACGGTGGGCAGGTCGCCGTTCCATTCGCCGGGCGGGGCGATGTGCATGGACGGGATCAGGCTCTGGTCCAGCTCGGGCAGGTCCGGCGTGGCGCCGGTTTCCTGAACCTCCGGGTCGCTGGACCCGCCGCAGCCGGCGAGGGCCAGGGACAGGGCCGCGATGCTGACGAGCCGCATCCTCATTGGACGACCTCCCGAACGGTGGATCTGGAATGGAGCATCCAGCCGGCGATCAGGGCCAGCAGGGCGCAGATGATGGACATGATCAGGCCGGGCGCGCCGACCGAGGCCCAGCCGTCCTGGCTGTGCCGGAAGATGTTGATCAAGCCGACGATGAACATGACCACCAGGACGGCCAGATAGATCAGGCTACGCGTCAGGCCGGGCGAGCGCCGGGCCATGACCGCCTCGACGATCGCCCAGGCCACAACGAGGCCGTTGAAGAACAAGGCCAGGGTGATCGACCATGCCGAGAAGTTCGACCACTGGATCTGGGCCGTGTTCAGATAGGCGATGTCGGTGGCGACCGCGAAGCTGAACAGGGCGATGGGAAAGGCCAGCAGGATCGCGTGAAGGGGGTGCAGGATTCCGCACCAGTTTCTGTAGCCCGCCATCTGTCTCTCCCTGTCGTCTCCCTTTGCCAATCCCTCACCCGGCGTTCGGTTTCATCAGAGTGTGTGGCGGGGGCGCTATTGCCAAGCCGGGGCCGCGGCGTCAGGTTCCGCGCCCTTTTGCTCAAAGCCCTGACCTGACCCTTCGATGACCGCCGCTCTCCGCCCCGAAATGCGCGCCGATCTGCGCGAACTTCTGACCCTGGCCTGGCCGGTGGTTCTGGCGCGCGTGGGCATAATGACCATGGGCCTGACCGACGCCATCGTGGTGGGCCAGTACGCGGCGCGCGAGCTGGCCCTTCATTCGCTGGCCTGGGCGCCGTCGTCGGTGTTCGTGACCACGGCGGTGGGCCTGCTGATGGGAACCCAGGTCATGACCGCGCGCCTGATCGGCCAGGGGCGGCGGGAGGAGGCCGGGGCGGTGTTCCGGCGCGGCCTGGTCTATTCGGTTCAGCTTGGTCTCATTTCAGCGCTCGCTTTGATCCTTGCGGGGCCCTGGGCGCTGGTGCGCGTGGGGCTGGAGGACGGGCTGGGGCAGGATGCGGCGGCGCCGTTGATGGTGCTGGCCCTGTCGCTGCCGTTCTATCTGATCTCGGTGGCGGCCCAGCTGTTCCTCGAGGCCCTGTCGCGGCCCCGGCCGGGCATGTGGGCCATGTGGATCGCCAACGGGCTGAACCTGCTGATGAACCTGTGGCTGGTGCCGGGAACCTCGGGCCTGCCGGTGGACGGGGCGGTGGCGGCCTGCTGGGCCACCTTCGCCGCGCGGCTGGCGCTGGTGGTGTTTCTGCTGGTCTATATCGTGCGCATGCCCGATGCGCGGGCGCTGGGGATCTTCCGCAAGCCGCGCCGCGACCGCGTGGTCGAGCGCGAGCAGTACAAGGTGGGGGTGGGCGCCGGCGCGTCCTACTTCATCGAGGTTAGCGCCTTCGCGGCCATGAGCATCGTGGCCGGCTGGCTGGGCGGGCTGGAGGTGGCGGCCTGGGCCATCGTGCTGAACCTGTCGGCCATCGTCTTCATGAACCCCATGGGCCTGTCGGCGGCGACCGGCGTGCTGGTCAGCCGGGCCTATGGGGCCAACGACCGGGCGGGCCTGATCCGCGCGGGCGTGCTGGGGTTGAGCGTCACGGGACTGCTGGCGCTGGTCATCGCCCTGGTGGTGTGGCCGGGGGCGGAGGTGATCATCGGCGTCTACACCACCGACCCGGCGCTGGTGGCCATCGCGGTCCCGGCCCTGATCCTGGCGACCCTGTTCTTCGTGGCCGACGGCATCCAGGTGGTGGCGGCCCAGGCCCTGCGCTCCGCCGCCGACGTGTGGTGGCCCACGGCCATGCATGTGTTCAGCTACGGGGTGGTGATGATGCCGCTGTCGTGGCTGTTCGCGCTCCCCATGGGCATGGGCGTGGACGGCATCGTCTGGGGCGTGATCGTGGCCAGCCTGGTGTCGGCGGCCCTGCTGACCGGCCGGTTTGTGCGGGTGGCGCGGCGGATGCCGGCTTAACGGACGCCGAGGATCCAGCCTTCTTCCGTCTCGACCTGACGGATCAGGTCGTCCGACGCGCCCTTGGGCGGGGCGAAGGCGGCGGCCAGCTCGTTCTTCTCGTCCATACGCGCGAAGGTCTCGGCGGCGACGCGGACCTGGGCCTGGCTCTTGAACTCACCCGGTTCGGGCGCGCCGCCGAACATGGCGGGCCAGACCTCGACCACCAGCGCCGACAGGGGCGCCACGTCCTCGGGCGTCAAGGCGCGCCAGCCCGTGCCGAACGGCCAGACGGCGGCGGCGGACCCCAGCCGCTCAACCACGCGACGCACGGTGGGAATGCCGATCAGGGCGTGGCCGCCGACCGCGCCCGCGCCGTGCATCTGCCACACGGTCTTGGGCTGCAGCTTGCCCTGTTTGGCCGCGACTTCGGTGGCGCGCAGTTCTGGGATGTCGCCGTAGCCGCCCTCGGGCTTGGTGGTGGTCAGCCAGCGCTGGGCCTGACTGGCCGGGGCGCCCCAGAACGGCCGCGCCTCGTCGGTCATCAGCCGGTTCATCTTGGCCGCCACCTGATAGCGGTTGTTGGTGTTGTCGGGCTTGTCCCGCACATTGTCGGCCAGAAAGGCCCACAGGCCGGACCAGGTCGGATCCTTCAGGGACAGCCGGGCGGCCGTGCCGACGGGGAAGCCCAGCGGCGCGTCCAGACCGATCAGGGCCCGGTCGCCGCGCTTGTTCAGGTCGCCCAGGATGTCGGCCAGCAGCTTTTCGCCGTCGGCGCGCGTGGCGGCGTTGTGGGTCTCGACCTTCAGCCGCATGCGCACGTCGCGCTTGGCCACGGCGATCCACAGCGACTGCTCGCCCAGCTTCTTGCCCTCGGCGGCGGTCCAGTTGGCGATGACATAGGCGTCGAACAGGCGGGGCACGGGAAAACTCGCGGGTGAAATTACAGAAATCCGTCATCCTCGGGCTTGTCCCGAGGACCCATGCATGAGGTCGCGGGAACAGCGGATGGATGGCCCATCCCGCTGACACATCTCATGAACGTGCGGCGGACGCGTGGGTCCTCGGGACAGGCCCGAGGATGACGAGGTTTGATTCTAGCCTTTCGGGCGACATGTCGAAAGGGCGCGGCGCGCCTATTTCATCAGGGCTTCCACATGAGACAGCCAGCGGCGCCCCAGCCTGAGCGCTTCCGGCGGTGAGCCGGTCGAGGCCCCCGTCGAGACATTCCACAGGTCCAGCTCGAATTCGGGATGGCGCGGGTCGGCGAACATCAGCCGCAGCACCACCTGACCGGCGTCCGGCGCCATCACGTCCAGCGCCCGGCGCGCCTCGCCCCGGCGCACGCGGGCCAGCACATGGCCGTCCACGATCATCTCGGCGCCGTCGATCTCGTCGAAGTCATAGACCAGGCCGTTGGCGCCCCGATCCCACAGCACGGCCGCCTGTGCGCTGTCGAAATCCAGGGCGCAGGCGCGGCCTTCGGCGGGAGAGACCGCCTCGACCTCGGGCGAGCCGCCCAGGGTCTTGTCCAGGGCCCGGTGCAGGCGCCGCCGGGGCTCCATCCACCAGGCCAGGGTCAGGCCCGCCGTGGTCAGGGCGGCGGCGGCCAGGGCCACCAGCAGAATGATCCTCAGCGCATCGACCACGCGGGCGGCTCCGGATCCAGATCGACGACGACGGGTACGTGATCGCTGGGCTTCTCCATGTCGCGGGCGTCGCGGTGGGTCTCGATGCCCCGGAAGCGGTCGGCCGCCAGGGCGGACAGCAGGGCGAAGTCGATGCGGATGCCGTGGTCCCGCCGCCAGGCTCCGGCCTGATAGTCCCAGAAGGTCCAGGTCCCCGCCGGCTCATCACCCAGTTCGTGGCTGTCGGCGAAGCCCAGCCATTTCAGGGCCCGGAACGCCTCGCGGCTCTCGGGCTGAAACAGGGCGTCTGTCACCCAGGCCTCGGGGTTCTTCGCGTCCTCGGGCGTGGGGATGACGTTGAAGTCGCCGCACAGGGCGACGGCCTCCTCATGGGTCAGCAGGTCCGACGCGTGCAGCCGGAGGCGCTCGAACCACGCCAGCTTGTAGTCGAACTTCTCGGTGCCCAGCGGATTGCCGTTGGGCAGGTAGATGGACGCCACCCGCACCGGCGCCGGCGCCTCCACCAGCGCCTCTATGTAGCGGGCCTGATCGTCCGAATCGTCGCCGGGCAAGCCGCGCCGCACATCGGACAGGGGGAATTTCGAAAGCAGGGCCACGCCGTTGTAGGTTTTCTGGCCGTGGGTCTCGACGTTGTAGCCCAGGTCCTCGAACGCCTCCCGCGGGAACTTCTCGTCCACGCACTTGATCTCCTGCAGGCAGGCCACGTCCGGCTGGGCCTCGCTGAACCAGTCCAGCACGGTGGGCAGGCGGGCGTTGACGGAGTTCACGTTCCAGGTGGCGATGCGCATCAGGGACTCAGCGGTTCAGGACGGGGCCACGCTAACGCACAGCGGACCCGCGCAAAAGAAAAAGCCCGCCGCGAGCGCGACGGGCCTTTCCGTTGGATGGAGAGGTGGAGCTTACAGCACGCACTCGTCGCCCTGACGGGCGGCGGCGGCGCAGGGCACCAACTGCCCGGCGGCCTGACGGTCGTCCGGGAACTCGCCGAACCAGCCGCGGCCGTCGTCGCACTTGACCTCGGCCACGTCGCCCTCGAGGTTCGCCATACGGGCGACCACGCGATAGTCGACCACATTGCAGTTGCGCTGGCTGGCCGTGACCATGCGGGTCAACTCGTTGCTGATCGTGTCACGGGAGACGAACTGGCACTCCAGACCGCGCGCATCCATGGTGAAACAGTCGAACGCCTCGACCTCGCCCGAACCGCCCGCGACCGGGAAGAAGCCGGTCAGGCCAAAAGGCTGATCGGCGCATTCGAACTCGTAGATTTCGCGGCCCGGAGATCCGTCCGCCGGGCTCTCCACCGCGACGATGCGCTCTTCGTTGACCGAGCAGGTGCGGCCGATCTGGGCCAGGGCGGCGGCCCGCTGCTCAGCAGCGGCGCCTTGGGCCGCCGCGCTGTCGGTCAGGGTGCAGCCGCCGGGCACGAGCTGGGGACGGCTGCAGTCACGGGCGCCCTGCGGTTCACCGGCCGGGTTGGTCTGGGCGATGAAGCCGAAGCCCTCGCTGCACTTCACTTCATAGAAGCGAAAATCCGCGTTGGCGCCCACGAAGCGGCCCGCTTCGGGCGTGCAGGCCTGGGGCGCGACCGACGCGAAACGCGCCTGGAAGCCGGCCAGCTGCTCTTCGTTCGTGGTGAAGGTGCACTCGCCGCCCGCGGCCGTGACCTCGATGC
Source organism: Brevundimonas sp. BAL450 (assembly GCF_015767455.1). Classification (NCBI taxonomy): domain Bacteria; kingdom Pseudomonadati; phylum Pseudomonadota; class Alphaproteobacteria; order Caulobacterales; family Caulobacteraceae; genus Brevundimonas; species Brevundimonas sp. BAL450. The sequence goes on from NZ_JADWOW010000044.1 coordinate 39,566, forward strand.
ACTCCAGCCGATCCAGGTATTCACCGGCGGGGTTCACGCGAAGCCAGTAACCGTCCACGCCGGCGCAGCCGACTTCGTAGCGTTCCTCGCCCGATTGCGTGCGGCCGACCCAGCGGGTCTGGTCCACCTGGCAGGTGACGCCGGCGGACTGGATGTAGCCCGCCATGATCTGTTCGGCGTTGGCGTTCTCGGGCAGGGTGCAGGTCACCTGGGCGGGCGCGTCGGGGTTTTCAAGCGCGTATTCCTCGGCCTGCTGGGCGACGATGATGCAGTTCCGCGACGCGGGCTGTGCGCCGTCGGTGAGGATGTGGCCCAGGCCGGTGGCGCAGGCGACCTCGTAGATGTTGATATCGCCGTTGCGGCCCGGGCTGACGGCGTTGACGACGTCGCAGACAGTATTGGTGGCGGTCACGACCGCCTGGGCCTCGGCCAGAACCTCGGGACCGGTGCGGACTTCGGGCGCCGCCTGCGACTGAGCCCCTCGACGGGTGCGGGACTGCATGGCCGCCGCAGCGGCGGTCGTGGCGACGCCGGCCATAGGGGCCGAGTCCGCCGCCGCAGCGGCGGGAAGGGGGCTGAATCCGACGACGGTCAGCACGACGGCGGACCGGGCGAGCAGGGAATTACGCAGCTTCAAAGGGCTATCCTCACCTAGCTTTACACGTTGGCGGACGCTTCGCCCGCTCTGATTGTTGGGTCAAGTCCTAACGGCGGCATGTGTTCCGTCTGTGGCGCTCAGATGACCTTTGACGCGCGATCATGCGGAGGGCAAAGTGGCAATGAGTTTTTAATGGAGACGCGCTTGCCCGACGGCCAGGCCAATGCACCGGAGCCCCGCAAGGGCGCGGCCGGGCCGGACTATCCGGCGCTGGACATCCCGGCGCCGGGTGAGGCGGTCCAGGTCGCCGAGGGCGTCCTGTGGCTGCGTTTCTCCCTGCCCATGGCGCTGGACCATGTGAACGTCTGGGCCATCCGCGACGGCGAGGGCTGGGTCATCGTCGACACCGGACTGGGCCTGCCGGACACCATCGACGCCTGGGAGACGGCCCTCGCCGGACCGCTCGAAGGCCGGCCGGTCACCCGCCTGATCTGCACCCACATGCACCCGGACCACATCGGTCTGGCGGGCTGGCTGTGCGAGCGGTCGGGCGCGCCCCTGTTCATGTCGCGGCTGGAGTATGTGACCGGGCGCATGCTGCTGGCCGACACCGGCCCGGCGCCGGAGTCGGGCGCGGCCTTCTATCGCGCCGCCGGCTGGTCGGACGAACAGATCGAGGGCTATCGCACCCGTTACGGCATGTTCGGCAAGGCGGTGCGGCCCATGCCGCCGGAGTTCACCCGCCTCAGCGACGGGGACGGGATCGAGATCGACGGCGACGCCTGGCGCATCATCGTCGGCACGGGGCACTCGCCGGAGCACGTCTGTCTGCTGCGCGAGCGGGATGACCTGTTCATCTCGGGCGATCAGCTGTTGCCGCGCATCTCGTCCAACATCTCGGTCTGGCCGACCGAGCCGCAGTCGGATCCGCTGAAGGACTGGCTGGACTCGCTGGAGGCCCTGAAGGGCCGCATTCCCGAAAACGCCCTGGTGCTGCCTTCCCACGGCGAACCCTTCCGGGGCGCTCACGCCCGGCTGGAGGCCCTGCTGCGCGGCCATGACGTGGCCCTGCGGCGGCTGGAGCGCACCCTGGCCGAGCCGAAGCGGGCGGTGGATGTCTTTCCCTCCCTGTTCGGCCGCGCGGTTGGCGAGGGCGTGCTGGGCATGGCCACGGGCGAGGCCATCGCCCACCTGAACTATCTGGAGGCCCAGGGCCGTATCGGCCGCGATCGCGACGCGGACGGCGTGGACTGGTGGACCCGAATCGAAACTGGAGAACCCGCATGAGCGAGCATGTTCACGTCGCGCTTGAGCAAGGCGTGCTCACCGTCACCCTGGCCCGGCCCGACAAGAAGAACGCCATCACCCAGGCCATGTACACGGTGCTGGCCGAAGCCACCGAGCGGGCGAAGACCGATCCCGACGTGCGCGTGATCCTGTTCCGCGCCGAGGGCGACAGCTTCTGCGCCGGCAACGACATCGGCGATTTCATCGCCATCGGGTCGCAGACCGATGAGCCGCTGGACATGTCGGTGTTCCGATTCCTGAAGGCCCTGGCCGAGCTGGACCGCCCCGCCGTGGCGGCGGTGAGGGGCCGGGCGGTGGGCATCGGTCTGACCCTGCTGCTCCACTGCGACATGGTGGTGGTGGCGGACGACGCCCTGCTGTCGGTTCCGTTCGTCAATCTGGCGCTGGCCCCGGAGGCGGCGTCCACGGCGCTGCTGCCCGCCGTCATCGGCCACCAGCGGGCCTTCGAACTGTTCGCCCTGGGCGAGCCCATCACGGGGCGTCAGGCGCTGGATTGGGGCCTGGCCAACCGGGCGGTTCCGGCCGGTCAGGTCGATGAGGAGGCCCGGCGCCTCGCGGCCCTGCTGGCGGCGCGGGCCCCCAACTCCATCCGCTCGACCAAGCGCCTGATGCGCGACGCCGAGGCGATCTGGGCCCTGATGCTGGCCGAGGGCGAGGCGTTCGGCGCCCAGATGAAGAGCCCCGAAGCCATGGAGGCCTTCATGGCCTTCAGCCAGAGGCGCGCGCCCGACTTCTCCAGAGCCGGCTAGTTGGTGGGTACAAGACTTCGGGTTTGCTCCAACTATTCATGATTTGGGGACGGAGCTAAACTAGCCGATGCTCCGTTTGGAATGATCGGCATTTCTGGGTGGCAGTTCGATTCTGAAATTTCGACTGAGGCCAATTCCGCTCGGGTGTTGGTGTACTCGTATCGGAAGGAAGCGCCGTCGCGCATCGCAGCAGTCATGGTGATGTCCGAACAAACCCCTTGAAAAATACGAGGAGCCATTGCTGCTTCAATATCTCTCGGTGAGGCGCTGCTTTCAATATTGTAGTGATAAACAAGCGTAGTTCCCTCGGCGCTCGCTCTCTCTAGAACCGTTATTTCGTCTATTTGCGTCGGTACGCTGCTGTTTATTTGGGCTGCTGACGACAAAACATCGCTCTCAAGATGAGAAAGAAAGCTGTCTTGGTGGACGATATCAGGCCCCACTTCATAGAACTGCGTTTGGGTATAAGCCAGAAATCCCCCTAAGAGCAGATTTGCGAAGAAGACTGCTGCTATTAGGCCGACACTTTCTGCCAGCTTACGTGGCCATGAGGCGGACTTAGCCGCATCGCCACCCGGGTAAGGCGACTTGGTAGTTCGATGCGCCCTCTTCAGCAGAAGCACACAAATCACCACCGTGAGTACAAGCGCTAAAAGACCCCAAAGAACCTCGGGACCATCGTTGCTCGCTTGTCGAATAGCGCCTGTGATCAATCCGTCCCCAGTAGGATCATTCATAGTTCCGCCCGACCAAAAAAGAGCGGCGAACACGTAGAGGGTTAGGCCAACCCAAAGCACCCAACGCCAATAGGCGAAGTATCGATACTTCCAGATTCCGAACAACGCAGGCGCTAAAAACAGCCAGCCCATTTTCGCCTCTCCCCGTTCCGTGTCGGGTAGGTTGCGTCTGATCGCCTAGGGACACAATGCCTGATAGGTGTGATGACACGGCCGGTCAGCGCTCGCGGACAACTATAAGCGGTGCGACTGTCGCGTAAGTGGATTCGTGCGCGCCCAATTTTCCTTGACGGGCGGGGGCGCGGGCCGCAGATGCGCGGTCCCTCCGAACCTGGCCGCACCATGACCATCGCCCTTTCGCCCCAGCCCGCGGTCATCCAGGCCGAAACCGTGTTCGACGCGGCGGCGGTGGCGCGCGTGGTCGAGGCCGCCTTTGGTCCCGGACGTCTGGCCAAGACCGCCGAGCGGCTGCGCGAAGGCCGCGATCCGGCGGTGGGCTACGTGGCGCGACAGGACGGCCGGATCATCGGGTCCGTGCGGCTGTGGACCATCACCATCGGCGGCGCCCCTGCGCTTTTCCTCGGCCCTATCGCCGTGGAGCGGACCGAGCGCAACGCCGGCATCGGCGCGGAGTTGGTCGCCACCTGCGTGAACTGGGCCCGGGAGGCCCAGGCGGCGGGTGTCCTGCTGGTGGGTGATCCTCCCTATTTCGAACGCTTCGGGTTCCAGCGCATCGATGGCGCGGTCATGCCCGGCCCGGTCGATCCAGCGCGCCTGTTGTGGCTGGCGCTGGAAGCGGCCGCGGCGCCCGGCGGTCCGGTTCGCGCCGACTGACGTTTTCCGGCGGGCCCTTTCCGGCGAGGCCCCTTTCCGATGAGACCTGCGGCGCCTACCATCAGGGCATGACCCCAGACACCCTCAGCCTCATCCAGTCGGTCGCCGGACACGCGGAGGACGGGCGCGGCCCTGCGCCGGTGCATCTGTGGAATCCCGACAACTGCGGCGAGATGGATCTGGTCATCCGCGCCGACGGCGTCTGGATGCACGAGGGCTCGCCCATCGGCCGTCCCCAGCTGGTGCGACTGCTGGCCACGGTGCTGCGCAAGGACCCGGACGGCTATTATCTGGTCACGCCGGTCGAGAAGCTGAAGATCACGGTGGAGGATGTGCCCTTCCGCGCCGTGCGGGTGGACCGCGAGGGCGACGATCTGGTCTTCACCACGGATATGGGCGAGCGGGTCGCGGCCGGCGCCGAGCACCCCGTGCGCGTCGAGACGGATTCCGCCACCGGCGAGCCGACGCCCTATGTGCATGTGCGCGGCGACCTTGAGGCTCGCATAGAACGGTCGGTCTTCTATGAATTGGTGGAGATGGCGGCTCTGGCGGACGGCCGCATGACGGTGCGGTCGGGCGGGATCGATTTCGCCCTGGGCGCCGTGACGTGAGCGGCTTGCGTCAACAGTTGATTGTAGCCTTGGACCCGCTGGACGCGACCTCCGGCCGGGCGCGGTTCTCCGATTTCGATCTGAACCCCGATGCGCCGCGTCTGGACCGGCCCTTGCGTCCGGCGGCGGTGCTGATTCCGGTGGTGGACCACGGGGATGGACCGACTCTTTTGCTGACCCGGCGTTCGGATTCCCTGGCCAGCCACACCGGCCAGATCGCCTTTCCCGGCGGGCGGCTCGATCCCGGCGAGACGGTGGTGCAGGCCGCCTTGCGCGAGGCGGTGGAGGAGGTGGGGCTCTCCCCCGACCATGTGGAGCCGCTGGGCCTGTCCGACGCCTATGAGACGGTGACCGGATTTCTGGTCACGCCGGTGGTGGCCTGGGTGCGGCCGGGCTTCACCCTGACCACCGACCCGCGCGAGGTGGCCGACGCCTTCGAAACGCCGTGGGATTTCCTCATGGATGACGCCAATCACCGGCGCGAGTTCTATGACGCCCCCGACGGCACGCGGCGTTGGTTCTGGGCCATGCCGTGGGGCGAGCGCTATATCTGGGGCGCCACGGCGGGGATGCTGCGGTCGCTCTGGGGCCGTCTGCACGACCCGGCGCGCGAGGCGGTGGCGTGACGCGCCTGAGCGATCAGTCCTGGCTGACGGCGCCGCAAACGCGGGCGGTGATCGCGGCGCTGGAGGCGGCGGGCGGACCCGGCTGCGCCCGCTTCGTCGGCGGCTGCGTCCGCAACGCCCTGATCGGCCAGCCGGTGGATGACATCGACATCGCCACCACCCTGGCGCCCGAGGCGGTCATGGCGGCGATCAAGACCGCTGGGCTGAAGGCCGCGCCCACGGGGCTGGCGCACGGCACGGTGACGGCGATCTCGGGCGGTCAGCCTCACGAGGTCACCACCCTGCGCCGGGACGTCTCCACCGACGGGCGCAACGCCACCGTGGCCTTCACCAGCGACTGGGCCGAGGACGCGGGGCGGCGCGACTTCCGCCTGAACGCGCTTTACGCCGCGCCGGACGGCGAGGTGTTCGATCCGACGGGGCAGGGGGTCGATGACGCCCTGTCGGGCCGCATCGTCTTTGTGGGCGAGCCTGAGACCCGCATTCGCGAGGACTATCTGCGGATCCTGCGATTCTTCCGTTTTCACGCTTGGTACGGGCGCGGACCGGCCGACGCGGCGGGGCTGAAGGCGTGCGCGGACCTGAAGGACGGCATGGTCCGCCTGTCGGCCGAGCGGGTGTCGAAGGAACTGCTCAAGCTGCTGGCCGCGCCGGGCCCGGCGCCCGCCCTGCGCCTGATGGCCGAAAGCGGGGTGCTGGACCGGGTGCTGCCCGATCACGCCGGTCTGAGCCTGTTCGAGTCCATGGTCCGGGTCTCTCCGGATGCCTTGCTGCGTCTGTCGGCCCTGCTCCCGGCCGATGCGGACAGGGTGCGGGCGTCGGCGCGGGCCCTCCGTCTGTCCAACGCCCAGAAGGAGCGGCTGGTGCTGGCCCTGCCGGCAGAGCCCGCGGTCAGCGTGGCCATGGACGAACGCGCCGGACGCGCGGCCCTGTACCGGCTCGGCCGCCGTCGGTTCGAGGATCAGGTCCTGCGCGCCTGGGCTGCGGCGCCGGTACGGGAAGTTGAGGCGCGGCGCCTGCTGGATCAGGCCGCCGCCTGGCCCATCCCGCGCCTGCCGGTGGACGGCCACGACGCGGCGCGGGCCGGCGCGTCCGGCCCGGCGGTGGGCCGGACCCTGGGGGCGTTCGAGGACTGGTGGGTGGAGCAGGACTTTCCCGACGGCGATCACGCCGCCATGCTGGGCCGCTTCCTTCCCCGGAGCAAACCATGACCCGCATCGCCATCCTTGAGACCGGCGTCCCGCCCGAGGCGCTGCGCGACGACTTCGACGACTATCCCGCGCGCTTCCGGGCGCTGCTGGGCGACGGCGTGCCCACCACGCGGTTCAATGTCCAGGAGGGCCGTCTGCCCGACGATCCGTCCGCCTTCGAGGGGGTGGTGGTCACCGGCTCGGCGGCTGGGGTCTATGAGGATCATTTCTGGATTCCGCAGTTGCTGGACTGGCTGCGCGCCGCGCGGGGCCGCACCCGCATTCTGGGCATCTGTTTCGGGCATCAGGCCATGGCCCAGGCCTTCGGCGGGCACGTCGAGAAGTCGAACAAGGGCTGGGGCGTCGGTCTGCATCGCTATGATGTCCTCCGCCACGAGCCCTGGATGTTCCCGAAAGCGGACAGCGTGGCCGTTCCGGTGTCCCATCAGGATCAGGTGGTGGCCGTCTCCTCCGACGCCCGGGTCACCATCGCCAGCGACTTCACCCCCCACGCGGGTCTCGCCTGGGGCGAGGACGCGGTGTCCTTCCAGTGCCATCCGGAGTTCCAGCCCGACTACGCCGCCGCCCTGGTGGAGCTGCGGCGAGGCCGCATCCCCGATGCGGTGGCGGATCAGGCGCTGGAGACCCTGCGCCATCCCAACGACCGCGCCCTGATGACCGCCTGGATCCGCGCCTTCCTGCTGGGCATCCCGCCCCCGACCGAGGCGGCCGGCAGCGGCATCTGAGGCCGTAATCGGACGCCGGATACATTCCGGTTCCGCTTGTGATGGGACGCGGCGGGGCAGGGGTGTTATCGCAGCGTCCCCGTCCCCCTGAAACGCTCGAGATCGCCCTCCGTGTCCCGCCCCGTCGCCCTCGCTTGCGTGCTCATCTGCGCCCTGATCTGGGGCACGACCTGGTATGCGATCACCCTTCAGCTGGGGACGGTCGATCCGGTGGCCTCGGTGACCTATCGCTTCGGCCTCGCGGCGGCGGTGATCTTCGCCGGGTGCCTGCTCACCGGCCGCTCCCTGAAGATGACCCGGGCCCAGCATCTGGCGCTGATGGGGCAGGGGCTGTTCGTCTTCACCATCGGCTACGCCTTCGTCTACTGGGCCGAGGAGCGGGTGGCCTCCGCCGTGGTGGCGGTGATCTTCGCCGCCCTGGCCTTCCTCAATCTGGTGATCTTCCGCGTGGTTGCCCGCCAGAAGGCCGCGCGGCTGTCGTGGGCCGGCGCCGGGCTGGGCATTCTGGGCGTCGGGGTGCTGTTCGCGTCGGAGCTGCTGCGCGCCGGCATGGACCAGCGCGCCCTGATCGGCCTGACCTTCGCCCTGATCGCCGTCAGCGCCTCCGCCGTGGGCAATGTGTTCGCCTGGAAGGTTCAGACGGCCGCCGCACCGGTCATTCCCGCCACCGCCTGGGCCATGGCCTACGGCACGGCCTTCCTGGCCCTGTTCGGCCTCGCCATCGGGGTGGAGTGGACGTTCGAGTTCACCCCCCGTTACGTGCTGTCCCTGCTGCACCTGTCGATGCTGGGCTCGGTGGTGGCGTTCCTGCTGTATTTCACCCTGGCGCGGGCGCGGGGCTATGCCCTGGCGTCCTACATCTCGGCCCTGACGCCGCCGGTGGCCATGCTGGTGTCGGTCCTGTTCGAGGGCGCCACCTTCGGCCTCGCCGCCTTCGCCGGGCTGGCGCTGGTGCTGGCTGGCCAGATGCTGCTGATCAAGGCCCCGCGGGTGTCCGCCGCCTAATCGTCGTCGCGCTTCGCCCCGTCCAGATCGCGCTTCAGCCGCTCGGCCTCGAGCCGCGCGGCGTCCTTCTGGCCTCTGGTGCGCCCGAATGCAGCCCGGTTGGCGGCGGCCGTCGCCTTGGCCTCCGCCCGCGCCCGATCCTTGCGCGCCTTGTTCAGATTGATGATCTCGCCCGCCATCGCCTCAGAACCCCGTGAACAGCCGGTCCAGCGCCCGGCGGATGTCGAACTCATGGTCGAGAAGGTTGCCGACGCAGTCTCTCAGATGAATGCTGCGAATTGCGGCCAGGCCAATGACGCTGACGTTGAAAGCTTCGGAGTTCCATTCAACCGGTACGTCGAAATTGCTGGCTTCCAACTGTCCATGCCGGACCACCGGGGCGACGACGACCTCGGTAAGGTCCGCAAACAAGTGAGAGGACAGGATAACAAGATAGGGTGCGACTTCCTGAAGAGCCGCAGACGGATTCCGATAAAGATCGAACTGTTTCACAGCCACCAGGGCCGAAAGTGATCCGACAACAGCCCATGCTTGCGGACGAACTCGTTGTGCACCCGGATCGCTTCGGCATTCTCGTCGGCCCATCGCCGGGCGCGGTCTTCGGCGCCGGCGGGGTCCACCTTCTGCAGGTGCAGCCGCAGCGTCCGCTCGTCCATGCCGCCGACGTCGATGCCCAGCCGCTCGGCCTGGGCCAGCAGTTCGGGGTCGATGCCGATGTTCAGGTCCACCTTGCCCATGGGCCCAGACTACGTCGAAACGGCGCGGCCCGCTACAACCGCCCTCAGCCCGGCGCGATCATCTTCTCGGGCCGGACCCACTCGTCGAACTCCTCGTTGGTCAGATAGCCGCCGCCGACGGCCTCCTCGCGCAGGGTGGTGCCGTTCTTGTGGGCCGTCTTGGCGATCTTCGCGCAGGCGTCATAGCCCAGCTTTGCGTTCAGCGCGGTGACCAGCATCAGGCTGTTCTCCACGCCCTTCTGGATGTTGTCCCGGCGCGGCTCGATGCCCACCACGCAGTTGTCGGTGAAGCTGACCGCGGCGTCGGCCATCAGGCGCACCGACTGCAGGAAGTTGTAGGCCATCACCGGATTGAACACGTTCAGCTCGAAATGCCCCTGCGACCCGGCGAAGGTGATGGCGGCATGGTTGCCGAACACCTGCACGCACACCTGGGTCAGGGCCTCGCACTGGGTCGGATTGACCTTGCCCGGCATGATGGAGCTGCCCGGCTCGTTCTCCGGCAGGGCCAGCTCGCCCAGACCCGCCCGGGGGCCCGAGCCCAGGAAGCGGATGTCGTTGGCGATCTTGAACAGGGACGCGGCCACCGTGTTGATGGCGCCGTGGGTCATGACCATGGCGTCGTGGGCGGCGAGGGCCTCGAACTTGTTGGGGGCCGTGGTGAAGGGCAGGCCGGTGATCTGGGCGATCTTGTCCGCCACGCCCTCAGCAAAGCCGATGGGCGCGTTCAGGCCGGTGCCCACGGCGGTGCCGCCCTGGGCCAGCTGCATCAGGTCGGGCAGGGTTTGCTCAATCCGTTCAATGCCTTTGGTCACCTGCTGCACATAGGCGCTGAACTCCTGGCCCAAGGTCAGGGGCGTGGCGTCCTGGGTGTGGGTGCGGCCGATCTTGATGATGTCCTTCCACGCTTCGGCCTTGTCGTTCAGGGCGTTGCGCAGGGTCTGCAGGGCCGGGACCAGCCGGTGCACCACTTCCTCGGCGCAGGCCACGTGCATGGCCGTGGGATAGGTGTCGTTGGACGACTGGCTCATGTTGACGTGGTCGTTGGGGTGGACCGGCTTTTTCGAGCCCATCTCCCCGCCCAGGATCTCGATGGCGCGGTTCGAGATCACCTCATTGGCGTTCATGTTGGACTGGGTGCCCGAGCCGGTCTGCCAGACCACCAGCGGGAAGTGGTCGTTCAGCTTGCCCTCGATGACCTCGTCGGCGGCTTGGACGATGGCCTTGCCCAGGTCCTTGTCCAGCCGGCCCAGCGCCATGTTGGTCTCGGCGGCGCCGCGCTTGACGATCCCCAGCGCCCGCACGATCGGCAGGGGCTGCTTCTCCCAGCCGATCCTGAAATTGCCCAGCGACCGCTGCGCCTGGGCGCCCCAGTAGCGGTCCGCCTGAACCTCGATGGGGCCGAAGGTGTCGGATTCTGTCCGTGTCTTGGTCATGATGCGCTCGTGGTCAGGCATGGCGGGAAGGTGCGCGGCGGTGTAGCACGCAGACCGCAGGGGGCAAGCCGAGGGCGCCATGGATCAGGACTGGATCGGAACCGGCAAGGTGCGCGCCCGCGAGCGGGGCGACGCGGTCGAGATCATGATCGACGGCCTGACCACCCAGGCCAAATACTACAAGCCGCTGGTCTATGAGTTCATGCGCAAGGAATGGTCGTCGCGCCCGTCGTGGGGCGATTTCGCCGTGGACATCCGCATGGAGCATGTGGGCGAGCCGCCGCACATCGACCTGGACAATCTGGCCAAGGCCCTGCTGGACGCCATCAAGGGCTATCTGTTCCACGACGACGCCCAGGTGGCCCGCCTGCTGGTGGAGCGGCACGAGGGCGAACGCGAGCGCATCACCATCGCCGTGCGGCCCCGCTGAACCGGCCTCAGGATTCCGGCGGCCCCGGATATCGCTCGAAGCTGGGCAGGTCGTCCAGATGGCCCATCCAGCCGATCCGCTCGGCCGTCTGGATCTGGCCGCCCAGCGGAATCGCATCCGGATCATCCAGGGTCGCACTCTGCACGTCGATCATGCCCGGAAAGATCGTCTCATTGGTGTAGAACAGGCTGGTCCCGCAGGCGCCGCAGAACATCCGCCGGCCATGCTCCGACGAGGCGTAGGTGACGGGCTCGCCGGTGATCGTCACCTGATCCGCCGCCGCCATGGCCCAGGCCACCGCCGGCGCTCCGCTGGCCTTGCGGCAGTCGGTGCAGTGACACAACGCATGGTGCGCCACCTCCGCTGTCATCTCGTAGCGCACCGCGCCGCAATGGCATCCGCCGTTTGGCATCGTCATCCCTCCCGCTGGATCAATGTTCCCGATATGTTCGCGCGAGGGCCGCGATCACGCCAGCGAAATTCCGGTCACTTCGACGGCCGGTCGAACCGCAGGGTGGGAAGCAGCAGCTGCATGGATCCGCCGATGAAGACCTGCGGCTCCGACGGCGGCGTCAGTCCCTCGGCCTGCTCGCGCTCGGCCACGCACCGCCGGGCCTGACCGGCCAGGGCGATGAAGTCGCTCGCCGTCTCCAGGCTCTGGATCACGCAGTCGTCGAAATACGGATAGGTGGCGTCCGCGCTGCATCCGAACGAACTGCGATCAGCCCGCGCGGCCGTGACGATCATGCGGTTCGGACGGGACAGGGCGCCCATGAAGCTGCCGGAATAGCAGGCTGACACCACCACCACCGTCGGTCGCTGGCCGCACCAGCCGCCGATCAGGGCGTTCATGCGCCCGGGCTCCAGCTGTTCACCCGGCCCGAACACGATCCGGCCGGGCGCGCCGTGAGAGGTGAAATAGACCAGACAGCCGTCGCCGCCCCGCCCCGCGACCGCCGCCGCGCCCTCTATGGCGGTTCGGGTGCTGACGCCGCCGTCGGGCCGCAGCGAATAGGCGGCGCTCAGGTCGGGATTGAAGCCGGCCCGCTGAAAGGACCTGGTCAGATCGCGCACGGCGTTGTCGAAGGCCTGGATGGGCTGTCCGCGACTGTCGGTCCAGTCTCCGGCGATGACCACGGCCGACCAGCCGTCGAAGTCGCCCGACTGCGCCATCGCCTTGGGCGTGGTCAGGCCCAGGACGCAAAGGACGATTGAAAGACAGCGAAACACCCGCATCCCATCCCTCCAGCCTCGTCACCCTAGCAACGGCGGCCGGGATGAAAAGAGGGAGAAGCGTGAGCGTCAGGCGACGTCAGCCTATTTCTTGCGGAACTGGTCCAGAGAGACGACCTTGGGTCCGTCGTCCACGGGCGGGGCCGGCGTCTCCGGCTCATCCTCCGGCTCCGGCTCGGTGGGAAGCTCGGGCGCCTCGAACTGCAGCAGGAACTGCACGCTGGGGTCATAGAACCGCACCACGGCGCTCCACGGCGTCACCAGCTTCTTGGGCTGCCCGCCGAACTTCAGCAGCACCGAAAACCCTTCATCGTCGATGGTCAGGTCCCAGTACTGGTGCTGCATCACCACGGTGATCTCGTCCGGGTACTTTTCGGACACGTCGGCCGGGACGGACACGCCCTTCGCCCGGGTCTTGAAGGTGATGTAGAAATGGTGCTCGCCGGGCAGGCCCTCGGGCATGGCGGCCCGCTCGAGCGCGGCGCGCACGACGCCCCTCAGGGCGTTCTGGGCCATGGCCTCATAGCCCATCTCGTCGCGCACCGGCGTCTCAGCCATTTTGTCTCCGCAAGCCCGATCGGGTCCGCCTGACCCGTGTGGCGGAGTGATAGCGGCGGCGGCGGCGCGGCGAAAGTTCAAAACAGGGCAAAGTGGGAGGCTTCTGTTGCCAGGCGCCTCCCGGGCCCCGCCTGAGGATCTGAACCCTCAGGACTTAGGTCGGAAATGCCGGAACCGCATTACGCGGCGACAGCGTATTCCTCAGCGAAGTTATCGTTCGCATTTAGATAAAGGCCCGATACGGTGGGCCAGGACGAGCGAAAGCAATCTTCTTTACACGTCCGTCGATGCTAGTCGGCCCCATGCTGCCTCCGCCGATAACGCGGGGAAGAAGGTGGTGGAGCCGCCGGGAATCGCACCCGGGTCCGGTCCGCTTATTACAAGCGCGTTTATCGCTATAGTCCGGGCGAACCCGGACACCCCCAATATAGGCGATCAGGGCCGGGGTTCCAATAGGGCGCGCCTCCTAGGGCGCGATCACAACGTCCACACCGCGCGAACGCAGGATGGCCGGCACGCTGTCGTCGCCTACCAGATGCAGCACCCCGACCGCGATGAAGGTTGTGCCTGATCCCTCCAGCAGGGTCTCGATCCGGTCCGTCCACCGGAGATTCCGCTCAACAAGAACGGTCTGGTAAATCAGCTCACTCTCAAGACGCATGGGCGTGACGGCGAGGGCCTGGATCGCTTCCACGTCGCCGGTCGCCCAGGCCTCGACCAGCTGGTCCGGGATCGTCAGGGCGTTGTCGAACTCGGCCAGTGTGCGGCGCAGGAAGGTCAATTGCCCCGCCTCGGGAAAGCCCGCCAGCATCCGGATCTGGTCTTCCGGCGTCTCGAGGCCCGCGATCGGTGTTCCTGCGGCCTCGGCGCGGGCGCGCAGGATCAGGTCCGCCCCCGATCCGGGATCATAGCCCGCCCGGACGAGGCTGGAGGCCGACAGGGTCACGCCGGCCAGCCAGGGGCGCAGGCCGTCCAGGGCTGCGGCGCTGGCGCCGATGGTCCGCGCCGCAGCATCCAGGGTGGCCAGCTCCTCCGCCGTGAGCAGGCTGGACAGGGGCGTGTCCGGCGCCAGGCCGTGCCGCTGGATCAGCGGGAGAAGGGCGGCCTGATCGTTGGGATCGGCGACTTCCAGCACCAGCAGGCCGGCGCTGTCGAAAGCCTCGGTGACGCGAGACGATTCCCATTCCGTCGTCGGGCGCAGGAAATGCACGGTTCCGAACAGGTAGAGGGTGGAATCGGCGTCGCGAACGACCCAGAGGGCGGGGTTTGGGGCCGACGCCTGGATGGGCGATGAGGCTTCCCGGGGCGCGGGCGTCTGGGCCGGGACCGCCCCGACGGGCGATTGAAACAGGCCGATGGTCAGGGTCGCGGCCAACGCCAGTCGGCAGGCGGCGGACATGCGGGTGCGCGCACGGCTTGCGCCGCGATGTTGATGCGTCATGGAAATGATCCTGTGGGTGAGGTTCAGGCGGCGGGGCGCCGCCGAGAGGGCCGTCTGTCAGCGACGGCGGCGGCTCAGGAGCCGTTGGTCGCTTCGGACGCCGGCGGTGCGCCCAGCTTGCGGCAGGCCCAGATGGCGTAGCCGATGGCGATGGCGAGGCCGGATCCCACCACGATCATGGCGGCGGTCACGGCGAAGTCGACGGGGGCGAAGGCCCACAGTGCGGCGTGGGCCAGCCCCGCCAGGGTCAGGGACCAGCCGCCGATCCGGCGGGCCGTCTGCATCCGGGCCTCGGCCTCGCGCGACATCCGCTGGGGACCGATCCGTTTGGGCGCGACATTGGCGAAGCCGGCCAGCATCAGGCCGATCATCACCTGGACGACCCGCTGGGCCATGTCGTCGCCGACCAGGCCGGCGCTCTCGGCGTATTTCAGGCCCGCGGCCACCGCCAGAAAGGCGATGGTCAGCACGATAGAGGGAAGAAGGCGTTTCATGATCCTGTTCCTTGTTCAGGCGTGTTTCGATCCGCCTTGGCGGTGTCAGCATCCGGGCCGATGCCCAGCGCCTGGGCGAACCCCAGCAGGGCGTCCTCCAGAACCGACAGCTTGATCCGGTAGGTGATGGTCGTGCCCTGTTTGCTGGCGTCGATCAGGTCGGCTTCCTTCAGGACGTTGAAGTGGGCCGACATGGTGGGCTTCGACACGGGGAAGTGTTCGCACAGCTCTCCGGCCGTCATGGGATTGGCGCGCAGCAGCTCCAGCACCTTGCGGCGCGTCGGGTCTGCGAGGGCTTTGAAGACTGAGCTCATGAATCGATAATTAGCTAATCATCGAAATATGTCAACCGGCTTGTCGCGTCGTCGTCCACCGACCAATCGCGGGGTCGTTCCCGGCGTCAGGCGGGCGGGAGCACCCTGCGCCAGTCCGGCGTCTGGTTCCGGAACCAGGTCAGCTGCCGCTTGGCGTAGTTGCGGGTGGCCTGGCGCATGATGTCCAGCGCATCGTCCAGCGACAGCTCACCCCGCAGATGGGCGCTCAGTTCGCGCACCCCGACCGCCTTCATGATCGGCAGGCCATGGGGCAGGTCCCGCGCCATCAGGGCGCGCACTTCCTCCAGCGCTCCGTTGGCCATCATCACCGACACCCGCGTGTCGCACGCGGCGTAGAGCGCCTTTCGCTCCGGCTCCACCACCATGGCCTCATAGCTGCCGGGGGCCAGGATCGGCCGGCTGTCGGCGCGCAGGGCGGACAGGGGACGCCCCGCCACCTGCGCCACAGCCAGCGCCCGCACCAGCCTCTGCCGGTCGCCCGCCTCGATGGCCGCCTCGGCGGGCGCGTCGACCTCGGCCAGCGCGCGCCGGAACGCCGCCTCGCCCTCGGCCAGGAACCGGGCGTCGAGCCCGGCGCGCACCTCCGGCGGCACCGGCGGCACGTCGGCCAGGCCGCGCGTCAGGGCGTTGAAGTACAGCCCCGTGCCGCCCACGAAGATCACCGGCCGCCGGGCGGGGCCATAGTCATTCAGCAGCGCCTCCGCCGCCCGCAACCATGTGCCCACCGACCAGGCGTCGGTCGCATCGGCCACGCCGTACAGCCGATGCTCCGCCTGCGCCTCCTCGTCCGGCCCCGGACGGGCGGTCAGCACGCGCAGGTCCGCATACAGTTGCTGGCTGTCGGCGTTGATGATCACCGCCCCGCTCGCCCGCGCCAGATCCAGCGCCAGGCGCGACTTGCCCGAGGCGGTGGCGCCCCCGATCAGGGTGACGGGGGCGATCGGCGCTTGGTTCTGGGCCATGACACCCGATATGACGACGCACGCCCCCTAAGCAACCCGCCGGAGAGACTCCTTGCCCGACCGCGCCGCCGTCATCGCCGCCCTCGACGCCGTGATCGACCCCAGAAGCGGGCAGGGGCTGATGGCCGCCGGGCTGGTGCAGGGGCTGGTGGTGGCCGACGACCGCGCCGGCTTCGCCCTGGAGGTCCCCGCCGGCGACACGGCGCTCTACGCCCCCGTCCGCGACGCGGCCGAGGCGGCGCTGAAGGCCATCCCCGGCATGGCCCGCGTCTCGGTGGTCCTGACCGCCGAGGCCGTGGCGACCCCGCCGCGCCGCCGCACCGCGGGCCTGTCGCCCCAGGCCGTGGATCAGGGCCGGGCCAAGGCCCCGGTCCCCACCGACCGGCCCGCCCATGTGCGCCGCGTGCTGGCGGTGGCCAGCGGCAAGGGCGGGGTGGGCAAGTCCACCGTGTCGGTGAACCTGGCCTGCGCCCTGGCCGCGCGGGGCCTGCGTGTGGGGTTGCTGGACGCCGACGTCTACGGCCCCTCGGCCCCCACCATGCTGGGGATTTCCGGCAAGCCCGCCTATGAGGACGGCGCCATGGTCCCGCACGAGGCCTGGGGTCTGAAGGCCATGTCCGTGGGCCTGCTGATGAAGGCCGACGACGCCATGATCTGGCGCGGCCCCATGGCCAGTCAGGCCATCACCCAGATGCTGACCCAGACCCGCTGGGGTACGGAAGACGAACCGCTGGACGTGCTGGTGGTGGACCTGCCCCCCGGCACCGGCGATGTGCAGCTGACCCTGATCCAGAAGACGCCCCTGGACGGCGCCGTCATCGTCTCCACGCCGCAGGAAGTGGCGCTTGCCGACGCCCGCCGCGCCAAGACCCTGTTCGACCGGGTCAATGTGCCCACCCTCGGCCTGATCGAGAACATGTCCGGCGACGTCTTCGGCCGCGGCGGCGCCGAGGCCGAGGCCGCCCGACTGGGCGTGGACTTCCTCGGTGACCTGCCGCTCGACGCGGCCCTGCGCGAAGGCGCCGACGCCGGCGTGCCGGTCGTGGCCGGCGATCCCGACGGCGACATCGCAGGCCGATTTTCAGGCCTTGCCGAAGCCCTTTCGAAAAAGCTCGACCTCCAGGGTTTCCAAACGCAACTCTAATTGCCACCTTGACGGTTCCAGTCACTCAGCTCGAGCCGCCCATGTCCGTCGACGCCCTGTTCCGCCCCTTCCAGGTCAAGTCCCTGAAGATGCCCAACCGCATCGTCATGGCGCCGATGACGCGGTCCTTCTCGCCGGGCGGCGTCCCCACCAGCGACGTGGCCGGCTACTACCGCCGCCGGGCCGAGGGCGGGGTCGGGCTGATCATCACCGAGGGCACGGTCGTCGAACGTCCCGCCGCCCGCAATGACCCGAAGGTGCCGGTTTTCCACGGCGAGGCCCTGCCCGAATGGAAAAAGGTGGTCGACGAGGTCCACGCCGCCGGCGGCCTGATCGCGCCCCAGCTTTGGCACGTGGGCTCGGCCCGCGGCCAGGGTGAGGACTGGACCCCGCTCGGCAAGATCGACAGCCCCTCGGGCTTCACCGCCCCCGGCAAACGCAAGCTGGAGCCGATGACCGACGAGGACATCGCCGACACCATCGCCGCCTTCGGCCGCTCGGCCCGCGCCACCCGCGAACTCGGCTTCGACGCCGTCGAGATCCACGGCGCCCACGGCTATCTGATCGACCAGTTCTTCTGGTCCGCCCTCAACGACCGTGACGACCGCTGGGGCGGCGGGACCATCGCCGACCGCGCCCGCTTCGGCGCCGAGGTGGTTCGGGCCGTGCGCGAGGGCGTCGGCCCGGACATGGCCCTGATCCTGCGCCTGTCGCAGTGGAAGTCGCAGGACTTCACGGTGAAGAACGCCCACGACCCGGCCGAACTGGAACAGTGGCTCACCCCCCTGATCGAGGCCGGCGTCGACGTCTTCCACTGCTCGCAGCGTCGCTTCTGGGAGCCGGAGTTCGAGGGCTCCGACCTGAATTTCGCCGGCTGGACGAAGAAGATCACCGGCCTGCCGACCATCACCGTCGGCTCGGTGGGTCTCGACGGCGAGTTCATCGCGGCCTTCGGCGGCGCCGGCTCCAAGCCGGCCTCGCTGGACGGCCTGATCAAACGGCTCGAGGCTGACGAGTTCGACCTCGTCGCCGTCGGTCGCGCCCTGCTGGCCGATCCGCACTGGGTCGAGAAGATCCGCGACGGCCGGCTGGACGAGCTGAAGGATTTCGAACGCTCGGCGATGATGACGCTGAGCTAGGTCGTTGACCGGCAAGCCGCGCCAGATCGTTCAGCAATTTCAATATTCCGTCATCCTCGGGGCAAGCCCGAGGATGACGGGTTTACAGGGGCAGACCCGGGTTCACAGCCTGCCGAACGCCACGCCCTTCCAGCCCCAGCCCGCCTCGGCGACCGCCTTGCGCAGCGGTCCCTTGAGCTCGCCGGTGTTGAATTTGTAGCTGTAGACCTCGCCCCACGAGCCGTCCTCGCGGAAGGCATGGACGCTCTCGAAGCTCATTTCCCACTGCTGGCCCCGGAACGCCGATCCCGCCAGACTCAGGTCCGGCGTCCCAGCCCGCCATTCCACCGACCATTCCTGATCGGCCGAGCGCACCACACCCTGCGCCTCGTCGAACTTCATCAGCACCTTGAAGACCCGCCGGGTCCCGGCCTTGGCGAAGATTTCGTACCATTCGGCATCGACGATCCGCCATTCGGCGACCAGATCGACGCCTTCCGGCGCGCCATCGCGGACCGTCCAGGGCGCGGTGTCCCGGTTCAGGCCAAGCAGGCGCTCGCGCAGGGCCGCCGCCGACTCGCGCGCCACGCCCGGGAGCGCCGCCCGGCTGCCGGTCAGCCAGCTGAAAACACCCATCGCCGTCCCCTCGACCCCCGGCCGTCAACGGGCCTGCCGACACAGTGCCACAGTCGCGCCGGGACTGGCCGGAATTCCGCGCATTACGAGAGCTTAAGCCTCTGGCCTTTCTTCCGCCGCTTCCTATCTGGATGAGGCGCCGTCAGGTTTCGTTCATGGATCGTTGTTCGTTCATGAGTGATCCTGCGTTTCAGGAGGGCGGACATGGACCCGAAATTGATCGAAAACCTGGCGAACCGGCCCCGCGTCGGCATGCTGGCGCTCTTCCTGTGGCGCGCGACCTGGCTCGTGGGCGTGGCTGGAACCCTGGGATTCCTCGGCGCGGCCGTGGCCCTGGGCGTGTTCGGCGTCGGCGGTCATGATCTGGGCGGACGCATCGCCCTGGGCGCCATGCTGGCCTTCATGGGCCTGATGATGTTCGCCATCGGCTCTCTGGCGCGCCTGCTGTCCGGCCAGCTCAAGGCCGCCCTGATCGCCCGCTGCGGAGACGCGCCGCGCGTGGGCCGCCGCTGGGCGCCCTGTCCCTAAACGCGTTTTTCCAGAATCCTGAAGGTGAAGGCGTGATCGTCCGCCTCGCCCGGCTCATGGCGCTCTGACGCCAGTTCCACGAAAGCGCTCTCGTCAAAGGCCGGGAACACCGCGTCGCCCTCGGGCTCCGCGTCCACCTCGGTGATGTACAGCCGCTTCGCCCGGGGCAGGGCCAGTTCGAACAGCGCCACGCCGCCGATGACGCAGATCTCTTCCGCGCCTTCCTCCTCGGCCTGTTCGGCGGCGATCTCGACCGCCTCGAAAAAGCTCTCGCACGCCACCGCCCCCGTGGCCTCGAACGAGGAATCCCGCGTCAGCACCAGATTCAGCCGGCCGGGCAGGGGCCGCAGCGGCAGGCTGTCCCACGTCTTGCGCCCCATGATGCAGGGCTTGGACAGGGTGATCTGCTTGAACCGCTTCAGGTCGGACCTCAGTCGCCACGGCAGATCGCCGTCACGCCCGATCACGCCGTTTCGCGCGCGCGCCACCACGAGGGACAGGGGAATCATCTCAGGCCGCGTCCTGTTCCAGCCATTTCAGCCACTTGCGGCGCATGGCGTCCTCGATGTCGATGCCCGCCCGGTCGCAATAGATCAGCAGCATGCCCAGCACGTCCGCCGCCTCGTCGCCCAGCTTGTCGTGATCGGCCTCGCCCCGCGCCCGCCCGCTCATCCGCAGATGCTCGGCGGTCAGCTCGCCCAGCTCCTCCTGCATCTTCAGCAGCGCCCAGTCCCGGTCGCGGTCGATGCCGTGCTCCCGGGCGTAGATGTCGGAGATGCGCAGGACCGAGGCTGAGAGTTCGGAAAGGATCACACCGCCACCGCCGCCTTGATGTGCGGCCACGGGTCATAACCCTCGAGCACGAAGTCCTCCCGCCCGAAGGCGAACAGGTCGTCCCGGGGGGCGATCGTCATGGTCGGCAGGGGGCGCGGCTCACGGGTCAGCTGCAGCTTCGCCTGATCCAGATGGTTCAGATACAGGTGCGCGTCGCCGAAGGTGTGTACGAACTCGCCGGGCTTCAGCCCGGTCACCTGCGCCATCATCAGGGTCATCAGGGCGTAGGAGGCGATGTTGAACGGCACGCCCAAAAACACGTCGGCCGACCGCTGGTACAGCTGGCAGCTCAGCTTGCCGTCGGCGACAAAGAACTGGAACAGGCAGTGACAGGGCGGCAGGGCCATGTCGTCCACATCCGCCGGGTTCCAGGCGGTGACGATGTGGCGGCGGCTGTTGGGGTTGGTCTTCAGGCTCTCCACCACCCGGGTGATCTGGTCGATGACCCGTCCGTCCGGCGCGGACCACGACCGCCACTGCTTGCCGTAGACCGGGCCCAGCTCGCCCTGGGCGTCCGCCCATTCGTCCCAGATGCTGACCCCGTTGTCCTTCAGCCAGGCGATGTTGGTCTCGCCGCGCAGGAACCACAGCAGCTCCACCAGGATCGAGCGCAGGTGCAGCTTCTTGGTGGTCAGAAGGGGAAAGCCCCTGGACAGGTCGAACCGCATCTGACGGCCGAACACCCCCAGCGTCCCGGTGCCCGTGCGGTCGCCCCGCTCCACGCCGTTTTGCAGAATGTCGGCCAGCAGGCCAAGATACTGGAACTCGGGATGGTCGGCGGGCGCCGGCGTCGCGTCGGTGCGGGCTTCAGGGTCTGCGATGGCGGCCAGGGCGTTCATGACGCCATACAGAACCGATTCGCGGTGTGGGGGGTTAGCCTCCTGTACCCTTGATGCACAACATGACGGAGGCGCTTGTGGACGCTTTGGAAACCCTGGCGGCGAACATCAATCTGGTGTCGATCGTCGCCCTGACGGCCATGTTCCTGTTCGGCTACCTGATGGGGCGATCCCACACCCGCAAGGACCCCCAGCGCATCGGCAACCGCCGACGCCGCAACATCCGCGCCGACAACACGGTGGAGCGGGCCCGCCGCTATGAAGCCGGCGGCGTGGCCGTCGAGGAGGCCGACCTGCCCGGCGCCGCCAAACACCATGCCCGCCAGGGGGCCCGCAACGAGGCCGCCGACGCCGTGCGCGCCGCCAATCCGGGCATGAGCCTGTTCGCCGCCCGCCGCGCCGTGGACCGCTGGGCCTCCGAAAACGGCCTCTGAATCGCTTCAGAGGCCGTCTTCCGTTCGCGTTTGAAGGTCGATCAGGTTCCCGGCGCCAGCCGGTCGTTCTGGACCCAGCCGATGTTGTCGTTGTCGTCCATGATCTCCCACCACATGCCGTCGCGGTTGCCGGTGGGATAGACGCGCAGGCCCTCGGGCAGGGCGCGGACCACCGAGCCGGTCTCGGGCGCCGAGCGCATGGTGGTGGCCTGCTGCACCACGAAGGTCTGGACCGGTGCGGCTTCCGATGCGTCAGCGCTCATGCCGCCCATCTGGGTGACCATGTCCGCATAGGCCTGGATGAAGGCCTGGGCCACCATGCGGCCGATCTCGGTGTTCTCGTAGCCGCCGCCGACCGCCCCGCCGAAGCCCGAGCCGCCCGCCGCCGCGCCGCCGGCGCCCCAGCTGATGTCGTTGCGCGAGGCGTAGCCCTCGGTGACCATCACCGTCTCGGAGGTGCGCACGTCGGTCAGGGACAGCACCGTGTTGGCTTCCGACCGCCGGGTGCTGATGCCCCCGACCACGGCGCCCAGGGTCGAGTTGCGGCGGCCCAGAAGCCCGCCCGCGATGCCCGCCAGGGCGTTGCCGCCGGAGTTGGAGTTCTGGCTGGCCACTTCGCCCACCAGCACATAGTCCGCCGCGCGGATCTGGCCGCCGCCCACGTTGGAGCCCCGCTGCAGGTCGCCGCCCGCCGCCAGGTCCCGCTCGCGCTGGGCCACGCTCATGCCCGCGCCCCGGTCCAGCAGGGTGAAGCAGCCCGAACGCTGGATCACCGCCCGCAACAGGCTCTGGGGCGGCGACAGCTGCAACTCGCGGAACACGTCCGCCTGGCCGTCGGCGATGGCGACGGTGCCCAGATTGCGGGCGCAGCGCGGGATCTGGGCCATCATGTCGTCCTGGGTGCGCTGGGCGCCCGATCGGCGGTTCTGGGCCTCGGCGGGCAGGGCGCCCGCCAGGGCCGTGGCGCTCGCGACGGCGGCGCAGAGAATGAGTTTGAAACGAGCCATGTGAACCTCCCCGGTCAGATCGTGGAAATCGCCTAACGCTGATCGCCGTAACAGCCTATGGGGCGCCGCTCAACTGTCAGGCTTCGTCAGCCTCCAGGTCCGATTGGCTGGCGAGGAAAGGGGCCGGTTAATCCCGCATTTCGCAAGGCCAGTTCCCCTTGAACAAAGGCTTTGCCAGCTTTTGCGGAGCACTTTCTCCGCACACCCCGGGGAGGCCGTAAACTTCCTCCGAACGTCGGGGGCCAGGCAGGGGGGCGCCACACACATCCGCTCATCCCGGCGAAGGCTGGGATCCAGATCATAGAGCCAGGTGGCGGACATGAGCCCGCGGATACGACCGTCTAGTCCGGCGCCCGCCCTCTGGACGATGAAGTGAGACTCTCATTGCACTGTTTTTCGCTTCCGGAGTCTCACCGGACATACACATCCGCTCATCCCGGCGAAGGCCGGGATCCAGATCATAAGGCCAGGTGGCGGACAGGAGGCCGCAGTACGAACGTCTAATCCGGCGCCCGCCCTCTGGACCCCCGCCTTCGCTGGGGTGAGCGGGAGGAAAGGTTGGGCTGATGGAAGTTGCACTCCCATTGCACTGTTTTTCGCGCGCGGAGTCTCACTCAGCCGCCGAAGCCGCCCTCGTCCAGGAAGGCTTGTTCCTCGGGTGTGGTCTTGCGGCCAAGTTCCGGGTTTCTATGAGGAAAACGCCCGAAGCGGACGATGATGTCCCGATGGATTCGGCCCCACTTCAAGGATTCGGCGTCTCCGGCCGCCAGCGCCATGTAACGGTCCTGGTCCTCCAGCCGCTCGGAATGCTCGAACGGCAGCAGCATGAAGTTGCGAAGGGGGAAGTCGAACGCCTCGTGATGCCCGCGCTCCACCGCGTCCTCGGCGAACATCAGGGCCAGGGGGTCGGTGGCGAAGGCGTGGGCGGTGCCCCGGAAGCTGTTGCGGGGGAACTGGTCCAGCAGGATCAGCAGGGCCAGAGCGCCCTCGGGCGTCTCCATCCAGTCGTCCAGCTCACGCCGGGCGGCGGCCACGTGGGCGTCATGGAAACGGCGGCGGAATTCGGCGTCGAAGGCGTCGTTCTTGGCGAACCACTTTGCGGGCCCGGCCTCTTTCCAGAAGGCGACGACGGCGGAAGGGGTTATGTCTGTGCTCATGACTGAACACCTAAGCACGCCTTTGCCCGTTTTCCATGACCGCGACTGCGACCTGTCGATCATCCGCGCCCGCAAGGTGGCCGTGATCGGCTACGGCAGTCAGGGGCGCACCCACGCCCTGAACCTGCGCGACTCCGGCGTCGCCGACATCCGCGTGGCCCTGAAGCCCGACTCCGCCACGCGGGCGAATGCCGAGGCCGACGGCTTCAAGGTTGTCACGGCGTCAGAGGCCGCCCGGTGGGCCGAGGTGCTGGCGATCATGGTCTCGGACGAGGCCCACCGCGACCTGTGGGCCGACGAGCTGGCGCCCCATGTGCGGCCGGGCACGGCGCTGGTGTTCGCTCACGGCCTGTCCGTGCGATTCGGCCTGATCCAGCCGCCGCCGGACGTGGACGTGATCCTGGCCTCGCCCAAGGGAATCGGCCCGCGCATCCGCGAGATCTACGAACAGGGCGACGGCGTCTTCTGCCTGTTCGCCGTGCATCAGGACGCCACGGGGCAGGCGAGGGGGCTGGGCCTGTCCTACGCCGCGGCGCTGGGCTGCGGCCGCAAGGGCATTCTCGAGACCACCATGAAGGACGAGTGCGAAAGCGACCTGTTCGGCGAGCAGGTGGTCCTGTGCGGCGGCGTCGGCGAGCTGATCGATCAGGCCTTCATGAAGCTGGTGGACGCCGGCTATCCGCCCGAGGTGGCGTGGTTCGAGTGCTTCTACGAGGTCAAGCTGGTGACCGACCTGATGTTCGAGCGCGGCATCGCCGGCGCCTTCGCCCGCATCTCCAACACCGCCGAATACGGGGCCTATCTCACCGGCCCCCGCGTCATCAACGACGCCTCGCGCAAGGCCATGGACGACGTGCTGGTCGAAGTCCGGGACGGCGCCTTCGTCCGCCGCCTCATGGCCGATTATGACGCCGGATCACCCGAGCTTCTGGCCCGCCGCAAGGCGCTGGGCCAACGCCCTATCGAAGCCGTCGGCGCGCACCTGAACGCGGTGGCCGGCCGCGCCCGCGACGATTGATAACGGCGTTAACCCACCCTAGAAAGGGCCCCCTAAAAACTCGGGGGAGGTTCCATGTCCAAGTCTGTTCTCGCCGTCGTCGCGGCCGTGTCCGCCCTGCTCGCGGCCGACGCCGCCACGGCCCAGTCCCGCTCCAGCTCGACCACGCGATCCACGACCACCACGACCCAGGACGGGAACACCACCCGCACCGAGACCCGCACCACCACGCGCAGCGGCGAGGTGTCCTTCGACGCCGACGCCGCCTTCGACGCCCTGCTGGGCATGGCCGAGCGACGGGACGATCCCGATCAGGGCCTGCGCCGCCGCGCCGAACCGGCCCGTCCCCAGGACGTTTTCGGCGACTGGGTCGTGACCGATGGCGGCCGTGATGTGGGCGACTGTCGATTCGACATGCGCGAAAACGGCTTCCTCGGCATCCGCCGGATCGAGACCCATGACTGCCCCTCGCGTCTCGGCCGCCTGTCCAACTGGCGGGTCGAGAACGGCGAGCTGGCCATGTACCGGACCGCGGGCGACAGCGAAGGCACGCGTCTGATGTTTGTGGAAGGCCGATTCGTCGGCGCCGGAATCACCATGCGCCGCCTCGACGATACGGGCCCGGGGCCCGAGGCCGGCGATCATCGCGACTACGACGACGGTCCCCGCCGGGGCGGACGCTATGGCCGTTGGGCCGAGGACTACGCCGGAACCTGGCGCCATACCGAGGTCTCCAACACCGGCATGCGCCGCCAGTGCACGGTCAACCTGACCACCAACCCCGCCTTCGGCCGCTATGCGGGCTCCAGCTCGGGCTGTTTCGGCCCGCTGATGTTCGTGTCGTCCTGGGGCTATGAGGACGGCCAGGTGGTCCTGTACCGCGCCGGCGGAAACGCCGTGGCCATCTTCCGCGGCCGCAGCGGACGCCTGACCGCCCCCCACGAGGACGGCGAGCTGGTTCTGTATCGCTGAGGAAATGCCTCGCCCTCAAGCAGCGAGGCGCCGCGCGCCGAGCGGTAGGGCGGGAAAATGGTCGGAGTGGCAGGATTCGAACCTGCGACCCCCGCGTCCCGAACGCGGTGCTCTACCAGACTGAGCCACACTCCGACTTGAGGACGCGGCTTATAACCACGCGCCCCGGCGCCCGCAAGCGCAGTTCTTCGCCGTTGCGAAAAAGCCGTCAAAAGCGGTGTTGCATCCGAAAACGCCTTGGCGTATTCGACCGCCTCCCCGGCGTTCCCCGCCGGGGCTGCGCCGGTCCTGCTGGGGAATGGTGTAATGGTAACACTACGGTTTTTGGTACCGTCATTCTAGGTTCGAGTCCTAGTTCCCCAGCCATTCTCCCAAAACGATTTTAGCGGCTTCGCCCCGCTCCGAGAGAGTCGGTTTGCAGCTGGCCGTCTGTCGCGGGTTACCAGCCCCGCGATCTTGCCACTCGATGGCTTCGCCGGCGACGCAATGCCGGCGCATGGGTGCTGGCAGGGGGAACCCTGTTCGGGGGCAGGTCGTTATTCGGCATCAGCACAGGGAGACTACCCATGATCCGCATCCTCATCACCGGCGTCGCCGCCGCAGCCCTTCTCGCCGCCTGCGGCGAACAGGAACAGGACCCGGTCAACGCTGCCCAGGACGCCGCGTCGGCGCCCGTGGGTCAAATGTCCGCCGCGACGCTGGGCGCCAACACGGTCGAGGGCTATGTGACCAATGCAGCGATCGGCGACATGTACGAGATCCAGGCGGCCGAGATTGCGCTTGAACGGAGCCAGAACGCAGAGGTCCGCGAACTGGCCCAGATGATCCATGACGACCACACCGCCGCCAGCGAGGCCATGGGCCAGATCGTTCAGTCCGGTCAGATCGACGCCGAACTGCCGACCGAACTGGACGAGCGCCGTCAGGGCCTGATCGACAACCTTCGCGACGCGGACAACTTCGATGAAGTCTACATCGACCAGCAGGTCGCGGCCCACGAAGAGGCCCTGACTCTGCACCGTGGGTTCGCAGACCATGACGACGCGCCCGAACTGGCGGCGCACGCGGCAGAGGTCAGTGGGCCGATCGAAATGCACCTGGAGCGCGCCCGCGCCCTGAACGACTAATCACGACGCTTCGGATGCGTCTGAACGGCCCGCTTCGCCTGCTGCGAGGTGGGCCGTTTTCATTTCGCAGCAGGTTAGGGGCTTTTCGGCGCTAGACGGTTCAGGGCGCGCAGGCCTGTGTGAACCGCCAGTCCCGACGGGACGGACGTGTCGTCGCCGCAGGAACCAACAGAAGAGCGCCAAGGACAGCCAGCTTCGACAGTCGACGATTCCGCCGCCTGAGCGAATCGCCGCGTGGCGCGTTCCGCTGTCCGGACGGACGACGGAGGAGTGGCGGCCATGGCGCGCGGCGAGCTCAAGACCTATCAGGCCAAGCGGAATTTCGGGGCGACGCCCGAGCCGAAGGGCCGGAAGACGGCGCGGTCGAAGGCCGGGCTGCGCTATCTGATCCAGCGCCATGCGGCCACGCGGCTGCACTATGACTTCCGCATCGAGTACGACGGGGTGCTGAAGTCCTGGGCGGTGACCAAGGCGCCGTCGCGCGATCCGTCGGTCAAGCGGCTGGCCGTGGAGGTGGAGGACCACCCCATGGATTACGGCGGCTTCGAGGGCACCATCCCCGAGGGCAACTACGGCGCCGGCACGGTGCAGATGTGGGACGAGGGCGTCTGGACGCCGCAGGACGAGGATCTGGACGCGGCCTTTGACAAGGGCGTGGTCAAGCTGGTGCTGGAAGGCGAACGGCTGAAGGGCGGCTGGGCGCTGATCCGGCTGAAGTCGGACCGGGGTCGGCCCACCAAGCGGAACAACTGGCTGCTGATCAAGGAGAAGGACGAGTACGCCGTGGACGGGGAGGGCGACGCCCTGGCCGAGATCGACGCCTCGGTGACCACGGGCCGTAGCCTGGCGGAGATCGCCGGCGGCGATTCGGAATGGACGTCTTCGAAGCCCACTGGTCGCAAGGCGCCGGCGAAACCCAAGGTCTCGAAGGCCCGGACGAGCACGGGCAAGGGGCCGCCGTCCTTCACGCCGATCCAGCTGTGCAAGGTGGTGGACAATCCGCCCGGCGGCTCCGGCTGGGCGCACGAGATCAAGTTCGACGGCTACCGCATCCAGGTGGCCGTGGGCGGGGGCAAGGCGAAGCTCTACACCCGCAGCGGGCTGGACTGGTCGGCGAAGTTCCCGGCGCTGGCCAAGCAGGCGGCCGGCTGGCCGGACGGGGTCATCGACGGAGAACTGTGCGCCCTGGACGACGACCACATGCCGGACTTCTCGGCGCTGCAGGCGGCCATTTCCGAGGAGCGCACGGACGACCTGATCTATTTCGCCTTCGACCTGATGTTCGAGGGGGCTGAGGATCTGCGGGACCTGCCGCTGGCCAAGCGCAAGGCGCGGCTGCAGGCCTATGTGGACCGGGCGGGCAAGGCGGGGCCGGGCCTGCGGTTCGTGGAGCATTTCGCCACCACGGGTCAGGCGGTGCTGGACAGTGCGTGTCGCATGGATCTGGAGGGTGTGATCTCCAAGACGCTGGACGCGCCGTACCGGGCGGGGCGGCAGGCCAGCTGGGTGAAGTCCAAATGCCGGGGCCGGGATGAGGTGATCATCGGCGGCTGGTCGTCGGAGAAGGGCACGCGGTTCCGCTCGCTGCTGGTGGGGGTGAAGGAGGGCAAGGGTCTGCGCTATCTGGGCCGGGTGGGCACGGGCTACAGCGAGGCGCTGACGAAGGTGCTGGTCCCGGCGCTGAAGGCTGCGGCCTCGGACGACAGTCCGTTCGCGGGCAAGACTCCGCCCAAGGGCGGGCGGGAGATCCACTGGGTCAAGCCGATGCTGGTGGCCGAGATCGAGCATGGGGGGCTCACCGAGAACGGCACCCTGCGCCACGCCGCCTACAAGGGTCTGCGCGAGGACAAGGCGCCAAGCGACGTCACCGACGCGCCCCAGGCGCCGGCGAAGACGGTCAGCCCCAAGGGCAAGGTGGTGGTGGCGGGCGTGACCATCTCCAGCCCCGACAAGCCCCTGTGGCCCGCCCATGACGGCGAGGCGGCGATCACCAAGGCCGATCTGGCGCGCTACATGGAGATGGCGGCCGAGCGCATCCTGCCCCATGTGGCAGACCGGCCCACATCGATCATCCGGGCGCCGGACGGGATCGAGGGAGAGACCTTCTTCCAGCGCCACGCCATGAGGGGATCGAGCCCGCGCCTAAAGCTGATCGATGTGAAGCAGCGGACCCCCTATCTGGCGGCGTCCGACGTGGGCGGGTTGGTGGCCATCGCCCAATCGGGGGGCATCGAGCTGCACCCGTGGGGCTGCAAGCCCGGCGATCCGGAGACACCGGAGCAGCTGACCTTCGATCTGGACCCCGACGAGGGGCTGGATTTCGAGGATGTGATCGCTGCGGCCAAGGACATGAAGGCGACGCTGGAGGCGCTGGGCCTGAATCCCTTCGTCAAGACCACGGGCGGCAAGGGGCTGCACGTGGTGACGCCCATCAAGGCGGACGGGCGCAGCCGGGTGGAGTGGGACCAGGCCAAGGCGTTTGCGAAGGCGGTCTGCGAGCAGGTCAGGGACGCGGCGCCGGACCGCTACACCACCACCCTGTCCAAGAAGGCGCGGGGCGGGAAGATCTTCCTCGACTATCTGCGCAACGGGCGCATGGCGACGGCGGCGGCGCCGTGGTCAGCGCGGGCCCGGCCGGGAGCCACCATCGCCTTTCCGCTGTCGTGGGGGCAGGTGCGCAAGGGGCTGGACCCGAAGGCCTACACCCTGCGCACCGCGCCGGCCCTGCTGAAGAAGCCCGATCCCTGGAAGGATTTCAGGAAAGGCGAGGTGTCGCTGCGGCCCATCCTCAAGAAGGTGGGCGTGGGCTAGACGCATTCTGGAACGGTCCCGTCTGCGCGCCGTTTCTCCGTCTTCA
This sequence comes from Brevundimonas sp. BAL450, assembly GCF_015767455.1. NCBI lineage: Bacteria > Pseudomonadati > Pseudomonadota > Alphaproteobacteria > Caulobacterales > Caulobacteraceae > Brevundimonas > Brevundimonas sp. BAL450. Next base: position 69,246 of record NZ_JADWOW010000044.1, read on the forward strand.
AAAAGGAGAACGACATGCTGAAGTGGGCGCTGATTTTCGCCGTTATCGCTGTAATCGCCGGGCTGGCGGGCTTTACCGGGATCGCCGGCGCCGCCGCCGGAATCGCGCAGTTCCTCGCCATTGCCGCCGTGGTGGTGTTCGTGGTGCTGCTGGTGCTGGGATTCACGGTGGCCAAGAAGGTCACCTGACCGGGCAGGCCGGGATCAGAACGCCAGCCTGATCTCGGCCACCACTGTGTCATCGTATTTGTTGTCGGCGGGCAGATCGACGTCGGTGTCGTAGTAGCGCACGTCCAGCTCCAGATTCCGGGTCAGGGCGTAGGTCGCGCCGACGTTCCAGCCGGTGTAGTCGACACTGTTGCGCTGCTCCCGCCGCCCGATGGCCGCAGTGCCTTCAAGGCGCGGGGTGAATTCCCAGCCCACGCGGGCCTCGACCCAACTGAAGCTTCCCGTCGATCCGATCGCGTCGGGCGAGTACTGATACTGGAGCCGAGCGCTCGCCGGTCCGATGGAGCGGGAGACGTTGGCGGTGAATTCCCAGCTGTCGTCATCCACGCCAGGAACGGGGTCGACCAGCCATTTGTGGGCGGCGTTGATGTCGAAGTCGAAGCCGGCGAACTGCGGCGCCCAGCCGACCAGCAGCCGGGACTCCCAGTCCGCGCCGTTGGAGTCCACGCCCTCGATCGAACCCGACACGTAGACATCACCCGTAGCCGGGGCCCAGTCCACGATGCCGTAGGCATAGGCCTCGCCGTTGGTCTTGGAGGCGTTCTTGGAGCGGTTGTCGGTGCCTGCTCCGATCTCTACGCCGAAACCGTCTGGCAGGCTGAACCCGCCGTCCTGGGCCGACACGGCAGGGGCGGACAGGCCGACGAGGGCGGCGGCCAGAAGAGTGGTGCGGAGCATGAGACGACTCAGATGTTGTTGGCGGTGTGTGGCCGCCATTAACTCCGCTTTCTGACGAATTTATCACAAGCCGATACAAATTCGTCATTCAGTCTACGGATGAGTTCGGCTGTGGTCGGAATGTCATGGACGCCGCCCGCGCCCTGACCGGCGGACCAGACCGTCTTCCAGGCCCGCGCCTCCTCGCCCATGTCCAGCTTGTGCTCGGGCAGGGACTTGGGATCGATGCCGTTGGCGACCAGCGACGGGGTCAGGAAATTGGCCGGGATTCCCGACACCGCCGGGGTGTAGGTGACGTCGGAGGCTCCGGCGTCCACGATCATCTGCTTGTATTCCTGCTGAGCCAGGCTCTCGGTCGTGGCGATGAAGCGGGTGCCCATGTAGGCGAAGTCGGCGCCCATCATCAGGGCGGCGGCCACATCCTGACCTGTGGAGAGACAGCCGGACAGGATGATGGTTCCGTCGAAGAAGGTGCGCACCTCGTTGACCAGGGCGAAAGGGTTCACCACCCCGGCGTGCCCGCCCGCGCCGTTGGCGACGAGGATCAGGCCGTCGACGCCCGCCTCGGCCGCCTTGCGGGCATGACGCACATTGGCGATGTCGTGGAAGACCACGCCGCCATAACCGTGCACCGCATCCACCACATCACGCACCGCGCCCAGCGAGGTGATGATCAGGGGCACCTGATGCTCCACCGACACCATCATGTCGGCCATCAGGCGGGGGTTGGTGGGGTGGACGATGTGGTTGACGCCGAAGGGGGCGGCGTCGGGCTTCAGCCGCTCCTTGATCTCCACCAGCCAGTCCCGATAGCCCTCGGTGGTGCGCTGGTTCAGGGAGGGGAAGGTGCCGATCATCCCGGCGTTGCACGTCTCCACCACCAGATCCGGGCCGGACACCAGGAACATGGGCGCGGCGATGACGGGGAGGGTGAGGTTCTTGTCCAGCGATGCGGGAATGGCCACGGGCGTCTCCTGGGTTTCGTTTCAATACGCATAGCGGCCTGTCGCGGCGTAAGGCAATGCATCAGGGACGGTGCAGGAGAACGGCGCCCACGCCAAGGCGCCCACGCCAAGGCGCCCGTCGGTGCGGGGTGATGGGAAGGGAACGGGGCGCCGGGCCATCGCCCGGTGTAAGGAATAGACAAATACCGTTTCGACGAAGGCTGACGCCCCGCGCGATCGTTCTTCCAGAGCCCCCGGTGGGCACGCGTCTTAGGCGCTAGCCGGTGTTTAGGCCCTGAACGGGCGGGCATGGACAGCGCTCCATGTCCCGGACCCGGCGAGTAATCCGCCCCGCCGCTATATCCCGCTCGATCACAGCCCGTCGCCGCAAGGTCGCCGGCCGAGCGCC